>DASSYJ010000044.1:0-17928 GCA_035703305.1 Ornithinibacter sp. | reverse complement strand
CATCGTCGAGGGCGACAGCGCCCTCGGCACGGCCAAGCTCGCGCGCAGCAGCGACCACCAGGCGCTGCTGCCGATCCGCGGCAAGATCCTCAACGTCCAGAAGGCCTCGGTCACCGACATGCTCGGCAACGCCGAGTGTGCCGCGATCATCCAGGTCATCGGGGCGGGGTCGGGGCGCACGTTCGACGTCGAGGCCGCTCGCTACGGCAAGGTCATCATCATGACCGACGCCGACGTCGACGGCGCCCACATCCGGACCCTGCTGCTCACCCTGTTCTTCCGCTACATGCGGCCGCTCGTCGAGGCCGGGCGGGTCTACGCCGCGGTGCCGCCGCTGCACCGCATCGAGGTGGTCAACCCCGGCTCCAAGGCCAACGAGGTCGTCTACACCTACTCCGAGGCCGAGATGCGGCGCACCATGGCCTCGCTGACCAAGCGGGGCAAGAAGACCAAGCCGCTGCAGCGCTACAAGGGCCTGGGCGAGATGGATGCCGACCAGCTCGCCGAGACGACGATGGATCCGCACCACCGCACGCTGCGCAAGGTGACCGCGGCCGACCTCGACTCAGCCGCAGGGGTGTTCGAGCTGCTCATGGGTGGTGATGTCGGCCCACGCAAGGACTTCATCATCGACTCCGCGCACGCCCTCGACCGCGAGCGCATCGACGCCTGAGCCGTGCGCGGGTCGCCCGTCGTCAGCAGTGCCCGCGGGCGCCCCGGAACCACTACGTTGGCTCGTGTGACAGCGATTCGTGCCATCGCCCGTCCCACGCCGTGGACGTTCGCCGTCGCCACCACGGTGATCATCGCGGGTGAGGGCGAGGTGGGCTAGGTGTCCGAGCAGGAGGACCGGGGGACCCGTGGACCGCCTCGTCCCGACCAGCCCTGGTGGCGGCGCAGTGCCGTGTACCAGGTCTACCCCCGCTCCTTCGCCGACTCGGACGGCGACGGGGTCGGTGACCTCGAGGGGCTGCGGCGGCACCTCGACCACGTGGTCAGCCTGGGCGCCGAGGCGATCTGGCTCTCGCCGGTGTTCCCGTCACCGATGGCTGACTTCGGCTACGACGTCAGCGACTACTGCGACATCGACCCGGTCTTCGGCTCCCTCGAGGACTTCGACGCCCTCGTGCGGGACGCGCACGACCACGGTCTGCGGGTCGTGCTCGACTGGGTCGCCAACCACACCTCCGAGGAGCACCCGTGGTTCCTCGAGTCCCGGTCGAGCCGCACCAACGCCAAGCGGGACTGGTACGTCTGGGCGGACCCCGGGCCCGGCGGCGGCCCGCCCAACGACTGGACCTCGGCGTTCCGGGCGATCGGCCCCGCCTGGACGCTCGACGAGGTGACCGGCCAGTACTACCTCCACTCCTTCGCGCCCCAGCAACCGGACCTCAACTGGGACAACCCCGAGGTCGAGGCCGCGATGCACGACACCGTGCGCTTCTGGCTCGCCCGGGGAGTCGACGGACTCCGCCTCGACGCGATCATCAAGGTGGCCAAGGACCCCAGGCTGCGCGAGACGAGCACGTCGCCCGTGCCCCACCACGAGGACTGGGACACGATCCACGACCGGCTGGCCCGACTCCGTGACGTCGTCGACGAGTTCCCCGACCGGATGATGGTGGGCGAGCTGTGCGCCCGCGACCTGCCGCGGTTCGTGACGTTCCTGACCGGCACCGGGATGCACCTCGCCCACAACTTCGAGTTCGTCGAGCTGCCCTGGGACGCCCGGAGCTACCGCGCGTTCATCGACCGCTTCGAGGCGGAGGCCGCCTCCGTGCCGGGGCTGTGGCCGTGCTGGTTCCTCGAGAACCACGACCTCCCACGGGTGGCGACGAGGTTCGACGACGGGGGACTGGGACCGGCGCGCGCACGCGGCATCCTCTTCCTCGTCCACCTCCTGCAGGGGACACCGTTCCTCTACCAGGGCCAGGAGCTCGGCCTCCCGAATGCCGTGGTCCCGGCGGACCGCGTCGTCGACGTCGACGGCCGGGACCCGCAGCGGTCTCCGATCCCGTGGGACCGCCCGTCGCAGGTGGGGCCGGGCGCGGGGTTCACGACGGGGTCGCCCTGGCTGCCGTTCGTCGGCGCCGCCGAGCAGCTGTGCGTCGCCGCCCAGGAGGAGGACCCGGCATCCACCCTGAACCTCACCCGGCGGATCGCCGACGTCCGTCGACGGGCACCTGCGCTGTCCTCGGGCTCGCAGCGGACGGTCGATGCCGGCTCCGAGGTGCTCGGCTGGGTGCGCGAGCGCGGGGGAGAGCGCTACCTCGCCCTCGTCAGCTTCGCGGCGGCCGAGCGCCGGCCCGACCTCACGGGAAGCCTGCCCGGGACGGGGCACGTGGTGCTGCGCACGGATCCGGGCTGGCTGGCGGGGGGCGCCGACGGTCCGGCGACGGAGGTCGTCCTGGCCGACGTCGTCCTGCAGCCGGGGGAGGGCGTGCTGGTGCGGCTGGCGCCGCAGGGTCGCGCGACCTAGGTGCCGCGAGGTGGCGCGGTCGAGCCACGGACCACGAGCTCGACCGGAAGCACCGTCTCGTCAGGCGGCGAGATGGGGCTTCCGAGGATCTCGCCGATCAGGATCTCGCCGGCCTGACGTCCCTGCTCGGCGACGTTCTGGCGCACCGTCGTCAGGTCCATGACGTCGGCGAACGTGTGGTCGTCGATGCCGACGACGGACAGGTCCGCAGGTACGTCGATCCCGAGCCTCCGGGCCGCGCACATGACGCCGATCGCCATCTCGTCGGAGGCCGCGACCACGGCGGTGGGCCGGTGGGCCGCGGTCAGCACGGGGACGACGTCGGCCGCCGCGCCGGATGCCGTCCAGTCGGAACCGACGAGCCACTCGCGCGGGCACGAGAGTCCCGCTCGCTCGAGCGAGGCGAGGAAGGCGGTGCGGCGCTCCAGAGGGGTCTGGAGGTGGTCCGCCGTGCTCGGGACGACGCCGACGTAGGCGATGTCGCTGTGCCCGAGGTCGATGATGTGGCGGGCGGCCAAGAGCATGGCCGCCGTGTCGTCGATGCGCACGCAGGGCCAGCCGCCGACCCGGTTGCCGATGGTGACCACCGGGAGCTCGAGCCGCTCGATCAACGCGCGCTCGTCGTCGTCCATGGGGACGTTGAGCACGATGACGCCGTCGACCCGCTTCCAGAGCATGCCCTGGGTGACGCGCAGGCGGCGGTCGAAGGTCTCAGCCTCCAGGTCGAAGAGCAGCACGTGGTGGCCGTGGTCGCGCAGGCTCTTCTCGATCCCGCTGACGAGGGTGGCGAAGAACCAGCGGGTGAGGAAGGGAGCGACGACGCCGACCACCTGGGTCCGACCCGTCGCCAGGCTGGCGGCGCTGGGGGAGGCGACGTACTGGAGCTGCTCCGCGACCTCGAGCACCTTGGCCCGCGTGTCCGGGTTGACCCGGTCGAGGCCGCGCAGCGCTCGGGAGACCGTGGCCACCGAGACCCCGGCGGCCTTGGCGACGTCACTGATCGTGCTCATCGCACGGGTCTAGACGTCGAGGTTGCGTCGGGCGCGCCAGACGAGCCAGGTGGCGACGACGAGCACCGCGAGGACCGCGGCAGAGAAACCTGCCGGGTCCCCGCGGACCTCGAGGACGACCGTCTGGACCAGCGCCATGAAGGTGAAGAACCCGACGATGCCCAGGAGCATCTCCAGGCGCTGTGCCTTGGCACGGGGGCCGCCGGTGCCGGTGCCCGGGTTGAACAACGGCATGGTGCGTGGACCAGCGGCGGCCGCTAGCCCTTCACCCCGCCCGCCGTCAGGCCGGAGACGATGGCCCGCTGGAAGACCAGCACCATGATGATGAGTGGCACGGTGACGATGGTGCCGGCCGCCATGACGGTGGTGTAGGGCTCCTGGCGGGGCAGCGCCCCGGTGAACTGGGCGATGGCCACCGTGACCGGTTGGGTGACGGCAGTCGCGAACTGCTGCGCGAGCAGGTACTCGTTCCAGGCCGCGATGAAGGCCAGGATCGCCGTGGTGAAGAGGCCCGGAGCGGCCAGCGGGAGCATGATCTTGCGGAACGCCTGCCCCTGGGTGCAGCCGTCCATCCGGGCGGACTCCTCCAGCTCCCACGGCATCTCCTTGAAGAACGCCGTCAGCGTGTAGACCGTGAGCGGCAGCACGAACGAGATGTTCGGGATGATGAGGGCCTGGTAGTTGGCCCCGTTGAGCCAGCCGATGTTGGAGAACAGCTGGAACAGCGGTGAGACCAGCGCCACGCCCGGGAACATCGACGCGCCCAGGATGATGCCGAGGATGGCGTACTTGAACGGGAAGTCCAGCCGCGACAGCGCATAGGCGGCGAAGACGCCGACCAGCATCGCGATGGTCGTCGTGACCACACCGATGATGAGCGAGTTCCCCAGTGCCCGTGCGAAGTGGTTGCCGGTGTCCGTCGAGAAGGCTGCCCTGAAGTTGTCCAGCGTCACGTGGGTCGGCCACGGCGTGGTGTCGAAGGTGTACGCGACCTCGCGGAAGGCCGTGACCACCATCCAGTAGAACGGCGCCAGGCCCCACACGATGATGAGGACGAGCCCGAGGTAGCCGCGAACGGTCTGCCAGCGGTGTGACTTGTACTTCGGCTGCGGGACGGCCGCCTCCGCCGAGGCGGTCGTGGCCGGCAGTGCCTGGGTGGTCATGGTCACTCCCCTTCTGCAGCGGCGGGGCTGCGGCGGAACCAGCGTCGTTTGGTGGCTTGGGTGCCCGGTGCGTGCGGCACCACGTCGGCCCCGAGGAACCGCACGAAGATGAACGCCACGAAGGCGATGAGCAGGAACACGATGGTCGACAACGCGGAGGCGCTGTTGAAGCCGGCGCGGATCTGGTTGATGACGAGGATGGACAGGGACGTCGTCGCGTGACCCGAGCCACCGCCACCACCGGTGAGGATGGCCGGCAGGTCGTAGATGCGCAGCACGTCGAGGGTGCGGAACAGGACCGCCACCATGAGGGGGACCTTGATCAGGGGCAGGGTGATCTTCGTGAACGTCTGCCACTTCGTCGCGCCGTCGATCTGGGCGGCTTCGTAGACGTCGGAGCTGATGATCTGGAGGCCTGCCAGGATCAGGAGGGCCATGAAGGGCGTCGTCTTCCAGACGTCGGCGATGATGACGGCGAACCGGGCGGGCCAGGTGTCGCCGGTCCACAGCACGGGATCGATGCCGACGAAGCCGAGCAGGTGGTTGGCGATGCCGGCGTAGGCGAAGATGAAGAACCAGAGCTTGGCGGTGACGGCCGTGGGGATGGCCCACGGGATGAGGATCGCCGCGCGGACCATGCCGCGGCCCCTGAACGTGCGGTTCATGATGGTGGCGAACCACAGCCCCAGCACGACCTCGAAGACCACGGTCGTGACGGTGAAGAACAGGGTGACGAAGACGGCGTCGTAGAACTGTGACCCCAACGTGCCCGGCGGGCAGGGCTGGGTCCCACCCCCGGCAGTGGGGCACTGCTGGAGCAGCCAGTGGGTGTAGTTGGAGAAGCCGGCGAATCCGCCCTCGGTGAACATGCCGGTGGCCGGGTCGAGGCCGGAGTCCTTCTGGAAGGACATGAACACGGCTTTGATGAGGGGGTACAGGATGACGACGGCCAGCAGCACGAGGGTCGGGAAGACGAGCAGGATGCCCGTGCGGCCCTGGCCGGCGTTGAGGCCCTTACGGCGGGTCGTCTTCGTGGACCGCGTGGGGGGTGCGGTCTGGGTGGCAGTGGTGCTCATTCACGCCTCCTGGGGGTCGGCCGGCAGCCCGGTCGTTGCGAGCGGAAGGGGTGGTGTGGGGGCTACGGCGGGGCCGTAGCCCCCACACCGATGCCGTGGTGGTGGCTGAGAGCTCAGCCCTGCGAAGCAGCCTGGATGGCGGCCTGCATGTCCTTCACGGCTTGGTCGACGGACTTCTCACCCTTGATGGCGGCGTAGGAGTTGTCCTGGATCGCCTTGGTGACTGCCGGGTAGAACGGGGTGACGGGGCGCGGCACGGCGTTCTGGATCGAGGTGAGCAGGGTCGGCAGGTACGGGGCCTTCTTCACGAGGGCCGGGTCCGTGTAGATCGACTCGACGACCGGGGCGAGCGAGCCCTTCTCCATGAAGAACTTCTGCTGCTCGTCCTCCTCGATGAACTTGAGGAAGTCGAACGCCGTGGCCTTGTGCTTCGAGTAGACGCTGATCGCCTCGCTGTGACCGCCGAGGGTCGAGGCACCAGGCCCGTCGACACCGGGGAGCGGCGCGACCGCGAACTTGTCCTTCACCTTCGAGGAGGCCTCCGTGCTGGCCAGGCTGTACACGTAGGGCCAGTTGCGGTGGAAGAGAAGCTTGCCCGACTGGAACGCCAGACGGCCCTGCTCCTCCTGGAAGGTGATGGCCGCCTTCGGGATGTCGCCGTTCTTGTAGTGGTCGGCGAGCATCTGAAGGCCCGCACGCGACTCGGGGCTGTCGACGGCAGCCTTGCCCTGCTCGTCGACCACGACACCGCCGAAGGTGTTGATGGCCTCCGTCGCGTTACAGGTCAGGCCTTCGTACTTGGCGTACTGGCCCGCGAAGCAGTCCATGCCGTTCTTCTTCGCGATGTCGCACATGCCCCACATCTCGTCGAGGGTCTTCGGTGGCGTCTTGACGAGGTCGCTGCGGTAGTAGAGCATCGCGCCGTCGCTGGCGAAGGGTGCGGCGTAGAGCTTGCCGTTGTAGGTGGCGGCCGAGACGGGCGCCTTCAGCAGCTTGCTCGTGTCGAGCGCGAACTGTCCCTCGAGAGGTACCAGCCAGCCCTTGGCGGCGAACTCCGGCGTCCAGATGACGTCGACCGTGACGATGTCGTAGCTCACGTCCTTGGCCTGCATGTGCTGCACGATGTCGTCGTGCTGCTGGTCGGCGTTGTCGGACTGCTCCTTGAGCGTGACCTTCTCGTTGGGGTGGGCCGAGTTCCACTTCTCGATCGTGGGGGCCCAGACACCGCTGTTGTCCTTGCCCGTCACGAAGGTGATCGGGCCGCGAGACTCAGCGCCCGATGCCGATGCGCCCGAGTCCGAGCTGTTGTCACCGCCGCAGGCGGCAGCGAACGAAAGCGCCGCGACTGCCGCCAGTGCGGTGAGTGCGCGGCGCGTGGTGCTGCGATGAGACATAAAATCCCGCCTCCATGTTGTTCCGGACAGCCCGAGGCGGGATTGCCTCGGCGCTGAGGTGAACCGAGCCCATAAAAACGCTTTCACCGGCGGGCCGCAATGCGTGAGGGCCGCCGCCGTATAACGTTGTTGTAACGGGGCTCACACCGACCACCCGAGCCCCGGCTCGCTGAGCCCATGGCGCCGGCGTCGATGCCGAGGTGAGGAGCCTGCCGACGGACCGCGACCCGCGTCCGGGGGTCAGCGGACCGGTGAGCCGATGCCGGCGATGACGGCCGGGTATGCCGTGCCCGAGCCGTCCCGTCGCCCCGTCGGCGCCGGGAGGTCGAGCGCGACGCCGCCCGGCCCGGACGCCCGCGCCGGCTGGGAGCCCGCCCAGGCGAGGACGAGCGCGTCCTCACCACGCAGGAAGCGGTGTGCCCGCACGCCACCCGTGCCGCGGCCCTTGGGCGGGTACTCGGCATACGGCGTGACCTTGAGCGAGCCCGGCTGGGTGCCGGGAAGGGCGTCCGAGGAGCCGGAGGAGGTGACGACGACGGCATCCGACGTAGGGTCGACGACCCCGAAGAACGTCACCGAAGCACCGGGGGAGAGCCGGATGCCGGCCATGCCACCGGCCGCGCGACCCTGGGGTCGCACCGCCGAGGCCGGGAAGCGCAGCAGCTGGGCGTCGCTGGTGATGAAGACGAGGTCCTCCGAGCCGTCCCTGAGCTGGGCCGCGCCCACCACGCTGTCGCCCTCGCGCAACGCGATGACCTCCCAGTCACCACGAGCCGGGTGGTCGGTCGTCACCCGCTTCACGACGCCCTGCGCCGTGCCGAGCGCGAGGCCCGGCCCCTGGGCGTCCAGCGGGACGATGGTGAGGGGCTCCTCGCCGGCCGGCAGGTCGACGTAGACGGCGAGGGGTGCCCCGCCGGAGAGGCTGGGGGAGCCACCCAGCGGCGGCAGCGTCGGCAGCTCGAGCGCCGACATCCGAACCATCCGGCCGCGCGAGGTGACGAGTGCGAACTCGCCCCGGACGGTGGTGCGCACCGCGCCCACGATCGCGTCGTGCTTTGCCCGGTTTCCCTCTGCGGGAACGGGATCGGCCGTGGAGGTGCGGGCCAGCAGGCCGGTGGACGACAGCAGAACCCAGCAGGGGTCGTCGGCCACCTCGAGCGGGGTGGTGACGGACGCCGGTGTGCCGGCGGACTCCAGGAGCACCGTGCGGCGGGGGGTGCCGTGTGCCTTGGCGACGTCGGCGAGCTCGCTCGACACGGTGCGGTGGAGGAGCCGCTCGTCGGCGAGGATCGCCTCGAGCTCCTCGATCTGGCGGCGCAGCTCGTCGCGCTCGGCCTCCAGCTCGATCCTCGAGAACCTCGTCAGGCGACGGAGCTGGAGCTCGAGGATGTAGTCGGCCTGGGCCTCGGACAGGTCGAAGACGGAGATGAGCCGCGACCTGGCGGCCGCCGCGTCGTCGGAGGCGCGGATGAGCTGGATGACCTCGTCGATGTCGATGATGGCGATGAGCAGCCCCTCGACGAGGTGCAGGCGGTCCTTGCGCTTGCGCAGCCGGAACTCGGTGCGGCGACGCACGACCCGGATGCGGAAGTCGACGTAGGTGCGGAGCAGCTCCTTGAGGCCGAGGGTCCGGGGCTGCCCGTCGACGAGCGCGACGTTGTTGATCCCGAAGGAGTCCTCCATCGGGGTGAGCTTGTGGAGCTGCTCGAGGACGGCGTCGGGGTTGAAGCCGTTCTTGACCTCGAACACGAGGCGCATCCCGTGCTTGCGGTCGGTGAGGTCCTTGACGTCGGAGATCCCCTGGAGCTTCTTGGACTGCACGAGGGTCTTGACCCGCTCGATGACCTTCTCCGGCCCGATGAGGTAGGGCAGCTCGGTGACGACGATCCCCATCCGGCGCGGCGTGAGCTTCTCGACCCGCGCGGTCGCCCTCGTGCGGAAGCTGCCCCTGCCGGTGAGGTAGGCGTCGCGGATGCCGTCGAGCCCGATGATCCGCCCGCCGCCGGGCAGGTCGGGGCCGGGCACGAACTTCATGAGGTCGTCGAGCGAGCAGTCGGGGTGCGCGATGAGGTGGCGGGCCGCGCCGACGACCTCGACGAGGTTGTGCGGGGCCATGTTGGTCGCCATGCCGACCGCGATGCCCGAGGCGCCGTTGACGAGGAGGTTCGGGTAGGCCGCCGGCATCACCCCGGGCTGGGTCATCGAGTCGTCGTAGTTGGGCACGAAGTCGACGGTGTCCTCGTCGAGCCCGGCGACCATGAGCAGCGCGGCCGGTGCCATCCGGGCCTCCGTGTAGCGCGAGGCCGCCGGTCCGTCGTCGAGGGAGCCGAAGTTCCCGTGGCCGTCGACGAGCGGGAGGCGCATCGTGAAGGGCTGGGCCATCCGGACGAGGGCGTCGTAGATCGCCTGGTCGCCGTGCGGGTGGTACTTGCCCATGACCTCGCCGACGACCCGGCTCGACTTCACGTGGGGGCGGTCGGGTCGCAGCCCGAGCTCGCTCATCCCGTAGAGGATCCGCCGCTGGACGGGCTTGAGCCCGTCGCGCGCGTCGGGCAGGGCCCGCGAGTAGATGACGCTGTAGGAGTACTCGAGGAAGGCGCTGCGCATCTCCTCCTCGACGTCGATGTCGACGATCCGCTCGGCGGTCTCCTCGGGTGGCGGGGTGGTGCTGCGCTTGGCCATGGGGTGGGGCTCTGCTCCGGTGGGTCGGGCCGCGGACGCGTCGCGGCAGGGTCCCGACCATCCTCACCCACGGCCCGGAGGCACCTCTCGCGACGCGCCGAACCGCCCCTCGTGGAGGACGTCGTCGACGCTCCGCCGGGGCCGGGACCGGGCGGACCCCGACACGTGGGACGCCTCCCTGCCGAGGGCCACGACCCCGACGAGCCGGCGGTCGTCCGGGATGTCGAACGCCTTCCGGACGGCCGCGTGCCGCTCGCCGGGCACGCCGAAGAACAGCGCCCCCAGGCCGGCATCCTCCGCGGCGAGGAGCAGCACCATGGCGGCCATGGCTGTGTCGGTGTCCCAGTAGGGCACGGGCCACTGGTCGGACGAGAGGTGTGCCCGGGCCTTGTCGGGCTGCGCGTAGCGGTCGAGGTATGCCGCGGGGTTCGACAGGCACACGACCAGGGCCGGAGCGCTCGAGACCCCCCGGCGCCAGGCGTCCGGTGGCTGACCGTCGTCGGTCGCACACCAGAAGGCCGCGCGCTCCGCCGCCTCGGTGAGGGCCACGAAGTCCCACCCCTGGCTGAAGCCGGCGCTCGGTGCCCTGACGGCGAGCGCGACGAGGTCGCGGACCACCTCCCGGGCCACCGGGACCGCAGGGTCGAACCGGCGCACCATGCGCCTGCGCAGGACGGCGTCGCGAAGCTCCACCGGGCCAGTGTGCCCTCGCGGGGCCCCGGACCGGGGGTGGCACGATGTCCCCATGGAGGACGAGCCGCTCCCACCCGGCTACCCCGCGGAGTGGGAGGCCGACGTCGTGCTCCGCGACGGCACCGTCGCGCACGTCCGGCCGATCCGTCCGGGTGACGTCGAGGGCATCCACCGCTTCCACGAGCAGCAGTCCGAGGAGTCGATCTACCTCCGCTTCTTCGCACCGCTGCGACGGCTCAGCGACGCCGACGTCCATCGCTTCACGCACGTCGACTACGTGGACCGGGTGGCCCTCGTCGTCACGATGCGGGACGACATCATCGGCATCGGCCGCTACGACCGCATCGACCCTCACAGCGCCGAGGTCGCGTTCAACATCAGCGACCACTACCAGGGCAAGGGCATCGGGTCGGTGCTGCTCGAGCACCTCGCCGCCATCGCCCAGGAGTTCGGCATCACCCGCTTCACCGCGGAGGTCCTCCCGCAGAACCGCAAGATGCTCGCGGTGTTCTCCGATGCCGGCTACGACGTGACGCGGCACATCGAGGACGGCATCGTCGAGGTCGGCTTCGACATCGAGCCCACCGACCAGTCCAAGGCCGTCGCGATGTCCCGCGAGCACCGGGCCGAGGCCCTCAGCGTCCGCTCGGTGCTCCACCCGCGCACGGTGGCCGTCATCGGTGCGAGCCGGCGCCGGGACAGCATCGGCAGCCAGCTCCTCGACCGGCTCGTGCAGGCCGGCTTCACGGGCGGCATCCACCCGGTGAACCCCAACGTGCGCACCCTCCGGAGGCACACGGCATACCCGTCGATCACCGCCGTCCCGGGGCAGGTCGACCTCGCCGTCATCGCGGTTCCGGCGCATGCCGTCCTCGAGGTCGTCGACGAGTGCGCCGAGGCGGGGGTCAAGGCGCTGCTCGTCGTGTCCTCGGGCTTCGCCGAGGAGGGGCGCGACGGAGCACGCCTCCAGTCCGAGCTGGTGCGGCGCGCGCGGGGGTCCGGGATGCGCGTCGTGGGGCCGAACTCCTTCGGGCTCATCAACAACGACCCTGCGGTGCGGCTCAACGCCTCCCTGGCCCCCACCCTCCCGCCGCACGGGCGGTTCGGGCTCTTCGCGCAGTCCGGCGCCCTGGGCATCGCCGTGCTGGCGTCGGCCGCCCGGCGCAACCTCGGCATCTCGACGTTCGCGTCGGCGGGCAACCGGGTCGACGTGTCCGGCAACGACCTCATGCAGTACTGGATCGACGACGACTCGACAGACGCCGTGGGCCTCTACCTCGAGTCGATGGGCAACCCGCGCAAGTTCTCGCGCGTCGCGCGCAACCTCGCCCTCATCAAGCCGGTCATCGTCGTGAAGTCGGGGGTGTCCCGCTTCGGCGTCCCCCCCGGGCACCGCGTCCGACGCACGAAGGCGCGGCCCGAGGTGTTCAAGGCCATGCTCAAGCAGTCGGGCGTCATCAGGGTCGAGAACGTCCACCAGCTCTTCGACGTCGCGCAGCTCGTCGTCCACCAGCCCCTGCCGTCGGGGGACCGGGTCGCGATCGTGGCCAACTCGACGGCCCTGGGCACGCTCACCGCGGACGCGTGCACGGGCTGGGGGCTCACGGTCACGCACGGACCGGTGAACCTGCCGAGCGAGGCCACCGCCAAGGAGTTCCGCCGCGCGCTCAAGGCGGCGTTCGCCGACCCCCGGGTCGACTCCGTGCTCACGTGCTTCATCCCGCCCCTCGTCACGGGCGACGAGGACGTCGCGGCAGCGGTGCGCGAGTCCGCCGCGGCCGCGGACAAGCCGATCGCGGCGACCTTCCTCGGGATGCGGGGCGTCGACGACGGCCACGCGTCCGTCACCGGCACGGGAGGGTCCTCCCGGGCCATCCCCGTCTACTCGATGCCCGAGGACGCCGTGCGTGCGCTGGCCGCGGCCACGAGGTACGGCCAGTGGCGCGCCAAGGACCACGGCACGCCCGTCGCACCCGCCGGCCTCAACCGGCGGATCGCCGAGGACGTCGTCCACACGGTGCTGTCCGTCGACCCGAAGGGCCGCCGGCTCACCCACGACGAGTCGGCCGCCCTCCTGTCGGCCTACGGGATCGACGTCTGGACCAAGCAGGAGGTGTGCTCGGCCGACGAGGCCGTCGCCGCGGCGGAGGGGGTCGGCTACCCCGTCGTGCTGAAGTCGATCTCGCCGATGCTCCGCCACCAGGGCGGGGTCGGGGGCGTGCGGGTCGACCTCCGGAACGAGGCGTCGCTGCGCGTGGCCTGGGACTCGCTCACCGAGCTGCTCGCACCGCTGGACGCCGACCGGTTCGTCGTGCAGCGGATGGCTTCGCCGGGGGTTCCGTGCGTCGTGACCTCCGACGAGGACCCCCTCTTCGGACCGGTGATCGGCTTCAGCGTGGCGGGCCTGCCCACCGAGCTGCTCGGCGACATCGCCTACCGCATCCCCCCGCTGACCGACGTGACCGTCTCCGAGCTCATCTCCTCGGTGAAGGCCGCGCCGGTGCTCCACGGGCACCGCGGGGCCACCCCCGTGCACCGGGCGGCGCTCGCCGACCTCATCGCGCGGGTGTCCGTGCTGGCGGACGACCTCCCCGAGGTCGCGTCCCTCGTGCTCAACCCGGTCAACGCACACCCCGGGGGCGTCGAGGTGCTGGGCGCCGAGATCGTCCTGGCCCCAGCCCCGCGACGCACGGACCCGGGGCGCCGGTCCCTGACCTGACGGGCAGGGGCCGGGGCCCGGTCGGGCGGGGGCGTGGCCATGGCGGCGGGGACGGGCACAATGGAGGCATGAGCAGCAGTGCCTCCGACGCCCCGGTCCTCCCGGCGGACCTGACCTCCGACATCGAGAGGGCCGGCTACTACCCCGCCCTCGTCGCCGACGTGGTCGCCGCAGCCCTCGTCCGGGAGCCCATCGAGAACCACCTCGTGCACCTCGAGACGACCTTCGACCAGGACGTCGTGCGGCGGCACATCACGGTGCTGGTCCTCACCCCGACCCGCCTGCTCATCGCGCATGCCGACGACCACGCCGACGAGCCGCCGGCGCCCCAGGACGTCGCCACGGCGACGACCGAGTCGATCCCGCTGTCCGCCGTCCGGGGGGTCATGCTGACCCACGTCGTCGAGGACCCCTCGACCTACGTGCCCGGCACCCTCGGGCGCGAGATCACCCTCACCCTCGGCTGGGGCACCGTCGCGCGGCTCGACCTCGTGCCAGCGTCGTGCAGCGACCCCGACTGCGAGGGCGACCACGGCTACGAGGGCACGATCACCGGGGACGACATCGCGCTGCGCATCGCCGCGGCCGCCGACGGCGACGACGCGCTGTCCCGGGCGCTCTCCTTCGCGCGCGACCTCTCCGCCGCCATCGGCCAGGGCTGAAGGGCGGATGCCGGCCACCGAGGACGCGGCTGCCCAGCCTCCGCTCGGTGACGGACCGGGCCTCGCCGACGTCCTGCCCGCCGTCGCCACCTCGCTGGGCGTCGGGCCCGGTGCCGGGATGCCGTCCGCGCGCCTGGCGCTGGCCCCGACCCGTCGCGCCGTCGTCGTCATGGTCGACGGCCTCGGCCACGACCTGCTCGTGCGTCGGGCCGGTCACGCACCGTTCCTCCGGTCGCAGCTGGCGGGCACCCGGCGGGTGCCGGCCGGGTTCCCGTCGACCACGGCGACGTCGATGGGGACCTTCGGCACCGGGCTCGCGGCCGGCGTCCACGGCCTCGTCGGGTACGAGGTGCTCGTGCCCGACGAGGACCGACTCTTCAACGAGCTCTCGTGGGAGGAGGGCCCCGACCCGTTCCGGTGGCAGCCGCACGAGACGGTGTTCGAGCGCGTGACCCGGGCCGGCGTCCGGGTGACCCGGGTGGGGCCGGCGTACTTCGACGGGTCGGGGCTGACCAACGCCGCCCTGCGCGGAGGTCGCTTCGTCGCTGCGGGGACCCTCGCCGAGCGCGTCGACGCGACGGTGTCGGCGGTGCTGGCCGACGCGCGGGCCCTGGTCCACCTCTACTGGGGGGACCTCGACAAGGTGGGCCACGTCTTCGGCTGCGACTCGTGGCAGTGGGGCGACGAGCTCGAGGCCGTGGACCGCGAGCTCGCGCGGCTCGCCGCGTCGCTCCCGGCCGACTGCTCCCTGACGGTCACCGCCGACCACGGCATGGTCGACGTCCCGCTGCACGTGCGCCTCGACCTCGCCGACGACCGGCGGCTGACGGCCGGGGTCCGGCACGTCTCCCTGGAGTTCCGGGCGCCCCAGGTCTGGTGCGAGCCCGGCGCGGCGCCCGACGTCCTCGCGGCCTGGACCGAGGTGCTCGGCGACCGGGCCCTCGTGCACTCGCGCGAGCACGCCGTCGCCGCAGGCTGGTTCGGGGCGGTGCTCCCGGAGAACCTGCCCCGGATCGGTGATGTCGTCGTCGCGATGGAGGGCCCCAACGCCGTCGTGGACTCGCGCCGCGCTCGCCCCGAGCTCCTCGCGCTCATCGGCCTGCACGGGTCGCTCAGCGAGGACGAGGTGGCGGTCCCGGTCGTCCACGTCCCCGCCGCCTCGGTCGCCTAGGCTGTCCCGTCGTGGCGGAACTGGTCTTCTTCTCCGGGACGATGGACTGTGGCAAGTCGACCCTTGCCCTCCAGATGGACCACAACAACAGCGTCCGCGGGCGCCAGGGCCTCATCTTCACCAAGCTCGACCGGATGGGGGAGTCGGTGCTCTCGTCCCGGCTCGGCCTCTCGACGCCGGCCATCGAGGTCGACGACGCCCTCGACTTCTGGGAGGTGGTCGTCGAGCGGCTCACCCAGGGCGGCCGGGTCGACTACGTCATCTGTGACGAGGCGCAGTTCTACACGCCCGCGCAGGTGGAGCAGCTCGCCCGGGTCGTCGACGAGATCGGGGTCGACGTGCACGCCTTCGGCATCACGGCGGACTTCCGCACCGAGCTCTTCCCCGGCAGCCGGCGGCTCATCGAGCTCGCCGACCGCGTGCAGCTGCTCCAGGTCGAGGCGCTCTGCTGGTGCGGGCGCAAGGCGACGCACAACGCGCGCATCGTCGACGGCGTCATGGTCGTCGAGGGGGAGCAGGTCGTCGTCGGCGACACCGGTGCGGCCGACGACGGGGTCGTGGAGTACGAGGTGCTGTGCCGGCGGCACTACATGCGCCGGATGAACAGCCATGCGGCCCGAGCGGCCTCGCCGTCACCGGACACCCTGCCGTTCGACCTCGACGTCTGCGCCGTGCCGCCGCGCTCCTGACCCCGCACCTGACCGCGGACCTCCGACCGAGGTCAGGACCGACCCGGGGGGTGGAGCGGGTCAGACCGACCCGCCGCCCCGGGTGCCGAAGACGATGTCGTCCCAGCTGGGGACGCTCGGGCGGCCACGTCGCGCCGGGCTGGGCCGGCGCCCCTCGTCGCCGTCACTCGCGATCCCACCGCCGCCCGCAGGTGGCCGTGCACCACCGCGGGGAGTGCTGCGGGACGCGTGTGACGCGGTGGGCTCGGGTTCACCGGCATCCGCTCGCACCGGCGCCTGCGCGCCCGAGGTGCGGGTCCGCGCCCTGGGGTGGGCCTCGTCGCTCCGGCCGACGTCGTCGCCGCTCCCCGGTTGGCGGCGTTGCGTGCCGGCCGGGTGCCGTCCGCGGGGGGTCGACATCGAGGGGGCGTCGTCGACGTCGAGGGCGAGGTCCTCGATCGGGAGCGCGTCCGCGTGCGGGTGCTCCTCGCCGGTGGTGCCCGACGGCGAGGTGCGCCGTCGGGACCGGCGACCGCGCGTGCTGTGCTCGCGCAGCGCCGCCATGAGGTCGATGGGCTGCTGCGGCTCGCGCTGCCGTCCGCGACCCAGCCCTCCGTCGGCGTCGATGTCGTAGACGTCGAGGTCGCCCGCGGGGACGGGGTGAGGTGTCGGGATGACGCCCGGCGCCGCCTCCTCGCTCAACCACCGTGCCTCGTCGTCGGTCGCTGTCACCGAGCCGCCGAGCGGCTCGTAGCGCCACGTGGCGGTGCGCTCGCGACCGCCGGCGGGAAAGGTCATCGTGAGCGTCCAGACGCCGTCCTCGTCGCGCGCCGAGTCCCACTCGACCTCGTCGCGGTCGACCCCACGACCCTTGAGGCGTTCGCCGACGCGCTCGGCGAGCGTGATCGGGCCGCTGCCACGGCTGCCCACGGCGCACTGGCGCGCCCGCTGGGCCACGTGCTCGCGCTCGGCGAGCACCGGTCCCTCGAAGCGGCGCACCTTCTCGACCGTCCACCCGGCCCGGTCGGCGACCTCCTCGGTGGACAGGCCCCTGCGGATGAGGGCCTGCACGTCGCGCGGCCGGAGGCCACCCTCGATCTCGATCTGCAGCTGCCCCAGGCGCGGACGGTCCCGGCGGGCAGCGGCCCGCAGTGCCTCGTCCAGGGAGAGCCGGAACCGGCCTCCGTCGGCATCTGCGAGCAGGAGGTGCTGGCCGTCCTCGTGGACGCCGATCAGGCGAAGGTCCTGCATGTCGGGCTCCCGGTGTCGCTCGTCGTCCCCCGACTGTGCCACCCGGAGGGGTCCCGATCGCGGAGCCCACGCCGGGGTGCGTCCGATTGCCCGGATACCGTGGCCCCCATGCCAGCCGACGGTTCCCCCCTCGACCCGTACGACGTGGTGCTCCTCGGGTCCTTCGGCGGGCCCGACGCGCCCGACGAGGTCATGCCCTTCCTGCGCCGCGTCACCGCGGGTCGCGGGGTCCCCGACGAGCGGCTCGCCGCGGTGGCGGAGCACTACACCGCCCGCGGGGGCCGCAGCCCGATCAACGACCTCAACCGCGACCTGCTGGCGCGCCTCCGGGGCGAGCTCGAGCGCCGCGGCATCGGCGTGCCGGTCGTCTGGGGCAACCGCAACTCCGAGCCCTTCTTCGCGGACGCCCTGCGGGAGGCGCTCGACCTCGGCGCCTCCAGGGTCGTCACGATCCTCACGAGCGCCTACTCCTGCTACTCCTCGTGCCGCCAGTACCGCGAGGACCTCGCGGCCGCCGTCGCCGAGCTCGGCCCGGCGGCCGACGGACTCGTCGTCGACAAGGTGCGGCCGTATGCCGTGCACCCCTCGGTCGGTCGCTCCTGGCTCCGCGCCATCGTCGCGGCGCTCCGGTCGCTGCCCGACCCGTCGATGGCGCGCATCCTCTATGTCACCCACTCCGTCCCCGAGGCGATGGACGACACGTCCGGGCCCGGCGACGGCGAGGGCAACCTCTACTCCGACCAGCACGTGCGCCTGGCCCGGCGGCTCACCGACGAGCTGAACCGCGAGCTCGGCCTCGAGGTCCGGGGCGAGCTGGTGTTCTGCTCGCGGTCCGGCCCGCCGACCCAGCCGTGGCTCGAACCCGACGTCAACGACCGGATCGAGGAGCTCGCCGAGCACGGCGTCGCCGGTGTGGTCGTCGTGCCCATCGGCTTCGTGTCCGACCACATGGAGGTCATC
>DASSYJ010000123.1:0-65953 GCA_035703305.1 Ornithinibacter sp. | reverse complement strand
GGGGCCCCGCCCGGCGCCCGCCCGGGGCAGAGGTGTTGTGCTCAGGGCGAACACGGTGCCCGCACGGCGGGGCCCCGCCCAGCGACCTCGCCCGGGGCAGAGGTGTTGTGCTCAGGGCGAGCACGGTGCCCGCATGGCGGGGCCCGCCCGGCGCCCCTGCCCGGGGCAGAGGTGTTGTGCTCAGGGTGAACACGGTGCCCGCGCGGCGGGCCCCTGCCCGGGGCAGACGTGTTGTGCTCAGGGCGAACACGGTGCCCGCGCGGCGGGGCCCCGCCCGGGGCAGATGTGTTGTGCTCAGGGCGAACAAGGTGCCGGGTGGGGAGTGCAGTGCCGGAACCGGGCGTTAGGGTCACTGACACAGCAGCACCCGATCTGACGAGGAGCGACTCCAGCGTGACCAGCACCGAGATCGTCGCCGCCGGCCCGGGCCCCCAGGCCGGTCTGGACGACCACATCTACAACCGCCTGCTCAAGGAGCGGATCATCTTCCTCGGGTCCGACGTCCGCGACGACAACGCGAACGCGATCTGCGCCCAGCTGTTGCTCCTCGCGGCCGAGGACCCCGAGAAGGACATCTGGCTCTACATCAACTCTCCGGGCGGGTCCGTCACCGCCGGGATGGCCATCTTCGACACCATGCAGTGGGTGCCCAACGACGTGGCCACGGTCGCGATGGGCATGGCCGCCTCGATGGGCCAGTTCCTCCTGTCGGCCGGCGCACGCGGCAAGCGGTACGCCACCCCGCACGCGCGCGTCATGATGCACCAGCCCTCCGGCGGCATCGGTGGCACGGCGTCCGACATCAAGATCCAGGCCGAGCAGCTGCTGCACATCAAGAAGCAGATGGCCGAGCTCATCGCCGAGCACACGGGCCAGACGGTCGACCAGATCGAGAAGGACTCCGACCGCGACCGGTGGTTCACCGCGCAGGAGGCCAAGGAGTACGGCTTCGTCGACAACGTCATCACCAAGGCCGACATGGCGGGTCGCAAGGCCGACAACCCGGTGACCGCGGACTGACCCGGCCGAGACGACGCGAGAGAGAGACATGAACGCAGACCTGACCGGCCGCCTCCACGTGCCCGGCCCCTCCAGCCGCTACATCCTGCCGCAGTTCGAGGAGCGCACCTCCTACGGCATGAAGCGCCTCGACCCCTACACGAAGCTCTTCGAGGACCGCATCATCTTCCTCGGCGTGCAGGTCGACGACGCCTCGGCGGACGACGTCATCGCCCAGCTCATCGTGCTCGAGTCCCAGGACCCCGACCGCGACATCCTCATGTACATCAACAGCCCGGGCGGCTCGTTCACGGCGATGACGGCGATCTACGACACGATGCAGTACATCCGCCCCGACGTGCAGACCTTCGTCATCGGCCAGGCCGCCTCGGCGGCCGCGGTGCTGCTCGGGGCCGGCGCCAAGGGCAAGCGCTTCGCGCTCCCCAACAGTCGCGTCCTCATCCACCAGCCCGCCATCGAGGGCACGGGGGGCATGGCGTCCGACCTCGAGATCCACGCCAACGAGATCATCCGGATGCGCGGGTGGCTCGAGGAGACGATCGCCCTGCACTCCGGCCGGGCCCTCGAGGACGTCCGCAAGGACATCGAGCGCGACAAGATCCTCTCGGCCGAGGCCGCCAAGGAGTACGGCCTGATCGACGAGGTGCTCGGCTCCCGCAAGGGCTCCGCCTGACGCCTCGTCCTCCCACGGCAGGCACGAGGTATGCCGCCCGCGCACCAGGCGCGGGCGGCATACGTCTGCCGGCAGTCGGCGCCAGGCCTCAGCCGATCAGGTCGTTCGCGACCTGGCAGAACAGCCCTCCGTCGTCGAACAGCGGGTGCGGACCGCTGACGCTGAGGACGTCCTCCCCGAGGAGCTCGCCACCGGGCACGTCGTCGCCCGTCGTGTCGAAGGTGACCTCGCTGACGATCGAGCCGTGGTCGGAGACGACCTTGTGACCCTCGGAGTCCCAGATCGTGATGGGCGTGCCGACCTCGCGCACCGTGTAGGTGTACACCCCGGGGGAGACCTCCGTGACCGGCCCGCCCTCCTTGGTGTGCTCGCTGGACGTCACGCGGAACCACCTGCCGTTCTCGGGGTTGGTGAGCACCTCCTCCGTGCGCAGCGTGAGCGAGGCGAAGAACAGGGTCTGGGTGCCCTTGACCGTCCGGATGACGTTCTGACCGTCGAAGGTCAGGTCGTCGTCGATCGTGAACCCGCAGTCGTCGAAGCTCTCCTCCGCGGAGAAGTGGAACGAGAAGTGGTCGTGGACCTCGGCGTTCGCGGGCGAAGCCGCCAGAGCGGTCACGGCGGCCAACGCGGCCGCGGCGGCAGTCGCGACGGTGAGGTGCTTCGAGATGGGTGTCATGGCTGGTCCTCCGTCCGGTCTCTGCCGGTTTCGGTACCGGCTCCCTCGAAGGTCTTCCGCTGCGGTGTCGCCGCGTCATCGCTCCGTCCCGCCCATCGTCGAGGCCCGACGTGGTGAGGCG
Organism: Ornithinibacter sp.; assembly: GCA_035703305.1. GTDB lineage: Bacteria > Actinomycetota > Actinomycetes > Actinomycetales > Dermatophilaceae > Fodinibacter. The sequence continues at coordinate 63,463 of DASSYJ010000123.1, read as the reverse complement.
CATCAGGGAAAGCCCGCATCTCGGTGGGGGCCACCACGGAGGCCGGAACGCCGTTGCGCTGACAGCGGACAAGGGCGACGCGCCGGGCGCGTGCGGGCTTCAATGGGTGCGGTGGAGGACACCGGCGGGTAGCGTCGGGGACGTTGCTCGAGGCGAGGGAAGGGTGCATCCGTGGCACGCGTGGGCGAGACCAGCGATCTGCTGAAGTGCTCCTTCTGTGGCAAGTCGCAGAAGCAGGTCAAGAAGCTCATCGCCGGTCCGGGTGTCTACATCTGCGACGAGTGCATCGACCTCTGCAACGAGATCATCGAGGAGGAGCTGGCCGAGTCGAGCGAGCTGGGGCTGGACGAGCTCCCCAAGCCGCGCGAGATCTTCGACTTCCTCGAGCAGTACGTCATCGGCCAGGACGTCGCGAAGAAGGCCCTCGCCGTCGCGGTCTACAACCACTACAAGCGCATCCAGGCGGGGGAGTCCGCGGTCGGCAAGAAGGACCCCGACCACGTCGACATCGCCAAGTCCAACATCCTCCTCATCGGCCCGACCGGCTGTGGCAAGACCTACCTCGCCCAGACGCTGGCGAAGATGCTCAACGTCCCCTTCGCGATCGCCGACGCGACTGCCCTGACCGAGGCGGGCTACGTCGGAGAGGACGTCGAGAACATCCTCCTCAAGCTCATCCAGGCTGCCGACTACGACGTCAAGAAGGCCGAGACGGGCATCATCTACATCGACGAGGTCGACAAGATCGCCCGCAAGAGCGAGAACCCGTCGATCACCCGCGACGTCTCCGGCGAGGGGGTGCAGCAGGCCCTCCTCAAGATCCTCGAGGGCACGACCGCCTCCGTGCCGCCGCAGGGGGGCCGCAAGCACCCGCACCAGGAGTTCATCCAGATCGACACGACGAACGTCCTCTTCATCGTGGGGGGTGCGTTCGCCGGCCTGGAGAAGCTCGTCGAGTCGCGCAACGGCAAGAAGGGTCTCGGCTTCGGCTCCGAGCTGCACACGCCCAAGGACCTCGCCGAGAGCATCCACGAGGTCATGCCCGAGGACCTCATGAAGTTCGGGCTCATCCCCGAGTTCATCGGGCGCCTCCCGGTCATCACCACCGTCGCGCCCCTCGACACGGTCTCCCTCGTGCGCATCCTCACCGAGCCACGCAACGCGCTCGTCAAGCAGTACCAGAAGATGTTCGAGATCGACGGCGTCGCACTGGAGTTCACGAGCGACGGCGTGGAGGCGGTCGCCGACCAGGCGCTCGCGCGCGGCATCGGTGCCCGCGGCCTGCGGGCGATCATGGAGGAGGTCCTCCTCCCCGTGATGTTCGACGTGCCGAGCGACGCCGAGATCGCCAGGGTGGTCGTGAGCCGCGACGTCGTGCTCAAGAACGTCAACCCGACGATCGTCCGCCACGACGACGAGACCGGTCGAAAGCGCACACCGCGCAAGCGGTCCGCCTGACCTCACCCCGCCCGACCCGCCTGCAAGACGCGCCCGTCGGCGCCGGACTCGTCGGCGCGCCGGCCGGCGCCGGACGCGCCGACCTGCCCGTGGCGCCGCCGCGGCACCCGGCGTCCACCTCACTGTCCCCCGGTACGGGTGTCACGCCCGGCGCGTCGCCCCCCGCACCTGCCAGATGAGTGCACCGACGAGCAGGAGGGCGAGCGCTCCGAGCCACGGCGCCAGCGCCATCGGCGTCAGCGTCGCCACGGCGCCGACCGCGGCGGCGGCGATGCCGACCCACACGAGGTATGCCGCGTGCCGCGCCCACCGGAACACGGTCTCGCGTGGGAGGTCCGTCCGCTGCGGCCACGACGCCCGAAGGCTCAGGGCGAGGTGGGTGACGACGACGGCAGCGGCGGAGGCGGCGGCGAGCGTCCAGTCCAGGACCGACTCGGGGGTGCCGCCCGGGACCGCGACGCAGAGCACCTGGCAGAGGACGAGCGCCAGCGCCCCCCAGCCACCCGGTCGGAGCAGGCCCAGCGGGGTCGCCACCGCGAGCACGCCGACCGCGAAGGGGATGAAGGGTGGCAGGGTCGCGCCGACGACGAGCACGAGGACGACGTCCGCGGCGAGAATCGCGGCGAGCGTGGCGCCGCGCCAGGTGCGGTTGGAGGTCATCGCGCGACCATCCTCGGTGCTCGCGACCGGCGGGTGACGCCGCGCAGCACGCTGTCGAGCGAGCCCGGACCCCGCCACGGGATGACGGGCACGCCTGCCTGGGCGCACCGGTGCGCCTCGCGCTGGCGGTCGAGGAGCCGGAGCCGCCACACGAGACGAGCGGTGCGTGGGTCCTCGACACCGGTCACCGTGCGGAGCACGTCGTCCGAGGCCCGGGCGTGCCCCAGCTCGGCCGGGAGGGTGTCGACGACGAGGACGACGTGCCCCCTCCGCGACAGCCGGACGGCGTGCGCGAGGGGCTCGGCGGAGACCAGGGCGGAGAGGAGCACGACGAGCGCGCCCGGCGGGATGGCGCGACGCATCTGGGTCCGGAGCAACCGCTCCTCACCGACGGTGCCCCGGCTCGGCTCGGCGCGCCCCAGGCCGAGCAGCACGCGGGCGAGCTGGTGGTGCCCCCCGACGGCCGGCACCTCCACGAGGCCACCGCCACCGAGCACGGTCAGCCCGACCCGGTCGCCGGTGGACAGGTAGTGGGCCGCGACGGCCCCCGCCGCCTCGACGGCGACGTCGAGGCTCGACCGGAGCCCGGTGGCGGGGTCCCGCTCGCCCAGGTCCCGGATCGCGTCGACGACGACCCGCACCTCGGCGTCCTGGTCGGCGTAGGTCGTCGTGACGTGGAGAGTGCCCGTCCGCAGCGACACGGGCCAGTGGATCCGGCGGAGCCGGTCGCCCGTGCGGAAGGGCCGGATGTCGGACAGCTCGGTCCCGCCCCCGGGACGGCTCGACCGGTGCTGCCCGACGAGCCCGACCGGGTGCGGCAGCGCGGCCCGCGAGGTGAAGGTGCCCGGCGTCGGGACGGTCGGGATGGTCTCGACGTGCTGGACGGGCCACGTCCAGGAGAAGGCCGCGAAGTCGCCCAGGGCTCGCACCTGCGCCGGGCCCAGGCGTCGCACGCCCCACCTGTCGTTGCGCACCTCGACCGCAAGCGGCACGGTCGGGTCGCCCGAGACCGAGGCCGCCACCTGCCCGTGATCGGGTGTCGTCGTGGCCCATCGGTCGCCGGGGAGCTGGGCCGCGACGTCCCGCAGGCCGGGCACGGCGCTGACGTCCAGGCGCCAGACCGCCGTCTCGCCCTCCCGGGTGACCTCCGGGGTCAGCCGGCTCGTCACGATGGGGGGCCGTTGCGGCCGCGTCACGAGCGACCAGGCGACAAGGGCCGCCAGCGGTGCCCCGATGACGGCGAGGTCGCCGCGGCCCCCGAACGCCGCTGCGACGAGCACGAGGAGGCCGACCGCCACCGCCCTCCCGAGCGCTCGGGTGGGCCGCCAGGGTGACGTCACGACGAGCGGACGGCGGTCCGCGGGGTGGGCACGGAGCGGAGGAGCTCGGCGACGACGGTGCGCGACGAGACCTCGCTCATCCAGAGCTCGGGGCGGATGACGACCCGGTGCTCGAGCACCGCCGGGGCCACCGCCTTGACGTCGTCCGGGGTGAGGTAGTCGCGGCCGCGGAGCACGGCATACGCCCGACCGACGAGGAGCAGCGCGAGCGAGCCGCGGGGGGAGGACCCCATGAGCACGTTGGCGTGCTCCCGGGTGGCCCGGGCCAGCGCCACGCAGTAGCGGCCGACCTCGGGCGAGACGGTGACGTCCTCCATCGTCGCCTGGAGGTCGAGCAGCTCGGCGGCGTCCACGACCTGCCGGGCCTCCTGCTCCTCGCGCCGGCGCGCCATCCGTCGCTCGAGGACCTCCCACTCGTCGTCGGCGCCGGGGTACCCGAACGCCACCCGCACGAGGAACCGGTCGAGCTGGGCCTCCGGCAGCGGGTACGTGCCTTCGTACTCGACCGGGTTGGCCGTCGCGAGGACGTGGAAGGGCTGGGGGAGGGGGAACGTCTGGCCCTCCACGGTCACCTGGTGCTCCTGCATCGCCTCGAGCAGCGCGGCCTGCGTCTTGGGGGGCGTGCGGTTGATCTCGTCGGCGAGGAGGAAGCCCGTGAAGACCGGGCCCTTGCGGAACTCGAACGCCCCGCGACCCTGGTCGTAGACGAACGAGCCGGTGAGGTCGGCCGGGAGGAGGTCGGGCGTGAACTGGGCCCGCGTGAAGTCCAGGCCGAGGGCGCGCGCGAACGTGCGTGCGGCGAGGGTCTTGCCCAGCCCCGGGTAGTCCTCCATGAGCACGTGGCCCCCCGCGAGGATGCCCGAGAGCACGACCTCGGTGGCCGCCCGCTTGCCGACGATGACGGTGTCGACCTCGTCGAGGACGGCGGTCAGGCGTCGGTGAGCAGTGGGGATGTCGGTCATGAGGTCTCCTTCGGGGACAGCGTCTCGAGCTCGGTGATGACGGCGTCGACCTCGTCGAGGCCCAGCCTGCGCGGGGGAGCGGAGAGGTATGCCGTGAGCGCGCCTCCCGCTGGAAGGGCGCCCGGGGCACGGTCCTCGGCGATGGCACGGACGAGCTCCTGGAGCCTGGCCGGGGCCGCGGTGTCGTCCTGGCTCGGGGCGAGGAGCCGGCGGAGGTTCGCGATGCCCGGTTCGGGCAGGGTCTCGTGCTGCAGGTCCGGCTGCCATCCCCAGTCGATGCCGTCGTGCCGCAGGAGTGGCGGTACCCCCAGAACGACCCCCGCGAGGACGGCCACGGTGGCGACGGCGAGGAGCGCGACGGGTCCGCGCGCGACGACGAGGAGCACGATGACGACCAGCCCCCCGGCGGCCGCGAGGACGACCCGGCGGCCCGAGGGTTCAGCCACGGCGGCGCCCGGTCGGCTCGGGGATGCCGGCACGGATGGCCGCGTCGAGGGCTCGGTACGCGTCCGCTGCCCGGGAGCGGTCGGCCTCGGTGAGCGCGTGCGCCGACCACCTGGCCTCCCGGTAGAGCCGGGCGAGCACGCCGAGGGTGTCCGGGTCGACGGCGAAGCGTCGAAGGACGTCCACGGTGACCTCGGTCGACGTGCGCGACGCGGGCAGGGGGACACCCGCCTCGTGGAGTGTCGCCTCCAGGTGTGCCCACGCCGCGATGATGCCTTCGGCGGGGGTGCCGCCCGAGAGTGCCGTGAGCCGGCCCGTCGCGTCCGTCGTCACCGCGGCCGCCACGGCCTCGAGGTCGAGGTTAGCGGCGTCGTCAGCGGGAGGCGGGGGTCCCTCGTGCAGCGACGTCACGACCGCACGGCCGATGAACCAGAGGGCGACGGCCGCGAAGCCGACGAGGACGACGATGGTCGCCCACCCCAGGACGCCGGCGACCACGTCGGCGGTACTCGCCCAGCCACCGTTGGGGCGGCTCAGCTCGACGTCGGGCTCGTAGGCCCCGAACCCCTCGGCCGGGGGCTGCCAGTGGATCTCCGTGTCGGCCGGCAGCCCCGAGAGCGCCCGCTCCGGGCGCGGGACGGCAGCGGCCCAGACGACGGCCAGCACGGCGATCACGCCCGTCGCGGCGACGGCTGGCGGCCGACCGAGGGCGTTCGTGACGGTGGACAAGGACGGCATGCAACACACCCAACCAGACCGGATGTGGCGTTGCGAGCGCTGCGGGGGTAACGATTGGGGGGTGGTGATGGCCTATCGACTGCGTGCCGGCGACACCGGACCGGTCCAGCAGTCCCCGGTGACCTGCGGCTCGGCGTGCCTCGTCGTGGCGAGGATGCTCGTCGACCCCCTGTTCGCGTCGTGGATCCGCACCGGGACCCCGCGGCTGCCCGGCTCGCCGGACGGGGCGAGCCAGGCCGAGCGCTTCGCCGCCTACGAGCGCGTCGTCATGCGTCGCACGAACGGCATCCTCGCGGCGGGTGGTCGGCCCCAGCTGCCCTGGCCGAGGCAGCTCGGCACTCCGCCGTGGGGGGCGCTCCGGGAGCTCGAGCTCGGCGCCGCCCGGCGCGGGACGCAGTACGTCCTCGACCTGCTGCGCACCCACTCCGAGCGTGACCTCGTCGACGCCTTCGACACCCTCCTCGACGTCGTCGCGGAGGGCGAGCCCGCACTTCTCTACGTGGGCAACGCCGTCACCCCCCGCCATGTCGTGCTCGTCCTCCCCGGGGACGGGGACCGGATGCTCGACGTGTACGACCCCGCCACCGGGCGGGTGGACCACCTGCGCCGGGACACGGTGGTGCAGCGGCGCCTCCACCTCAGCGGCTGGGACGTGCCCTGGCTCGCCGTGCGGCCGACCCGGCTGCGGTCGGTGCGCGAGCCGGCATACGCTCCCGACCTCGGCGCCGCGCCGGCCTGACGCGGCTCGGGTGCCGGGCGTCAGTCGACGATCTCGATGTCGACCGCAACGCCTCCGACGACGTGACCTTCGTCGTCCCGCTCGACGAGGTCGACGACGCCGCGTGCGCCGACCGCCGCCGTGTCGGGGATGGTCAAGGTCAAGCCCATGGACGTGAGTCCTGCGGGGAGGGGCAGCCGCACCGCGGCCGCATGGCCGGCCACGAGACGACCGGGTCCACGACCGTGGGGATCCGGCACCCTGGCCAGGGTCTCCGCCTCGACCGGTGCGAACTCCCGCAGGTGCGTGACCAGGGGGTTGCGATCGGCGTCGTCCTCGGTCGTCACGGCCTCGACGTCGACCTCGGGAGACGGACCCGGGAGGCGGCCGCAGTCCAGCTGCTCCCCACCCACGTCACCAGCGCCGCCGGTGACGGCCGCGTCCTCGAGGTCTGCCGGCGGGAACGGTCGGGGTCGGAGGGGCGCCAGCCGGGCCTCGACGGCGAGGAGGGAGTCCGGTCGGCGCAGCTCCAGGTGCCGTGGGCGTGAGGCCCCCGCCCCGCGGACGAGGAACGGGAGCACGAACCGCTGACCCGGGCGAAGCCGGACCACGGTGAGGTTCTTCTGGGCGAGGTTCCCGTGCTCCCACACCCGACGGCCGGCGACCGGCCGGTCACCCCGGGTGAGCACCGCGGCCAGCCAGCACGCGTGCGTCCCTGCGGGCGGGACGAGGGCGGCGGGCCAGCGGGCGCGGACGACCGTGGAGGCCCCCGGCGCCAGGTCGAAGCCACCGGTGGCCGTCACCGAGGGGACGAAGTCGGCCGGCCAGGAGAACTCCACCCCGGCGAAGGTCCGCACCTGGAAGGTCACCATGAAGTGGCGCGCGACGCCCTGGCCCTGGTTGCGGATCCGCGCGTGGAACCAGTTGTCACGCCCTGTGACCGGGCTCTGGTGGGTCGTGCCGCCGTCGTCGTCGTGGCGGATCCACAGGTCAGGTGAGTCCCAGAAGCGACCGGGCCAGGTCTCGCTGCCGGCGTGCCCGGGGTCGTCGCGGAGCCACAGGTCGGGCGACGGCGAGGGGTCGGGGAGCCCGTAGACGAACCGGTGGAAGCAGTCGACGACATCGGGCTGCCCCGCGCGCGCCAGGAGGTGCGCCTCCAGGTCGAGCGTGGTCACCGGCCGGTCCCGGTGCGCCGCGTAGAACGAGCCCATCCAGCCGGTGAGCGCGGCCGGGCTCGACAGCGCGGCGATCCCGTTGAAGAGCGCGCTGCCCGCGGCGTATGCCGTCCCCGGCGTGGTGCGACCGTAGGGGTTCCGGTCGCAGAGGGTCACCGGCGGGTTGGCGAAGCTGAGCGCGACAGCACCGGTTCCACCCTCGTCGTGGTAGGTGTTCCACCCCTCGTCGAACCAGCCGTCGGCCTGGCTCGCGGGGCGCACCGCACGTCCCCACCACGAGTGGAAGGTCTCGTGCTGCAGGGCGCCCGCACCCGACGTGCACGCTCCGTCGTACTCCATGCCGCCCTGGTGGAGGAGGAAGGTGAACCGGTGACCGTGGGCATAGGGCCCGATCTGGGCGTCGTTGTCCTCGAGCCAGCCCTTGACCTGGGCCAGCCGGGCGGCGAGGGTCGCCGCGGTCGTCGCTGCCGAGAGGGCGAAGCCCTGGACCGACACCGGTCCGCCCGCCAGTGCTGCCGACCCCGACGCGGTGACGAGCGTGTCGTCTGCCCGCACCTCGACGAGCGTCGACAACGCGGTCGTCGTCGCGGGGAAGTCGGCGGTCCAGTGGTTGGGGCCGAGCGTCGCCACCGCCCCGTTGGTGATGAGCGTGTGGGCCACGCCGGTCCCGGTGACCTGCACCTCCAGGTGCAGGGCGAACTGGTCCCAGACCAGCGGTGCCGGCACCCACGCCTCCAGGTAGCGCGCAGGGCGGAGGTCCGTGAAGCCGACGTTCCACGCCAGCCGGGGTCCGGCCGACCAGGCCAGCCCCGGGGCGTAGCTGCCCAGGAGCGACGTCGAGGGCAGCCCGAGGTCGTAGGTGAGCCGGAGCGTGTGGGTGGTGCCGGACGCGAGGTCGACCTCGAGGACACGCAGCTCCGCTCCGGCGCCGCCGCCGAGGTCACGCGTGCCCACGTCCGTGACCGGCAGTGACGCCCCGTCGAGCCAGACCCCGGTGATGACCTGCCGGAGGTCGAAGTGCGGACGTCCGGAGGTCGGCCCCACGACGAAGGTCGTCGTCGCGTCGCCCGTCGCGGTCGACGTCGCACCGTCGAACACGAGGCGGGCCTCGATGGACTGGACGTCGACGGGGACGACGGTGGTTCCTCCGGTCGTGACGGGAGGAGGGGCGAGGTCGAAGCTGGTCGGCATGGGGGACCCCCGAGGTGGTGGAACGGTCGAGTGACCGTCGAGACGGGTGGGCGGCGGGCCGAGGACCGGCCCGGGGACAGGAGGCGGGGGGAGCCGCGGACGGGGTACCCCGTCCGCGGCATCCCTCGTGGGGACGGGGTGGTTACCGCGTCCGCTTCGGTGCGGCCCTCTTCGCTGCGGTCTTCTTCGCTGCGGACTTCTTGGCCGCCGGCTTCCTCGCCGTGGCCTTCCGGGCCGTCGCGCGGCGCGCGTCGGCCGCGCCGGACGGCATCAGGTCGGAGAAGGCTGCCGCGAGCCTGGAGGGGCCGGCGACGCCGCGAGCGGAGTCACCCGTGCCCGAGCTGGTGGCCAGCGCGCTGAGGCGGTCGACGGCCTCGGTGAGGTGGTAGGCACCTCCGTCGAGCGCCACCCACTTGCCGACCTCGGGGTGCATGACCAGGGCGGCGTCGGCGTTCTCCTGGCTGTTCACCGGGTAGTCGACCCAGACGTCGGCCGACCCGTCAGCGGTGACCGGCACGCCACCGGCGCTCCACTGCACGCTCACGGTGACCCTGTGGTGACCGGGACGGTCGAGGGCGAACCCGTCCGAGCTCCAGAACAGCCGGTGCTCGGCGCTGTGGCTCTCGCCCGGCGCCAGCGTCTCCAGCTTGGCCGCCTCGCACCGGATGACGAACGGTCGGACCGGCCGTACGCGCCCACGGTCGTCGGTGACCGACATCGTGGCGAACAGCGCGTCGAGCGACACGTCGTTGGGCACGCGGAGGTCCTGGTCGGACGTGTTCGTCATCTCCCAGCGCACGGTGACGGGTGCGCCGAATGCCGGCTGCGCGTCGTCGACGGTCACGGTCACCGACAGCTCGTCGTCCGTGAAGGCTGCCCGGTCGCTCGCCTGCGGGGTCGGCGTGCCGAACCAGCTGCCGAAGGGCCACCCGCCGGGCCGGACCACCGGGTCCGGCATGTGGGCCAGGTGGTTGCGCACCGTCGAGTTGAGCGCGAGCGCGATCTGGTCCGGGAACACCCCCGGGGCGCCGGTGGTCGGGCCGCCGAGCACGTCGGCCACCGACGGGGTCGTCGTCATGATCGAGTTGTCCGCCGACGTCTCCTGCTCCTGGTGGATCTGGTTGAACGCGTGGGTCACCTCGTGGGTGGCCGAGCGGAGGAAGGCCCTGGGGACCGTTCGCTGCGTCCGGTTCGCGGCGGCCCCGAAGTTCGACGAGTCGCTCGTCGGGTACCCGTCGTCGGAGAAGCTCGCCGAGCCCTCGCGCGGCACGTCGATCTGGTCGTACATCACCCCCCGGGAGCAGCCGAGCCGGGCGGGCACGACGATGAGGTGGGTGCGCCACTCGGCATCCAGGTTGGTCGTCGCGCTGCGCACGGACAGCATGAGCGCGTGGAGGTCGGCGCTCGACCAGCACGCCGTGGCGTTCACCCCCGCCGGGACGGGGACGCCGGTCTGGTCCTCCTGGACGTCGAGGTCCCACCCGGCCTGGGCGTACACCGTGTCGAAGTACTCGGTGCCGGTGCCCGACGGGTGGGGGACCGGCTGCGGGGCGACCGCGCCCGCGAGGGTGTCGATCTCCAGGACGGCCCGCCGCAGGAACCGCGAGACCCAGGTGAGGGACACCGACCCCCGGTCCACGCCGCCCTCGACGAGGCGGCCGGTGAAGTGCGGTCCCCCGAAGATCGAGAAGGGGAACGGCGTCGGGAGCTGGTCGAGGACGAAGCGGACGGAGCGGCTCGGCGACGAGGGGAAGGACCCCTTGTGCTGGCCCACGGGGGGCTGGGTGTACTCGAACTCGTCGAGGTCGATCGTGACCTTGCAGCCGCGTCCCACGAGGGAGAAGCGCGGCACGGACAGGCGGGTTCCCTTGAGGTAGGAGTGGTAGCGGCTCCGGGGGTAGATCGGGATGCGCGGCCGCAGCTTGCCGATGAGCGAGGTCGTGGCCACCTCGCTGAGGCTTGCGTGCATGGCGGCCGACGCCGATGTCGTCAGCTCGGTCCTCGTGTGGCCCGGGGCGATCGTCGCGGTGGGGAGTCCCTCCGGGAAGATGTGCGTGATCGGGTCGAAGACCGGCAGCGGTGCGTTGTAGACGTCACCCGAGACGATCAGCCCGTCGCTGCCGGCGTCCGGTGCCGCCCGGTCGACGCGCAGCGTCCCGTACCGGGGCCGGATGGCACCGGTGCGGTTGATCGTCATGGCGTAGCAGCCGTCGCGGAAGTCCAGCCGGCAGAGCTGGATCTTCGGGCTGATGGGCTCGAGGACGGGCTCGAGCTGCGGCAGGCCCGGTCCCGGCTCCGGGAACGGCCCCGGTGTGGGTGGGCCGGGAACCGGGGGCTCGGGGTCGGGCGTCAGGCCCACCGGGGTGATCGGCCGCGCGAGCGGCACCTCGGACGGGACGATCGGCATCGCCAGCTCGGTGATGCCGCGGTCGGGCGTGTTGCTCTCACACATCTGGTCTTCCCTTCGGTCATGACCCGTGACCGTCAGGGGGGTGGCTCGGCCCTCTCGTAGGACACGTCGCCGTCGGGTGTGCTCACCGTGAGCGTGGCTCCCTCGACAGCGATCGGGTACGTCACCAGCTCGTCGGACGACGTGCTCAGGGTCAACGTGTGCTCGTCCTCGAGCCGGTAGATACCCGCGTCCCAGAGGATCATCCCCTGGGTCTCCGCGCGCGAGCCCAGGAAGGTGCCCGCGGCGAACGTGACCTCGACCGGGTACTGCGCAGCGTCCCCCTCAGCCGTCAGCCGCAGCCAACGCCCCCTCAGGTCCGGCAGCCCGCTCGTGGGGTCGGACGGAGTCGTCACGCCACCTCCCGTCGGAATGGATCCACGGATCGCTTCCGCCGGCCTGCGTCGGCGGACTGGTCCGGACACCGGCCGGTGCCCGGTCGCCCCGTCAGGGGTGAGGCAGGTCACAGTCTAGGGACGCCCTCCGCACGTGTCGAGGGCAGCTCAGCCGGCCGGCCGGGCCACGGGGACCAGCTCGACGTCGCGGGCCCCCAGCTCGTCGCCGGGCTGGTAGTCGAGGGACCCCGTCAGGCGGCCCGCCGCCCGGAGGTCGGACTCGGCCTCGCGGACGTACGTGAGCGCGGCGTCCGGCCCGACGAGGGTCATCGCAGGCACCTCCGCACGCATGCCGACCTTGGCCTCCGACTTGGCCTTGCGGACCGCGGCGAGCACCGCCCCGACGGCCGGGAGCATCCCGGCGTCACCCCCTGCGGGCACCTCGTCGACGGTGGGCCACGAGGCGCGGTGCACCGATCCCTCGTGCGTCCAGGACCACACCTCCTCGGTGACGTACGGGAGGATCGGGGCGAACAGCCGCAGGACGACGTCGAGCGAGATCCGCAGCGTCGCACGGGCGCTCGCCGCCCCGGCGTCCCCCTGTGCACCGTAGGCGCGGTCCTTGACGAGCTCGAGGTAGTCGTCGCAGAAGGTCCAGAACCACTGCTCGGTGACCTCGAGCGAGCGCGTGAAGTCCCATGCCTCGAACGCCGCGGTCGCCTTCGCGACCACGTGGCCCAGCCCGGCGAGCAGGGCGCGGTCGAGCGGCTCCGTCACCTGCGCGGCGAGGTCACCCTCGACGTCCCCGAACGAGAGGGCGAACTTGCTCGCGTTGAGGATCTTGATCGCGAGCCGGCGGCCGACCTTCATCTGGCCCACGTCGTATGCCGCGTCGGTGCCGAGGCGACCGCTGGCGGCCCAGTAGCGGACGGCATCCGCGGAGTGCTCCTTGAGGATGTCCTCGGGGGTCACGACGTTGCCGCGCGACTTGCTCATCTTCTTGCGGTCCGGGTCGAGGATCCAGCCGCTGATGGCGGCGTTGGTCCAGGGCACCGACCCGTGCTCGAAGTGCGAGCGGACGACGGTCGAGAAGAGCCAGGTGCGGATGATGTCGTGCCCCTGGGGGCGGAGGTCCATCGGAAAGACCTTCTCGAACAACGGATCCGGACCCGTGCCGTCGGGCCCGCGCCAGCCGGCGGCGATCTGCGGGGTCAGCGAGGACGTTGCCCACGTGTCGAAGATGTCGGGGTCGCCGACGAAGCCGCCGGGGATGCCGCGCTGGTCCTCGGTGTAGCCCGCGGGCGGGTTGGCGGCCGGGTCGACCGGCAGCTCGGCCTCGCTCGGCACGATGGGGTGGTCGTGGTCGGGCTCGCCGTCGGCGTCGACGGGGTACCAGACCGGGATCGGCACGCCGAAGAAACGCTGCCGCGAGACGAGCCAGTCACCGTTGAGCCCCGTGACCCAGTTGGCGTAGCGCGAGCGCATGAACGCCGGGTGGAAGTCGATCTCCTCGCCGCGCGCGATGAGGGCCGCGTTGAGGACTGCGTCCCGGCCGCCGTTGCGGATGTACCACTGGCGCGACGTCACGATCTCGAGGGGCTTCTCACCGCGCTCGTAGAAGTTCGCCTTGCGCTGGGTCGGGGTGGGCTCGCCCTCGAGGTCGCCGGACTCGCGCAAAGCGGCGACGACCGCCTCCCGGGCGCTGAACGCCGTCCTGCCCGCGATCTCGTTGTCGTAGAGGTGCTCGCCGTGGGTGCCGATCAGCCACTCGGGCACCTCGCGCTGGAGCCGGCCGGTGCGGGTGATGACCGAGCGGGTGGGTAGGCGCAGCTCGCGCCACCACAGGACGTCGGTGAGGTCGCCGAAGGTGCAGCACATCGCGATGCCGGCACCCTTGTCCATCTCGGCCGCCGAGTGGGCGAGCACCGGCACCTCGACACCGAAGAGCGGCGTGCGCACCGTCGTGCCGAAGAGCGCCTGGTAGCGCTCGTCGTCGGGGTGGGCGATGAGGGCGACACAGCTGGGGATGAGCTCGGGTCGGGTCGTCTCGACGTGCACCGGACCGTCGGCGCCGTGGAAGGCGACCCGGTGGTAGTGACCCGGGTAGTCGCGCGCCTCGAGCTCGGCCTGCGCGACGGCGGTCTGGAACGTGACGTCCCAGAGGCCGGGTGCCTCGGCCTGGTAGGCCTCGCCGCGGGCGAGGTTGCGCAGGAAGGCCTGCTGGGCGGTCGCGCGGGGGTGGGCGTCGATCGTGCGGTACGAGATCGACCAGTCGTAGCTGTGGCCGATCCGCCGGAAGAGGGACTCGAACGCCTCCTCGTCGCGCTCGGTGAGCACCTCGCAGAGCTCGATGAAGTTCTGGCGGGAGACGGCCGTCTCGTCGGAGGCCCTCGAGCTCTTGGCGTCACCACGGAAGGGCGGCTCGAAGTCGGGGTCGTAGTGGAGCGTCGCGTCGCCGCGGACGCCGTAGTAGTTCTGCACGCGCTTCTCGGTGGGCAGGCCGTTGTCGTCCCAGCCGATGGGGTAGAAGACGTTGAAGCCGGCCATCCGCTTGTAGCGGGCGATGCAGTCGGGATGGGTGTAGCTGAAGACGTGCCCGACGTGCAACGAGCCGCTGGCGGTCGGGGGTGGGGTGTCGATCGAGAAGACGGACTCGCGGGGCCCGCTGAGGGCGGCCTCGCGGTCGAAGGCGTAGGTGCGCTCCTCCTGCCATACCGCTGCCCACTTGTCCTCGAGGCCGTCCAGGGACGGCCGGTCCGGGATGGCGGCAGCGCGAGATGGGGAGAGGTGCTCGGTCATGGCGGACATCCTCCCAGACCGCACGGGTCGGGCTCACCCGGGTTCGGCGCTCGGCGCGGGGCGCGGACGCGGGGTTCGGTGGACGGCAGTCCCATCCGCACGCGTCGGCGGGTCAGGTAGGAAGCGCCTCCCGGTCACGTGCTTGGCGATCCCGTCGACCGCGACGAGGACGAGCGGGCACGCCAGCGCCAGCACCCAACCCAGGGGCGTGGGCCACGAACCGCCGAGGACGTCGGCGAGGGGCGGGAGGCCGAGCATCAGCACGAGCAGCACGATCTCCGAGCCGACCGCGAGCAGGAGCAGGCGGTTGCCGAGGAACGGCATCCGCCACACCGGCCGGACCGTGCTCCGACACGCGAACGCGTTGGCCATCTGGGCGCAGGCGATCGCGGCGAAGGCGGCGCCGGACGCGCTGGCCAGCAGCACGGCCTCGGGCGTGGTCCCCCAGCTCCAGCCGCCGCCGACGAGGACGAGGGTGAAGACGGTCATCGACGTCACCGCCTCGGTGAGGCCGAGCAGGGTGAAGGCCCTGAGGAGGAGCGAGCGGTCGACGAGCCTCCGCACGTGGCGCCCCTCGAGGACCCGGCTGCTCGGTGGCTCGGCGCCGAGCGCGAGGGCGGGGAGCATGTCGGTGCCGATGTCGAGGGCGAGCACCTGCAGCACCCCGATGGCGAGGGGGAAGCTGCCCCCGCTCAGGGCCCACGCCGCGAAGGGCGCCAGCTCGGCGACGTTGTCGGTGAGGTGGTAGGTCAGGAACCGTCGCACGTTGCGGAACGTCGCACGCCCCAGCTCGATCGCCGCGACGATCGTCCCGAAGTGGTCGTCGAGCAGGACGAGGTCGGCGGCCTCGCGGGCGACGTCGCTCCCGCTCGCCCCCATGGCAACCCCCACGTCGGCCTCCCGCAGGGCGGGAGCGTCGTTGACGCCGTCCCCGGTCATGGCCACGACGTGCCCTCGCTCCCGCAGCACCCGCGCGATGCGGAACTTGTCCGCCGGGGTCACCCGGGCCACGACCGCGCCGTCGGGGGTGTCGAGGAGCCGCGCGAGCTCCCCGTCGTCGTCCGGCAGGTCGCCGTCCGGGCCCCCCACGACGACGGTGCTCTCGTGGCGGACCAGGCCCACCTCCAAGGCGATGGCCCGGGCGGTGCCGGGGTGGTCACCGGTGACCATGACGACCCGGATGTCGGCGGTCCGGCACGCCTCGAGGGACTCGGCGACGTCCGGCCGCGGTGGGTCCTCCAGGCCCAGGAGCCCGAGGAGCTCGAGGCCCTCCTCCTTCGCCTGGTCGTCCGGGTCGCCGGGCCAGGTGCGCCGGGCCACCGCGAGCACCCTGCGGCCCCGTGTGGTGAGCTCGCCCAGGGCCTCCCGCGCCGAGGCGGGCACCTCGTCGGCGCACCGGGCGAAGACGGCCTCGGGTGCCCCGAGCACCGACACCTCGTCCCCGGTCTGGGCGGAGCTGAGCATCCGGTCCGAGCTGTACGGATGCCGGACCACCCGCGCCGCGGGCTCGGTGAGACCACTCCGGCGGGCGAAGCAGTCGATCGCCGCCTCCATCGGGTCGCCGACGGCGATCCAGCCGTCCCGCTCCACGACCTGACCCGTGACGCACGCGGAGGCCGCGACGGCGATCCCGCCGACCCGTGCCAGCGCCTCGTCGGGCCCGGTCAGCTCGCCCACCGGCTCGTAGCCGGCGCCCGCCACGACGACGGCGCCCCGGGGCGTGACGACGTCGACCACGGACATGCGGTTCTGGGTGAGGGTGCCCGTCTTGTCGGTGCAGATGAACGTCGTCGCGCCGAGGGTCTCGACGGCGTCGAGCCGTCGCACGAGCGCCTTGCGCCCGGCCATCACCTGGGCACCCCGGGCGAGGGAGAGCGTCACCGTCGGCAGGAGGCCCTCGGGGACCAGTGCCACGGCGACGCCGACACCGAAGAGGAACGCCTGCGTGAGGTCCAGGCCGAGGGCGAGCGCGGCGACGCCCAGCAGGGACCCGGCAGCCAGGGCCATGAGCGCGACGGCCCGCACGACCCCGGCCAGCTGCACGGTCAGCGGGCTCGGGGGTCGGTGCGCCGACTCGGCGAGGGTCGAGATGCCGGCCAGCGTCGTCGCGTCCCCGGTCGCCTCGACGACGGCCTCGCCCTCGCCCTGCGAGATGAAGGAGCCCGTCATGAGCTGCTCGCCGAGCCGGTGCGGCACCGGGCGGCTCTCGCCGGTGACCATCGACTCGTCGAGCCACAGGCCGTGGGAGACCTCGACCCGCATGTCGGCACCGATGCGGTCGCCGGCGGCCAGGATCACGAGGTCGCCCGGGACGAGCTCGGGGACACCGACGTCGCAGGGCCGGCCGTCTCGGACGACCCGCACGCGTGCCGGGAGCAGCCCCTTGAGTCGCTGGGTCGACCGGTCGGCGCGGTACTCCTGCCAGAACGCGAAGACGGCGTTGAGCACGATGATGACGACGACGGCCACCGACAGCTGGGGCAGCCCGGCAAGGAGCGCGAGCCCGGCGGCGACCCACAGGAGGATCGCGAACGTGTGGGTGAACTGCGCCGCGAGCTCGCGGAGCGGCCGGGGGCGGTCGGTGTCCGGGAGGACGTTCGGGCCGTGCTCCGCGAGCCGGCGCCCCGCCTCCTCGCTCGTCAGCCCACGCACACCTCGATCGTGCCCCCACGTGGCAGTTGTCCGCGCGAGAACGCGGGACGAGGATGCAAGGGTGACCGTCCCCGACGACGTCCCCGCCGCGCTCCCGGCATCCATGAGGGCCTGGGTCGTGACCGGGCGGGGCGGGGGACCCGGGCGCCTCGAGGCCGTGGAGCGTCCGGTGCCGCGGCCGGCACCGGACGAGGTGCTGGTGCGCATGCGCGCCTGCGGGGTGTGCCGCACCGACCTGCACCTCGCCGACGGCGACCTGCCCGCCCGTGCGCCGATGCGCGTCCCCGGCCACGAGGTGGTCGGCGAGGTCGTCGAGCGAGGGGGCGAGGCAGGCCGGTTCGGGCTCGGTGACCGGGTGGGCATCGCCTGGCTGCGGCGCACGTGCGGCCGGTGCCGGATGTGCCGGACGGGGCGAGAGAACCTCTGCCGCGAGTCGGCGTACACGGGATGGGATGCCGACGGCGGCTTCGCCGAGTACGCCGTCGTGCCCGAGGCGTTCGCGTACCGGATCCCCGACGGCCTGGCGGACGTCGAGGCAGCCCCGTTGCTCTGCTCCGGGATCATCGGGTACCGCGCGCTGCGTCGTGCTGCCCTCCCACCCGGCGGGCGCCTGGGCCTCTACGGCTTCGGGGCGAGCGCCCACCTCACCGCCCAGGTCGCGCGGGCGCAGGGCGCGGAGGTTCACGTGCTGACTCGGGGGGCGTCGGCTCAGCGGCTCGCCCTCGAGCTCGGCGCCGCGTCGGTCGGCGATGCCCGGGACGCACCGCCGGCCCCGCTCGACGCCGCGATCCTCTTCGCCCCCGTCGGCGACCTCGTCCCCGTGGCGCTCGCCGCCCTCGACCAGGGCGGCACGCTGGCGGTGGCCGGCATCCACCTCAGCGACATCCCGCCGCTGGACTACTCCCGCCACCTGTTCCGGGAGCGCACCCTCACCAGCGTCACGGCCAACACGAGGGCCGACGGCGAGGAGCTCATCCGCCTGGCGGGCGTGCTCGGGGTGCGGGCCCGCGTGCACGCCGTCCCCTTCGCCGATGCCGACCGGGCGCTCGAGGAGGTCGCGAGCGGTGACGTGAGCGGTGCCGCCGTGCTGCTGCCGCCGGAGGCGTGACGCCCGGACGACCACCCCGACGTGACCCGTGGCGGCCACATTGAGGATGCCGGGCTCGACGGTTGTGACGAGGCACCCACCCGCGGCACGAGCCGACCCGCCCGGTGCGAGGCTGGTGACGTGACCAGTCCGATGCTGACGTTCCTCGGGGCGACCGGGACCGTGACGGGTAGTCGCTTCGTCGTCGACACCGCGCAGTCGACCGTCATGGTGGATGCCGGCCTCTACCAAGGGCTCAAGGAGCTGCGGCGCCGCAACTGGGACCCGTTCCCCAGGGACCCGTCGATGGTCGCCGCCCTCGTGCTCACGCACGCGCACCTCGACCACGTCGGCTACCTCCCGCGCCTCGTCCGGGAAGGCTTCACCGGGCCGGTCGTCTGCACCGAGGAGACCGCCGAGCTCGCCGCGATCGTCCTGCGCGACAGCGCCCACCTCCAGGAGGAGGACGCGGCATACGCGAACGAGGCCGGCTTCTCGGCGCACAGCCCCGCCCTCCCGCTGTACGACGCCTCGGACGTCGAGCGGACCCTCGAGCTCGTGCGAGCGGTTCCGCTCCACGACAGGGTGCCGCTCGAGGACGACGTCTGGGTCACGCTGCGCCCGGCCGGGCACATCCTCGGGTCGGCGACCGCGCTCGTCGAGGCGGGTGGGACGCGGACCCTGTTCAGCGGCGACCTCGGCCGCCCGCACCACCCCGTGGTCCCGGACCGGGAGGACCCTCCGGCGGCGGACGCGGTCGTCATGGAGACGACCTACGGCGACAGGGTGCACGAGTCAGGTGGGCCGGACCGGCTCGCCGAGTCCGTCCGTCGCACCATCGGCCGCGGGGGCAGCGTGCTCATCCCCGCCTTCGCCGTGGACCGCACCGAGATCGTGCTCCTCCGGTTGGGTCGGCTGATGGCCGAGGGCGCCATCCCGACGGTGCCGGTCCACGTCGACAGCCCGATGGCGCTCGCGGCCCTGGACGTCTACCGGCGGGCCCTCGCGCGCAGGGACCCCGCGACCATGCCGCCCGGGTGGGACCCGCGCACGTTCGGGGTGCCGGACCTGCGGGTGGCGCACACGGCCACCGAGTCACAGGCGCTCAACAGTCCCCGGCACCCGTGCATCGTCATCTCGGCCTCGGGGATGGCCACCGGCGGGCGCGTGGTCCACCACCTCGCGCACCAGCTGCCGGACCCGCGCAACTGCGTCGTCCTCACGGGGTACCAGGCGGAGGGGACCAGGGGTCGGGACCTCCTCGCCGGCGCGAAGGAGGTCAAGATCCACGGTCGCTACGTCCCCGTGCGCGCCGAGTGCGTCGACGACCCGGAGTTCTCGGTGCACGCCGACGCCGACGAGATCGTGGAGTGGCTGCGGCGCAGCCCGTCGCCCCCTCGGACCGTGTATGCCGTGCACGGCGAGCCGGTCGCTGCCGAGGCCCTCGCGGGACGCGTCAGGCACGAGCTCGGGTGGTCCGCCGTCGTGCCGAGGTACGGCGAGCGCGTCCGTCTGGACTGACGGGGGCGCCGGGCGTGACGGTCACCGCAGTGGGGGCGGGTGGGTCGCGCGGGCTGGCCTATGGTGAGGGCCATGGACCCCGTCTACCGACCCGTCATCGGGGCCGCGCGCACGGTCTTCTTCCTCCAGGGCACCCGGTTCACGCTGCTCGGGCGGGAGCACGTGCCGCGTGAGGGCGGCGCCGTCATGGCGATCAACCACACGTCCTACCTCGACTTCATGTATGCCGGCCTGCCTGGGCGCAGGAACCACCGCTATGTGCGCTTCATGGCGAAGAAGTCGATCTTCGGCCACCGGATCTCGGGCCCCCTCATGCGCGGCATGCGGCACATCCCCGTCGACCGCCACAAGGGCGGCGAGGCGTTCGCGGCGGCGATCCGGGCCCTGCGCGACGGTGAGATCGTCGGCGTCTTCCCCGAGGCGACGATGTCGCGCTCCTTCGAGCTCAAGCCGTTCATGCCGGGCGCCGTCAAGATGTCGCAGGTGGCCGGCGTGCCGATCCTGCCGACGACGATCTGGGGCGGCCAGCGCGTGTGGACCAAGAACCTGCCGAAGCACCTCGGGATCGGTGCGCGGATCCCGGTGAGCATCACGGTCGGCGAGCCGATGGTCGTGGCCCGTCGCGAGAACGTCACGGAGGCCACCGAGCGCCTCAGGGCCGTGATGCAGGCTCAGCTCGACGCGCAGCAGGCTGCCTACCCGACCCTGACCGGCGACGACCTGCGCTACCTGCCGGCCCGCCTCGGTGGCACGGCCCCGACCCTCGAGGAGGCGCACGCCGCCGACGAGGCAGACCGCACGAGGACCCGCGACAAGTTCACCGGCTGACCACCCCTCGGCCCATCTCGTTCGCCCCGCCACCTCCCTGACCGTCCCGACCTTGTCTGTCAGGGTGCGGCAGACACGCCGTCCGGACGGCGTGTCGCCAGCACCCTGACAGACAAGGTCGGGGAGCCGGGGTCAGACGGGGTGGCCGAGGTGGGCCAGGGCCTGCCTGAGGAGGACGCCGTGACCACGGTCCATCTCGGCCTGGATGCCGGGGTCGAGTGCCTGGTCGGGGGTGAGCCAGGTGAGGTCGATCGCGTCGTTCTGGGGAGCGCAGTCACCTGCGACCGGCACGACGAACGCGAGCGACACCGCATGCTGCCGAGGGTCGTGGTACGGCGTCACGCCCGGGGTGGGGAAGTACTCCGCGACCGTGAACGGCTGCGGGCTCACCGGCACCCGGGGGAGCGCCATGGGCCCGAGGTCCTTCTCGATGTGCCGGAGGAGGGCGTCGCGAACCCGCTCGTGGTACAGCACGCGACCCGAGACGAGCTCTCGGGACACCGTCCCCTCGGCCCCCAGTCGCAGGAGCACGCCCACCGACGTGACGGCGCCGCGCTCGTCGACCCGCACGGGGACCGCGTCGACGTACAGGATCGGCAGCCGGCCACGGGCCGCGTCGAGGTCCTCGCGGCTCAGCCAGGCGGACTCGCGGTCGAGCTCGAGGGGACTCATGGCCCCGATCGTGCCACGGACGCCGGAGCCTCCACCGTCGGTCGAACGGGTGTGGACGGAGCCGGCTCGGCTGCCGGCTCGGACGCCACGTCGGATGCCGGGACGCCGCCCGACGCGTCTCCCCGCGAGTCCACCGTGGCCGCGCGGAAGGCCACTGGCTCCTCGAACGCGGCCCGGCGGGCGGCGCGCCGCAGGGCCCCGAGGACCGCCCGGCCGGTGACGAGCACGAGCACCCCGGTCGTGACCGCCCGACCGATGTCCCAGCCCAGGCTGGTGGCCAGCGTGAAGACGAGGAACCGGTGGAGGTTCTCGGTCAGCGGCTCGCCCGCGACGAACGACAGCTCGCCGGCCATCCCCGTCGCGAACGGCCAGAACGAGAGGTTGAGGAGCAGGCCGTAGGCGAGGCCGGCCACCGCGCCGTACCCCGCGAGCATGAGGACCTCCGCCCGCCCCCGCAGCGGGGGCAGCAGCCCGGCACCCCACCCCACCCACGCGGCCCCGAGCATCTGGAACGGCAGCCACGGCCCGACCCCTCCCGTCACGAGGGCCGAGGCGAAGAGCGTCGTCGCGCCGAGCACGAAGCCGAAGCCCGCACCGAACACCCGCCCGCCGAGGACGAGGAGGAAGAAGACGGTCTCGAGGCCGGCGGTCCCGGCCCCCAGTGGCCGCAGTGCCGCCCCGATGGCCGCGAGCACGCCGAGCATCGCGACCGCCTTGACGTCCATCCCCCCCTCGCTGATCTCCGCGAGGACGACGGCGAGCAGGAGCGGGAGGACGAGAGCGAACACCAGGGGGGCGTCCGCCTCGTGCGCCAGCCCCGAGTCGGGGGAGACGAGGAGCGGCCAGCAGAACGCCGCGAGCCCGGCCACGCTGACCAGCGTCACGGCCAGCGCGGACCGCGGGCGGAGGGTGAGCGCCCGCGTGCGAGCAGGCCGGGTCATGGGCCCACCCCCCCGAGGGCGCTGCGCACGTCGGCGACGGTGAGCCACGGCCCGGGCCCCGTCACCTTGGACACCTGCGGCGCGAACGCGGGGGAGGAGACGACGACCTCGGAGGTGGGACCGTCAGCGACGACCTCGCCCGCCGCCAGCACGACCACCCGGTCCGAGCACTCCGCGACGAACTCCACGTCGTGGGTCGACACGACGACCGCCCGCCCCCGGGCCGCCAAGCCGCGCAGCACGTCGCTGAGGGCCGCCTTGGCGGTCGGGTCCAGGCCGCGGGTCGGCTCGTCGAGCAGCAGCACGGGAGGGTCGGCCGTCAGCTGCACGGCGAGCACGAGCGCCAGCTTCTGCCCCTCGCTGATGTCGCGGGGGTGACGGTCCGACGGGATGCCGGGTGCCACCCCGGCGAGCAGCCGCCTGCAGGTGCCCGGCTCGGCGCCGCTCTCGCGGTCGGCCTGGTCGCACTCGGCGCCCACCGAGTCGAGGTACAGCAGGTCCGCCGCCGACTGGGGCACGAGGCCGACGAGCGCGCGCCGCTCTCCGGCGCCCAGGGCCCGTGGGTCGACGGCGTCGGATGCCGTGCCGTCCCGGCCCTCCGCGGCACCCCGGCCCTCCGCGCCGCCCGCGCCGCCCGCGCCGCCGGCGCGGCTCTTGGGTCGGGCGGCCCGCACGGTGCCGGACGTCAGGGTGCCGCTGCCCTGGAGGGCCCACAGCAGCGAGGACTTGCCCGACCCGTTGCGCCCCATGACGGCGGCCACCTCGCCGGCGCGCACGTCCAGGGTGACGCCGGCGACGGCGAGGACCTCCCCCGGGTGCCGGACGACGACGTCGTGCGCCGACAGCACGGCATCCCCGGGCCCGCCCGATCGGCGGTCCGAGACCACCTGCCCCGAGGGCCGCGTGGCCACGAGCCGCGCCCGCAGCTCCCCGGCGGCGCGGCGCGCGTCCCGCACGGAGAGCGGCAGCGGTGACCACCCGGCATACCGGCCCAGCTCCACCACGGGCGAGGTGATGTCGCTGCCGACCATGAGGTCGGCGGGCGTCCCCGACGTGACCTCTCCGTCGGTGCCGACGTGCACGACGGTGTCGGCGTAGTGGAGCACGCGCTCGACCCGGTGCTCGGCGACGACGACGGTGACCGCGAGGTCGTGCACGAGCCGGGTGATCGTCGCGAGCACCTCCTCGGCCCCCGTGGGGTCGAGGGCCGAGGTCGGCTCGTCGAGGAGGATGACCCTCGGGTGGGCGGTGAGCACGGAGCCGATCGCGACGCGCTGCTGCTGCCCGCCCGACAGGTCGCGGAGTGCCGCGTCCCGCAGCTCGGCGATGCCCAGGAGGTCGAGGGTCTCCTCGACGCGCTTGCGCATCGTGGTGGCCGGCAGGCCGAGCTGCTCCATCCCGTAGGCGAGCTCCTCCTCGACGGTGTCCGTGACGAACCCGGCCAACGGGTCCTGGCCGACGACCCCGACGAGGTCGGCGAGGTCTCGCGGTCGGTGGTCGCGGGTGTCCCGGCCGTGCACGATCACGTGCCCGCTCAGGGTCCCGCCGGTGAAGTGGGGAACGCGTCCGCACATGGCGGCGAGGAGCGTCGACTTCCCGGAACCGGTGCGGCCGACGACGAGGGCGAGCTCGCCCTCCTCGACGACGAGGTCGACGTCGCGGAGCACCGGCGGGTGCGAGCCCGGCAGCGTCACGGAGACCCGCTCGAGGGCGATGGCGTGGTCACCCACGAGCGCCCTCCTCCCTGCGTGCGCCGCGGGTGGGCGCGCGCGGCATCGGCCGCGGGGGCTCGGGAGTGAGGTATGCCGGGAGCGCACCGACGAGGAACCCCGCCACCGCCGCGAGGGGCAGCGCCGGGACGGCCAGCGGGGTGAGCGGCATCGCGAGGCTCTCGGGGTTCGTGCGCGAGGTCGTCACGAGCGCGGCCGCCGCGACGACACCGCACCCCAGCGTCAGCCACTCAGCACCTCGCCAGGGGTCGGGTCGGTAGGTCGTCCGCGGGACGTGGCGACCACCCAGCCAGAGCCCCACCGTGGACAGCGCGAGGCCTGCGAGCAGGGTCGGCACCCCCAGGGGCGCCGGCGTGGTGGAGTCGAGCACGCCGTACATGCCGACGGCCGTCGCGAGGAGTCCGCCGAGCGTGGCCGCCCCGGTGAGCAGGCGGTGGCCCCGCGGCACGGCCTCGGCGCGGCCGTACCCTCGCGAGTCCATCGCCGCCGCGAGGAGGAGGGACCGCTCCAGGGTGTCCTCGAGGACCGGGATCGCCACCGCCGGCACGGCCCGGAGTCCGCGGGTGGTGTCGCCGCGCAGCTGTCGCGCCCGGCGCACCCGCTGGACGCTCTCGGCGAGCTGGGGGGCGACCGACACCGACACGACGACCGCCGAGCCGATCTCGTGGAGGGCGCCGGGAAGGGCGCGGAGGAGGCGCTTCGGGTTGGCGAGGGCGTTTGCCGCACCGATGCAGGCGACCATGACGGCGAGCCGGAGCCCCGCGAGGGCCGCCCCGAGGAGCCCCTCGAGGTAGACCGTCCCCCCGAGCTGGATGCCGGCCGCCCACGAGGGCAGGGTCACCTCCGGCAGCCGCAGCACGACGATCGTGCCGAACTTCAGGCCGACGAGGACGTGGAGGACGACGCGCACCACGACGATCGCGAGGCCGAGCCACAGGTAGAGGCGGAAGGCCCGCGCCCAGGGCGACGTCCCGCGGCGGGCCGCGACGACGAGGGCCACGACGGCCAGCGCGAGGAGGAGCAGGACGGGGTTGTTCGTCGTGCTCACCGCCACGGCCATCCCGACGGCCCACCCCCACCACGCGGCCGGGTGGACCGCGCGGGGGAGGGTGGCGCTCATCGGAGGACCACCGTGGTCAGGCCCGGCGCTTCCAGGCCGCCCAGCCGGCCCCGGCGGCGACCAGCGTGACGAGGGCACCGCCCAGCAGGAGAGTGCGGAGGCCGCCCGAGCCGTCATCGGGTTGAGACGTCGGGGCAGCTGCGACGGTGGTCGGCGTGCTGCCGTCTCCGGTCGAGGTGGCGCTCGCCGACGGGGTGCTGGCGGTGGCAGACGTGGTCGGCGAGGCGGTGGCCGAGGGTCGGCCCGACGCCGTGGCCGAGCCGCCCGTGCCTCCCCCGCTGCCCTTGGTCCCGGTGCCGGCAGTGCCGGACGTCGACCCGGGTGCGGTCGTCCTCGGCGCCGACGTCGTCTTCCTGGGCGCCGACGTGGTCTTCGTCGGGTCGGGCTCGCTCGTGGCCGTGGGCTCCGGGGGGTCGGTACGAGGCTGCTGGCCCGAGCCGAACCGGAAGCCGACCACCGTGCCCGGGGCGGGGTCGTAGCTCGTGACGCCGGTGGAGCTGTAGGTCCAGGCGCCGCCGCGCTTCGCGTGGAAGAAGGCCCAGTAGGCGTCCGCGGGAGGCATCCGGACACACGGGTCGGACTGCGGGTAGCCGTTGATGCGGCACACGACGCTCCCGGGGTACATCTGCGGCGTCGTGACGGAGAACCCCGCGCCCGTCAGCGCCTTCATCGCCGAGGACGGGTCGCCCGAGGCGCACCGGGTGCTGGTCGAGCTCCCGGTGTCGACGACGACCGTGACGCCCGACGTCCCGGAGCACGCCGCCGCGCTGGCGGGCGTCGCGGCCAGGACCAGCCCCGCGAGGGCCAGGCCGGATGCCGCCGCCGCGCCGGCCAGCCGACGCACCAGCCCCGGTGCCGCGCCGGCCATCAGGCGTGCGCCCCCTTCCGGCGCGAGATCGCGACGGCCGCGCCGCCGACGACGACGAGCAGCAGGCCGAGGCCGACCGGGACCAGGAGGTCGGACCCGGTCTGGGCCAGCGACCCGGTGGGGCCGGCGGTCCCGTCGCCGCCGGCCGCGTCCGACCCCGACCCTGCGGTCGACCCGTCGGTCGACCCGTCGGTCGACCCCGGTTCGCCCGAGGACCCCGGTCCCGAGGACGTCGTCGGCGTCGACGTCGAGGAGCACGGATATGCCGTCGTGCCGGCGGTCGCCGAGTCGGTGGCGGAGACGCTGAGGAGCGACTGGCCGGAGAGGGCCAGCGTCCCCTGGGGCGTGGCCCGGAGGTCGCTGTCGGCCACCGTCGAGGTCGACCGCGTGTCCGCGCTGAAGGCCAGCCCGCCCCGGAGGGCTGCGGGAGAGGAGCAGCCGTACTGGAGGGAGACGAGGAACGCCTGCGCCGACGCGAGGGCGGTGTCACGGCCACCCGCGGCGAAGGCCTGGGCGGCGACGGCCGTCGTGTTCGCGTTCGCGGTCCCGTCCGAGCTCTCGAGCGAGCCGTCCCCCGCCTGAACCGCCTCGAGACGGTCCAGTGCCTTCGCGGCAGCGTCGGTCGAGCCTGCCGCGAGGAGTGCCTGGGCCGCGAAGGCCGTCGTGTCCGGGTCCGAGACGCAGGTCTGCACGTCGATCTCGCTGCGGAACCCACCGTCCGGGCACTGCTGCGCGACCAGCTCGTCGACCGACGCCGTGCTCACCGCCTCACCGGCCCGGACGAGGGCGAGGACGGCGAGGGCCTGGCTGATGGTGATCGTGTAGTCCGCGCTGGCGTCGTCGCTGAACCGGCCCGTCGAGCCCTCGAGGCCCTGCAGGGTCGCGACGAGGTCGGCCCCGGCGAACGACGTGGGGTCGCCGCCCGCGACGACGACGCCGAGGAGGGCCTTGGCGGTCGACCCGACGTAGGTCTCCCCCCAGTCGGTGCCCGTGTAGCCGCCGAGGTTCGCCTCGAGGTAGGCGAGGGCGGCCGAGGCCTCCGCGCCGCCGGTTCCCGACGCCGTCAGCGCGATGGTCGCGTCGATCGTGTTGCCGCCGTCGAAGAAGGTCGAGCCCGGGTAGACGTAGTGGTGTCCTCCGGCCTTCAGCGTCCGGGCGATGAAGTCCGCCGCGTAGGCGGTCTCGGGGGCGGAGGTGGCGGATGCGGCCAGCAGCGCGGCATCCGAGAGACCCGCGGTGCGCGCCGCCTCCTCGGGCGCCGCCGAGTCGGTGGGGGTGGGAGTCGCGGGCCCCGTCGGGGTGGCCGCCGCAGACGACCCCGTGGGGCTCGGGGTCGTGCTCGGGTCGGCCGAGGCGCTGGGAGACGGGCTGGGCGACGCCGCGGCGCTCGACGACGTCGTGGGGGTGGGCGCGGGCTCGGCCAGCGCGCTGGTCGCGGGCGCGCCGGCGAGCGCGACCGCGAGCACCAGGGTTCCGGCACGACGCAGCAGCGCGGCGCGGGTGGTGGTGATGGTGGTGGACATCAGGGCCTCTCTGAGCGGTTCGTGACGTGATGCCCGAACCACCGGGAGCCCCGGTCCTCGGGCTCCGTCCCGCATTCCTCGACGGGTGAAGTGGAGCCGCTCGCACCTGTCGGGCATTCCGACTCGCCACGACGTGCGTCGTGACCCACGGCTGCGGGACAGTGCCGGACTTGGACCGGCTTCCCCCGAACAGGTGCGTGTGGTGCCGCCCCGGAGGGCGACGCCGCGACTCTACTCCCTCGGGAACGCGGTGGGGACGGGGCCCTCCACGCCGCTAGACTCCTCGGCACAGGCGTTCGAGCCGTCATCAGCGGCGAGCCTCCGGAAGAACGGGACCACGCGGCATCCGCGCCGTCCTCACTAGACCCGGACGTCGGGGTCACGTCACGACCTGGTGCAAGAGCGGTCGCCCCTCGGAGGCGGCAAGCGAGGTGGTACCGCGGTGGTGCGCACCCGGCACACGACATCGGTGTGCCGCGTCGCCCGTCGTCCTCGGTCCGGAGCAGACGAGTCGACGACCCGCAGGAGCAGCACCCATGACGTACCCGAAGGTCTCCACCACCGGCGAGCACACCGGCGTCGCGTTCGGCGTCCCCGCCAGCCCGCGGTTCCCCCAGATCGAGGATGCCGTGCTCGCCCGGTGGGCCGCCGACGACACCTTCGCGGCGTCGGTCGAGAACCGCCCTCCGGGGGAGGACGGCGCCAACGAGTTCGTCTTCTACGACGGCCCGCCCTTCGCGAACGGGCTGCCGCACTACGGCCACCTGCTCACCGGGTACGTCAAGGACATCGTGCCCCGCTACGAGACGATGCGGGGCCGGCGCGTGGAACGCCGGTTCGGGTGGGACACCCACGGCCTCCCGGCCGAGCTCGAGGCGATGAGCCAGCTCGGCATCAAGACCAAGGAGGAGATCCTCGAGCTGGGGATCGAGACCTTCAACGCCAGGTGCCGCGACTCGGTCATGAAGTACACGGGGGAGTGGCGCGACTACGTCACCCGCCAGGCGCGCTGGGTCGACTTCGACAACGACTACAAGACGCTGAACCCGACGTTCATGGAGTCGGTGCTCTGGGCGTTCAAGACCCTCTACGACAAGGGCCTGGTCTACGAGGGCTTCCGCTGCCTGCCCTACTGCTGGAACGACCAGACCCCCTTGTCCAACCACGAGCTGCGGATGGAC
Organism: Ornithinibacter sp.; assembly: GCA_035703305.1. GTDB lineage: Bacteria > Actinomycetota > Actinomycetes > Actinomycetales > Dermatophilaceae > Fodinibacter. Next base: position 35,071 of record DASSYJ010000123.1, on the reverse strand, counting down.
GAGGAGGTCTACAAGAACCGCCAGGACCCTGCCGTCACCGTCGGCCACCGGCTCGAGACCGGTGAGCTCGCCCTCATCTGGACGACGACGCCGTGGACCCTCCCGAGCAACCTCGCGATGGCCGTGCGCCCCGACATCGACTACGTCGTCGTCGAGTCCGATGCCTCCGGGCGCCCCGAGCGCTACGTCCTCGCGGAGGCGCGCCTCCCGGCATACGCGCGCGAGCTCGGTGACGACGCGGCCGAGCACGTCGTCGAGCGGCTCAAGGGGTCCGACCTCGTCGGCCGCTCGTACACCCCGCCGTTCTCGTACTACGAGGGGCACGCCAAGTCGCACGTCGTCCTCGCCGCCGACTACGTCACGACCGACGACGGCACGGGCATCGTGCACATCGCGCCGGCGTTCGGTGAGGAGGACAAGCAGCTCACCGACCAGTACGACATCAAGCCGGTCGTCCCGGTGGGGGCCGACGGCCGGTTCACGTTCCCCGTGGCCGACTACGAGGGCCTGCACGTCTTCGACGCCAACGCGGTCATCATCGAGCACCTCAGGGCGGCGACGCGCGGCGAGGGCGACCGTGGCTCGGTCACCGAGGGCACCGTGCTGCTGCGGCGCGAGACGTACGACCACTCCTACCCGCACTGCTGGCGCTGCCGCGAGCCCCTCATCTACATGGCGGTGTCCTCGTGGTTCGTCGAGGTGACGAGGTTCAAGGACCGCATGGTCGAGCTCAACCAGGAGATCACCTGGGTGCCCGAGCACGTCAAGGACGGGCAGTTCGGCAAGTGGCTCGAGAACGCCCGCGACTGGTCGATCTCACGGAACCGGTTCTGGGGCAGCCCGATTCCCGTGTGGCGCTCTGACAGCCCCGAGTACCCGCGGATCGACGTCTACGGGTCGTTCGCGGAGCTCGAGCGCGACTTCGGGCGCCTCCCCCTCAACGAGCACGGGGAGCCCGACCTGCACCGGCCGTTCGTGGACCACCTCACCCGGCCGAACCCCGACGACCCCACGGGCAACTCCACGATGCGCCGGGTGGAGGACGTCCTCGACGTGTGGTTCGACTCCGGCTCGATGTCGTTCGCCCAGGTGCACTACCCCTTCGAGAACGCCGAGTGGTTCGAGCACCACTTCCCCGGGGACTTCATTGTCGAGTACATCGGGCAGACCCGCGGGTGGTTCTACACGCTGCACGTCCTCGCGACCGCGCTCTTCGACCGCCCGGCCTTCTCCTCGTGCCTGAGCCACGGGATCGTGCTCGGCAGCGACGGCCAGAAGATGAGCAAGTCGCTGAAGAACTACCCCGACGTCACCGAGGTGTTCAACCGCGACGGCGCCGACGCGATGCGCTGGTTCCTCATGTCCTCCTCGATCCTGCGCGGCGGCAACATCGTCGTCACCGAGGAGGGCATCCGCGAGGGCGTGCGCCAGGTGCTCATCCCGCTGTGGAACAGCTGGTCCTTCTTCTCCTTGTACGCCAACGCCATGCACGGTGGCGAGGGGTATGCCGCCCAGTGGTCGACCGCGTCGGCCGACCCCCTCGACCGCTACCTCCTCGCGAAGCTGCGCGGGCTCGTCGAGACCGTGCAGGGCCAGATGGACGTGTACGACATCCCCGGCGCGTGCGAGTCGGTGCGCCAGTTCGTCGACGTGCTGACCAACTGGTACATCCGGCGGTCGCGGGAACGGTTCTGGGACACCGACACGAGCGCGGGTGACGCCTCATCGGCACACGCGGCGTTCGACACGCTGTACACGACGCTCGAGGTGCTCACCCGCGTCGCCGCGCCCCTCCTGCCCCTCGTCAGCGAGGAGATCTGGCGGGGCCTGACCGGGGGCCGGTCCGTGCACCTCGAGGACTGGCCGGATGCCGCGCTCCTGCCGTCCGACGACGCGCTCGTCGCCGCGATGGACCAGGTGCGGGCCGTGTGCTCGACGGCGTCGTCGCTCCGCAAGGCCGAGCGGCTGCGGGTGCGCCTGCCGCTGAGCGAGCTGACCGTCGTCACGAAGGACCCCGCAGGGCTCGAGCCGTACGCGGCGATCATCGCCGACGAGCTCAACGTCAAGAAGGTCAGCGTCGTCGACGCGGCGACCGTCGACGAGGCCGACTTCGGCATCGTCCAGCGGCTCGTCGTGAACGCCCGCGCCGCCGGGCCGAGGCTCGGTCGTGACGTGCAGGCGGTCATCCGGGCGAGCAAGTCCGGCGACTGGTCGGTCGACGACGACGGCACTGTCCACGCGGCCGGCATCCGCCTCGAGACGGGCGAGTTCGAGCTCGAGCAGGCGCACGCGGAGGGCAGGCTCGAGCACCACGCCACGGCCGCGCTGCCCGGCGGTGGCGGTCTCGTCGCGCTGGACACCGAGGTGTCTCCCGAGCTCGAGGTCGAGGGCGCGGCCCGCGACCTCGTCCGAGCGGTGCAGCAGGCCCGCCGCGACGCCGGGCTCGAGGTCTCGGACCGCATCTCGCTCGAGGTGGCCGGTGCGGAGTTCGTCCACCGCGCGGTCACCGGCCACCGTGACCTCGTGGCCCGCGAGACCCTCGCCGAGCAGCTCTCGGTGGCTCCGGACCTCGACGCCCTCGCCGTGGGCGACGGCGTCGCCGAGGTGGTCGTCGGCGAGGGCCACCACGCGCGGATCCGGGTCACCCGCCGCTGACCCGAACCTGGCCTCGGGCCGCCCGGCTCGGCCGGTCCGGCCGAGCCGGGCTCCGGTCCGGGTCCACGGAGGTGACCCACGCGGCATACCGCGTCCGCGCGCTGCGCGGCCGGCCGGATGTCGACGAGCACCGCGCCGTCCTCGAGCTCGCGCCGCGCCTCGTCGGGTGCGAGCCGGTCGAGGCGGGCCCGGGCGGCGGAGAGGAGGAGGTCGATGCGGCTCGGGCTCACCAGTCCACACCTTCCCGGCGGGTCCGGACGAGGCGCAGGATGCCGTCGTCGGTCTCGTAGTCGTGCTGCAGGGCCAGCCGGGGCGCGTAGACGTGCAGCGAGACCGCGGGGTCCGGGCTCTCGTTGGCGACCCGGTGGACGTCGTCGCTCCCGAAGGTGTGGGACGTGCCGCGTCGGTGGATGTGACGAGGTCCGCGGACGATGCCGTGCACCGCCGTGCGCTCGACGAGGCTGCCCTGGAGGACGACGAAGGCACCGGCGCTGCCGCCGTGGTCGTGCCACCGGGTGCCCTGGCCGGGTAGCCAGGTGAGCAGCCACGCCTCGTGGTGCTCGTCGGCCAGCAGCCGGGTGACGTAGCGGTGCTCGGGGTCGACGTCGACCCGCGGGCGCCACAGGCCGTGGCTCCGCGCGAGGCGCTGCGCGACCTCGAGCGGCGTGCTGATGAGAGGAGTCGGGGACGGCTGGATGCGGGTGATGGCGGTCATGGTGGTCTCCAAGGGGCGAGCGACGGGCTCGGGGGACGTGCGGGTGCCGGGGCATGGGCGCGGCTCGGCGCGCCGGCGCGGGAGGTGTGGCCGAGGGTTCGCCGGGGCGGGGACGCCTCCGAGCGACCGGTCCGGCTCAGGCGGCCTGACAGCAGCGGGCGCGACAGCGCGACGCCGGCACGGCCGGGCGCTGGGTCGGCATTCGCTGCGAGCTCATGGCCTCACCGGAATACCCACCATCATGTTATGCAAACCATAACCGTTGGACCGGTGTCGATGTGCCGGCCACCCGCCGTGGCGCCGGCGTCCTCGCTGGTCGGCGAGAATGGGTCGGTGAGTCCCGCACCCGACGGTCCCCAGCGCGACGCCGCGCACCAGCTCGAGGTCACCCGGCGGATGCGTGAGGTGGAGGGCTCGATCCTCTCCCGCACGCCCGAGCACGACCTCGAGCCGTCGCTCGACCGCATCGCGGCGGTGATGGAGCTGCTCGGCGACCCCCAGCGCACCTTCCCGGTCGTCCACGTCACCGGCACCAACGGCAAGACGAGCACCGCGCGCATCGTCGAGTCGCTGCTGCGCGAGCTGGGCCTGAAGACCGGCCGCTTCACCTCCCCCCACCTGCACTCGATGCTCGAGCGCATCGCCGTCGGCGGGCGCCCCATCGAGGCCGAGCGCTTCCTCGACGCCTACGACGAGGTCATCCCGTTCGTCGAGATCGTCGACGCGCGGTCGATCCTCGATGGCGGACCCGCCCTGACGTACTTCGAGGTGCTCGTCGCGGTGGCGTATGCGGCGTTCGCCGACCTGCCCGTCGACGTGGCCGTCGTCGAGGTGGGCATGGGTGGCTCCTGGGACGCGACCAACGTCCTCGACGCGCCCGTCTCCGTCGTCACGCCGATCGACCTCGACCACCGCCACTTCCTCGGTGACACCGTCCGGGAGATCGCCACCGAGAAGGCCGGGATCATCAAGGCCGACGCGATCACGGTGTCCGGTCTGCAGCAGCACTCCGACGTCGTCGAGGTGCTCGTGGACCGGGCCAACGAGGTGGGCGCACGGATCGTGTTCGAGGGCAACGACTTCGGCGTCACGGCCCGTGAGGTCGCCGTCGGCGGCCAGCAGCTCTCGCTGCGCGGCCTTGCTGCGGAGTATGCGGACCTCTTCCTGCCACTGCACGGCACGCACCAGGCGCAGAACGCCGCCGTCGCGGTCGCAGCCGTCGAGGCGTTCCTCGGTGGCGGTGACCAGCCCCTCGACATCGACGTCCTGCGCTCGGCCCTCGCCGGCGTCGAGTCGCCAGGTCGGCTCGAGATCGTCCGGCGCAGCCCCACCGTGCTCGTCGACGCAGCCCACAACCCCGCCGGCGCCCGTGCCCTCCGCGACGCGGTCTCGGAGTCGTTCACGTTCGCGCGCCTCGTCGGGGTCGTCGCGGTCATGAAGGACAAGGACGCCGCCGAGATCCTCGAGGTGCTCGAGCCGGTCCTCGACGAGGTCGTCGTCACGCGCACGACGTCACCGCGCGCCATGTCCCCGCGGCGGCTCGGGGAGATCGCCGCCGAGGTCTTCGGCGAGCACCGGGTCACCGTCGAGGACGACCTGCCCGAGGCACTCGACCGAGCCGCCGGGCTCGCCGACGCGGAAGGTGGTCTCGGCGGTGGTGTGCTGGCGACGGGCTCGGTCGTCACCGCCGCCGAGGTGCGCATGCTCCTCGGCACGACGGCTGTCTGAGCCGGACCCTGCGGTGCCCCGCCGCAGTCAGCCGGTGTCCTCCGCGACCGCGACCGCACGCCGCGCGAGCCGAGCCAGCTCCAGCCGGTTGGCTGCGCCCGTCTTGCGCAGCAGGTTCGAGACGTGTGAGCTCACCGTCTTCTCACTGAGGAAGAGCGCTCTGGCGATCTCACCGTAGGTGCGCCCGGCCACGATGTGGTCCAGGATCTCCGTCTCCCGTGGGGTGAGGTGCCAGGGACGACCGCGCGCCGGGACATCGACGGGAGGGCTCGACGGCGTGACCTCGCCCAGCGGGATCCTGGCCTGCCCGGCCAGCTCCTCCACCGCCCGCCGCACCGGCTCGGCCCGCAGGTCGCCGGCCAGGTGATGGCTGCGCCGCAGCATCCCCACTGCCTCGCCGCGCCCAGCACGACCACGGACCAGCCGCACCTCGGCCGCCCTGAAGGCGGCATACGCCTCCTCCCAGGGCAGCATGCCCTCGAGGAGGGCCACGGCATCCGACCAGGCGCTGGGCTGGTCGTCGGCGCGTCTCGCCCGTGCCACCTCGGCGGCGTACAACGCGTCGAGGCCGGCGAGGAACCGCTGGTAGGTCGGAGTGGGCGTTGCCCGCTCGGCGATGGTGTGCGGGAACCGTGTCACCAGGTCGTCGACGGCCGCGAGGGTCTCGACGGGTGTCCGTCCGTCGTGGCGCTGGGTCTCCGCCAGGTCGGCGAGGCCCCGGGCCGCGAGGGGCAGGAGCCACTCGCACATCGTCGGAGGAGTGCCCCCGCCGGTCGCCCCCGCCATCGCGGCTCGCACCGCTCCCTCCGGGTCGTCGGCAGCGATGGCGACGAACGCCCGCACGGCGTCGAACTCGAACGCGAGGAAGCCGGAGGTCTCGTTGAAGAGCTCCTCGGCACGGGCGAGGTGGGCCCGCGCCTCGGCGAGCCGGCCCTGGAGCGCCGCCAGCCGAGCCGCCACGAGACGGGTCATGACCTCCGCGCCCACACCCGGGTCCGACCCCAACGCGACCCGGAGCCGATCGGTGCACTCGTCGACCGCGCCCGAGTAGAGACGGGAGCTGGCCTCGCCTGCCGACATCCACGCGATGGACGAGTGGGGCCCGCCGAGGGCTTCGAGGTCCTCGCGTCGCTGCCGCATCCGATCGGCCCAGGCGTGGTGGATGGGCGCCTCGACAGCGTTGGCCTCCCAGGAGGACGCATGGACGTAGGCCCACCAGTCACGGGCCTCCACGGCCGCCGCGACGCCTCGTGCCGCGAGCTCGGCTGCCCCGTCGTGCTCCTGGAAGATGGCGCTCATGGCCGCGGCGGCATACGCATAGGCGAGCGCCTTGGGATGACCGGTCGCACGGGCACGCGTGAGGGCGGCGGCGGCCAGGTCGTGGGCGTCGGGCTCGTCGTGCCACAGCGAGGCGTGCGCCACCGCGGTGAGCGCATAGCTGTACTGCCACGAACGGGCATCGCGCTCCGCGAGGGCGACGGCCCGCCGCGGTGGCTCCACGGTCAGGAAGGCACGCCCCGTCGCCAGGCGCAGGTGCTCCCGCCGCACGATCAGCTCGGCGGTGAGGAGTGGCTCGTCATCCGGAGCGACGGTGGCGAGCACGGCCTCGACGGCCTGCAGCTCCTCCTCGACGTCGCCCAGCGAGGCCGCGACGCCCCGTAGCCGGAGCAGCAGGTCGAGTCGTGACTCCTCCACCTCGGTGAGCTCCTCGCGCAGGGCGACCGCACGGCGGAGAAGCCCCAGCCGCTCGCCACCCGTCCCGACCACGTCCGGGGCGTCCACCGCTCGCATGGTCCACCGGTATGCCTCGAGCGGGTGACCGGCGAGGTCGTGGTGGTGGGCCACGGCGGCGATCGACGCGACGGTGGCCGCCGTGGTGCTGCTGGAGCCGAGGCCGGCAGCTGGGTCGTCACGGGGCCCGGCGGCGAGGTCGGCCTCGCACTCGGCTGCGAACGCCGCATGGAGCAGACGAAGCTCCTCCGCGGGGACTCCGGCCACGAGCGCCTCGGCCTGCAGCGGGTGGTGGAACCAGTACCCGCCCCCGCGGGCGTCGACGTCGAGGAGGCCGGCCTCGACGGCCTCCCGCAGGAGCCGTGGCGCCTGCTCCGGCGGGACGCCGGTCACTCGTGCCGCACGGGCCAGGGGCGTGCCGACGGCGACCTCACCGCCCACGGCAATGACGAGCACCAGCTCCCGCACCGCTTCGGGGAGCCGGTGCCACGGGCGCAGCACCGCGGTGCGCAGGTCTGCCGGTAGGTCTGGGCCCAGGTGGCGCGCGTCGGGGGAGAGCCCCTGGACGAGCAGCCTGGTGAGGTAGGCGTTGCCGCCGCTCCGCGAGAAGACCTCGGAGACGAGGCTCTCGTGCGGCGGCGAACCGAGCAGGGCGGCCACCTGCTCGCGCGTCTCGCCACGGTCCAGGGGCCCGAGACCCAGCTCGGCGAAGCACGGCATCCGGCGGAGGTCCGCCAGCCAGCCGTGCACCGGGTGGTCCGCTCCGACCTCTCCGCGACGCAGGGTGAGCAGCACGGCGAGCCGACGGTCGACGGACCCGGCGAGGACGTAGAGGAGCACGTCGAGGCTGTCCCCGTCCGCCCACTGCAGGTCATCGATGACGAGGATGACCGGGCGCCGCCTAGACACCTGTTCGAGCCAGTCGTCGACGACCACTGGAGCTCCTCCGGACGGGTCGGCACCGTCCATGGCGGACAGGTCCGGCGACCCAAGCTCTGGGGGTGCGTCGCGCAGGGCGGTCCGCACCGGCAGGAGCGGCACGCTCAGCCTGGTCAGGGGCAGGCAGGCGCCGCTCAGCACGAGCACGTCGTCGCCGTCCTCGGTCGCGACCGCGGCAGCGCGTGACACCAGTCGGGTCTTGCCCACCCCGGCGTCGCCGTGGACGAGCAACGCGGACATCGTGCCCGCTCGCGCGCCGTCGACCACCGACCGGATCGTCTCGAGCTCCCCGATCCGGCCGACGAATCCCGCACCCGCGCCGGCCCCCGTGGTCACGGAGGCATCCTCCCACCTCTCCCGGTAGGGCCGCCCGGCTTCCGAGGGCGCGTCAGTCGTCGAGGTCCTCGCCGGCCAGGGCCCGTGCGGCGAGGCGCTCCTCGCCGGCGAGCAGCCAGACCTCTCGCGCGGCTGCGGTGTTGACGACCACGATGACGACGCCGAGCACGATGTCGGGCCAGCCCGACCCGGTCCACGAGGTGACGAGGGCCATCGCGATGATCGCGCCGTTGACGGCGACGTCGTTCCGGGCCGAGAGGTATGCCGCGCCGCTCAGCGAGCCCCCGTGGTGGCGGACCCGCACGAGGAGGAACGCGCAGGCCGTGTTGACCGCAGCCGCCCCTCCCGCGGTGACGAGGAGTGCGGTGACGTCGGGGGGCACGGGGTCGGCGGCCTTGGCGAACGCCTGCCACGCCGCCGCCAGCGCCGGCACGAGGATGATCGCGGCCATGACGTGCCCCGCCACCGCGCGGCGGGCGAGCGGCCACCCGAGGGCGAGTGCGATGAGGAGGTTGATCGCGGTGTCCTCGAGGAAGTCGACCGAGTCCGCGACGAGGGACACCGACCCGATGGCCAACGCCACGCTCGCCTCGACGACGAAGTACCCGAGGTTGAGCCCCGCGACGACGAGCACCACGCGGCGCAGTGCGCCGGGGTCGATGGGATCGGATGCCGTCGTCACGTGCCCATCAGACCAGAGTGTCGCGCCCGGCGGGTCCCGGCCACGGGGCAACCCGGGGCACCCAGGGCGACCGGCACCCGGCATACCCTTGACCGCATGAGCCCGTTCCTCAAGCTGGTCCTCCTCGTCGCCCTCGTGGCGCTCGCGTGGTGGGTCCTCACGTCGGTGCGCGCCAGCCGCGGAGAGACCTCGACCCCGTTCACCCCGGTCGAGGAGCTGGCGCCCGAGGTGCAGCAGACGATCGACGCGGCCCTCTCGCGCGGCGAGCTCGTCGGGGCGATCAAGCACTACCGGGCGGCGACGGGAGCGGGGCTGCGCGAGTCGAAGGCCGCTGTGGAGACGCGTCGCTGGAAGCAGGGCTCATGACCCGACTGCCGGTGTACGGACGGCAGGGCAGGTTCACCTTCCGGCTGCTCGCGGTCGCCCTGCTCGGTCAGGCGGTCATCCTGTCGTTCTTCGCCCTCGTCGCGCGGGGCAACGCGGTCGCCGCAGGGAACCCCGAGGACGGCGACCGCCTCCTGTGGGTGGGGCTGGCCCTCTCCGCCCTCTCCCTGGTCGCGTCGGGCCTCATGCGGAGCCCCGTCGGCATCACCCTCGGCTGGCTGGTGCAGGTGCTGACGTGGGCCGGCGCCCTTCTCGTGCCGGCGATGCTCGGCGTCGCCGTCGTGTTCACGGCCCTGTGGGTCCTGCTGCTCATCCAGGGGACCAAGGTCGACCGGATCGTCGCCGAGCGGGAGCGAGACGCTGCCGCGGAGCCCCTGCCCGCTGCTGACTAGGCTGGGCCCGTGACCACCGAACGCTCACTCGTCCTCGTCAAGCCCGACGGCTTCGCCCGCGGTCTCACCGGGGAGGTGCTGCGGCGGGTCGAGGCGAAGGGCTACCGGCTCATCGCCCTCCAGGTGCTCACCCCCGACCTCGGCCGCCTGCACTCGCACTACGCCGAGCACCAGGGCAAGTCGTTCTACGAGCCGCTGTGCGAGTTCATGTCGTCCGGGCCGGTCGCCGCCGCCGTCATCGAGGGCGACCGCTGCGTCGAGGGCTTCCGGGCGCTGGCGGGGGCCACCGACCCGACCAAGGCCCTGCCGGGGACCATCCGTGGCGACCTCGGGCGCGAGTGGGGCACCCCCGCCCAGCAGAACGTCGTGCACGGCTCGGACTCCACCGAGTCGGCCGACCGCGAGATCGGCATCTGGTTCCCCGAGCTCTGACGAGGTGAGGTGAGTCGGAGCGGCGCGGTGTCGTGACTCGGCCACGCGCCGCCGGCTACGAATGCCTCACGTCACGCCTCGGCAGTGCTGACTCCGACCTCAGCAGTGCTACAGACCAGGCACTGCTGACGCTTGGGTCAGCAGAGTCGGTTGCCCCGCACTGCTGAGATGGGGCGCAGCAGCGCGGAGGGGCCGAACACGATGCTGATGGGCGGTGCGTCCGCCAGATCGCGATGCCCGAGCGCAACGCCACGCCGGCACCTCGGCCGGAGATGGGGGGGACCATCCGGATCGGCCCGACACGGCGCGGCATGCTCGGCCCTCCGCGGGTGCCGACCTAGCCTGCTGGCATGAGTGGATGGTCGTCAGGGTGGGTGCGCGGGAGGGACCTCGCCATCGACCTCGGGACGGCCAACACCGTCATCTACGAGCGGGGTCGCGGGGTCGTCCTGGACGAGCCCTCGGTCGTCGCGGTCAAGGTCGGCACGATCCAGCTCCTCGCCGCCGGGCACCGCGCCAAGGAGATGCTCGGGCGGACGCCGGAGTCGGTGAGCGCGGTGCGGCCCCTGCGCGACGGGGTCATCTCCGACGCCGACGTCACGGAGCGGATGATCCGCTGGTTCGTGGGACAGGTCGCACCCTCTCGGCTCGTCCGCCCCCGGGTCGTCGTGTGCGTGCCGAGCGACATCACCAGTGTCGAGCGCCGGGCCCTCGAGGACGCCACCCTGCGCTCTGGAGCCCGCCGTGTCTACGTCATCGAGGAGACGATGGCCGCCGCGATCGGCGCCGGCCTGCCGGTGGAGGAGACCCGCGCCTCGATGGTCGTCGACGTCGGTGGCGGCACGACCGACGTCGGTGTCATCAGCCTGGGAGGCATCGTCACCTCCCGCACCGTGCGCATCGGCGGTGACGAGATCGACGAGGCGCTCGTCTCCCACGTCAAGGCCGAGTACTCGCTCCTGCTGGGGGAGCGGAGCGCCGAGGACCTCAAGATCGGCGCAGGCTCGGCCTTCCCGCTGCGCGAGGAGGTGTCCGAGCGGGTCCGGGGGCGCGACCTGGTGACCGGGCTCCCCAAGACGGTGACGATCGGGTCGGCCGAGGTGCGTCGTGCCATCGAGACCCCGGTCGTGCAGATCGTCGAGCTCGTCCGCGCCGTCCTCGACGTCTGCCCGCCGGAGCTCGCTGGCGACGTCGTCGACCGGGGCATCGCCCTCACGGGGGGCGGCGCCCTCCTCCGGGGCCTCGACGAGCGGCTCGGCCACGAGCTCGGGGTGCCGGTGCACGCGGCCGACGACCCGCTCCACGCGGTGGCGCGGGGTGCCGGGCGGTGCGTCGAGGAGTTCAGCACCCTCGAGCGGGTGCTCGTCGACAACCGCCGGCCCTGACGTGCACGTCCGACGCAGCCCTCCGGACCGGGCCACCCGGTCGCAGCGGGCGCGCCGCGTCCTGGCCGGTGCCCTCGTCGTGACCGGCGCCGTCGCCGTGCTCGGTGCGTCGGGTGCCGTCGACCTCCGACCCGTCCGCGGTGTCGCCGCCGCCGCCCTCGGCCCGCTCGAACGGGTGCTCGGCCCGGGTGAGGACGAGGTGTCTCGGGCGCGTGCCGACGAGGCCGCCCTGGCCACCAGGCTCGCGGGCGCGCACCAGGACGTGGTCCGGCTCGCCGGGGTGTCCGGCATCCTGGCGGAGCCGACCCTCGCAGGCGCGCGGCTCGTCGCGGCCCGGGTGGTGGCGGTGGGCCGGTCGGGTCCGGCCGGTCCGGAACGGGTCACCATCGACGCCGGGTCACGCGACGGCGTCGAGGTCGACCGCACCGTCGTCGCGGCCGAGGGCCTCGTCGGCCGCGTCGTCTCCGTCGCCCCCTGGACCTCCGACGTCCTCCTCGTCGGAGCCCCGGACCTCGCCGTGGGGGTGCGCGTCGGCGACGAGGGGGTGCTCGGCGAGGCCTCGGGGTCCGCTCCACCGATGGCCGCGCGCGCCGAGCCCGGGCTGCTCTCACTCGCGCTCGTCCAGCGGGGGACGATGACCACCGGGGATGCCGTGACGACGCTCGGCAGCGTCGGCACCCGTCCGTTCGTGCCCGGCATCCGGGTCGGCACGGTGCACTCCGTGGAGGTCGCCGCCGGGCGGTTGGCACCGACCGGCACCATCGCTCCGGCCGTCGACACGACGACGCTCGACGTCGTGGCGGTCGTCCTTGCCGAGCCGCGGTCCGTTGCGCGACCCGCCGTGACGCCGACACCGACGGCATCGCCGACCGGGGCCGGGGCACCGAGCCCGCCGGCGCCGAGATCGACCGCCTCGGGGACCAGCCCGTGAGCGTGCTGGCCGTGCTGGCGCGCGGTGCCGCGCTCCTCTGCGCGGTGCTCGTGCTCGTCACCCTGGCCGCGCGGCACGTGGACCCCGTGCCCGACCTCGTGCTCGTCCTCGTCGTGGCCTGGGGACTGCTCCGAGGACCGGTCGCCGGCGCTGCCGCCGGTCTCGTCGCCGGGTGGGTCCTCGACCTCGTCCCGCCGGGCGACGCCGTGCTCGGCGCCCAGGCCCTCACGTATGCCGTCGCAGGAGCCCTCGCCGGTCGGGCCAGGTCCGAGGGGCCGGTCGCCCCACCTCGCGTGGCGGTCGTGGCCCTGGGCTCGGCGGTCGTCGTCGAGGGCGTCGGTCTCGTCCGAGCGCTCGCGGTGAGCGTCCCGGTGGACCTTGTCGACATCGCGCTGCGCTGCCTCGTCACCGCGACGGTGGCCGCGGTCGTCGTGCCGCTCGTCGTCGGGGCCGAGCGTGGCCTCGCGCGGCGGAGGTTCGGATGACCGGCGTCGCACGCGCGACCGGCCGGGCTCTCGTGCGGAGGCGGCCCCGCGGGGTCACCGGGCGCGACCGGCGCGCGAGGGCTCACCAGGGCCGCTTCCTCGCGGTCGTGACCCTCGTCGTCCTGACGTTCGCCGCCCTCGTCGTCCGGCTCGGACAGGTCCAGCTCGTCGGCCACGCCGACTTCGCGGCCGAGGCGGCTGCGCTCGACACGCGCACGATCGTCGTCCCCGCGCTCCGTGGTCGCATCCTCGACCGGGAGGGACGCCCGCTCGCCGACAACCGCGTCAGCACCGTGGTCACGCTCGAACGGCGGGTCATCGCCGGTCGTCCCGACCGCGGCCGCGCCTTGGTGAGGGAGGTCGCGGGTGTGCTCGGCCTCCCGCCCGACGAGCTCGTCGCGCGCACCTGGCTGTGCGGTGAGGACGGCGCGCCGCCCGCGCCCGCGTGCTGGGCCGGGTCGCCCCAGGTGCCGGTGCCGCTCGCCGAGGACGTCGACCCGACGAAGGCCCTCTCCCTCGTCGAGCAGCCCGACCGCTTCCCCGGGGTCGCCGTGGAGTCGCGGCCGATCCGCTTCTACCCGCGCCCGCTCGGCACCAGCGCCGCCCAGACGATCGGCTACCTCGGCCAGGCGGAGGCCGCCGACATGACCCCGAGCTCAGGCCTCGTCGCCGACGACCTCGTGGGCCGAGCCGGCCTCGAGCAGCAGTACGACGCGGTCCTGCGCGGCACGCCCGGCCGCACCGTCGTCTCCGTCGACCCCCGTGGCCTCGTCACCGGCGTGGTCTCGCGCACCGACCCGGTCCCGGGGCGCGACCTCGTCACCTCCCTCGACGCGGCCGTGCAGGCCGCCGCCGAGAAGGCACTCGCCACCGAGATGGCCAAGGCGCGCAAGCGCGGGTGGCCGGCCGACTCCGGCGCTGTCGTCGTGCTCGACCCTCGCAGCGGCGCGGTCGCAGCGCTGGCGAGCGCCCCGGCATACGACCCCAACGTCTGGACGGGGGGCATCTCCCCGGCCGACTACGCGACGCTGACCACCCGCCACTCGGGCGCCCCGCTGCTGTCGCGCGCCATCGGCGTCGAGCTGGCGCCGGCGAGCACGCTCAAGCCCGCGTCGGTCGTCGCGACGGTCCGCGCCGGGAACCCCCTCCACGGCACCTATGGCTGCCCCCCGACCTACACCATCGGCAACCGCGCGTTCCACAACCACGAGACGCGGTCCCGTGGCCGGATCAGCCTCGCGACGGCCATCCGGATCTCCTGCGACACCGTGTTCTACAAGGTCGCCTACGACGCGTGGCGCGCCGAGGGCGGCCTCGCGGCGAGGACCGACGCCGCCGACCCGTTCGTCACGGTCACGAAGGGCCTCGGCCTGGGTGCGCGGACGGGCATCGACCTCCCGGGGGAGGCGTCGGGCCGCATCCCCGACCGGACGTGGAAGCGCGCCGCCTGGGAGGCGACGAAGGCGGAGAGCTGCCGCCGGGCCCGCACCGGCTACCCGGAGGTCACGGACCGCGAGCACGCCGCGTACCTCGAGCAGGTCGCGACCGAGAACTGCGCGAGCGGGTTCCAGGTCCGAGCCGGCGACGCCGCCAACTTCTCGATCGGGCAGGGCGACGTCGCCGTCACCCCCCTGCAGATGGCTGTCATGTATGCCGCGTTCGCCAACGGCGGGACGGTGCTCACGCCCCGGGTCGGCTCGGCCCTCGTCGACCCGGTCACCGGGGCGTCGGAGGAGGTGGCCGCCGGGCCGCGGCGCCGGGCCCCCGTGACCGCCGAGGTGGGGTCGTACGTGCGGGGTGCCCTGCGCGACGTCGTCACCGGCGGCAGCGTCCGACGCACCTTCGCCGGCCTGCCGGGCTGGCCGGTCGCGGGAAAGACCGGCACCGCCGAGGTGACGGGGAAGCGCGACACGTCGTGGTTCGTCTCCTACGCCCCGGTGACCCGGCCGACCTGGGTCGTCGCGGTCGTGGTCGCGCAGGGTGGTCCGGGTGCGCGGACCGCCGCCCCCGTGGCCCGGGCCGTGCACGAGACCCTCCGCGGGCTCGGGTGAGTGCGCCGCGGGCTCGGGTGAGTGCGCCGCGACCCGGCCGATAGGCTGCCGACATGGCTGACTTCGACGTCGTGGTGCTCGGTGCTGGTCCCGGTGGGTACGTCGCGGCGATCCGCGCGTCGCAGCTCGGCAAGAAGGTCGCGGTCGTCGAGAAGAAGTACTGGGGCGGGGTCTGCCTCAACGTCGGCTGCATCCCCAGCAAGGCGCTCATCAAGAACGCCGAGCTCGCCCACACGCTCACGCACGAGAAGGCCGCCTTCGGGATCGAGGGTGACGCGACGGTGTCGTACGGGCCCACCCACAGGCGGTCCCGTGAGGTCTCCGCCCGCATCGTCAAGGGCGTCCACTTCCTCATGAGGAAGAACAAGATCGAGGAGATCGACGGCTGGGGCACCCTCACGTCGCCCTCGTCGATGGACGTCGCCCTCAACGACGGCTCGACTCGTCAGCTGACGTTCGACGACCTCATCATCGCGACGGGGGCGGTCACGCGGATGCTGCCGGGCGTGTCGATCTCGCAGAACGTCGTGACCTACGAGGAGCAGATCCTCGACGAGAACCTCCCGGGGTCGGTCGTCATCGCCGGGTCAGGTGCGATCGGGGTCGAGTTCGCCTACGTCATGAAGAACTTCGGCGTGGACGTGACGATCGTCGAGTTCCTCGACCGCATGGTGCCCACCGAGGACGCGGACATCTCGAAGGAGCTGGCCCGCCACTACAAGAAGCTCGGCGTGAAGGTGTTCCTCGGCACCAAGGTCGAGGGCGTCGAGGACACCGGGTCGGGAGTGCGCGTCACGGTCTCGCCGGCGGCGGGGGGCGAGCAGCAGGTGCTCGAGGCCGACAAGTTCCTGTCGGCGATCGGGTTCGCGCCGCGCACCGAGGGTTACGGGCTCGAGGCCACCGGTGTCGCGCTCACCGACCGCGGGGCCATCGAGATCGACGACTACTGCCGCACCAACGTCCCGAACGTCTACGCCATCGGCGACTGCACGGCCAAGCTCATGCTCGCCCACGTCGCCGAGGCCCAGGGCATCGTCGCGGCCGAGACCCTCGCCGGGGCGCCCACGATGCCGGTCGAGTACGACTTCGTGCCGCGCGCGACCTACTGCCACCCGCAGATCGGCTCGTTCGGCTACTCCGAGGCGCAGGCGCAGGAGAAGGGCTACGACGTCAAGACGGCGCAGTTCCCCTTCTCCGCCAACGGGAAGGCGATGGGGCTCGGCGACACGGTCGGCTTCGTCAAGGTCGTGGCCGACGCCACGCACAACGAGATCCTCGGCGCGCACATGGTCGGACCCGACGTCACCGAGCTGCTCCCGGTGCTGACCCTCGCGCAGAAGTGGGACCTCACCGCCGACGAGGTGTCCCGCAACGTCTTCGCCCACCCGACGCTCTCCGAGGCGGTCAAGGAGACCGTCGAGGGCATCGCCGGGCACATGATCAACCTCTGAGGCATCGTCCTGCCGGGTCCGCCCAGCGACGGGGGACGACCCGGTATGCCGTGCGCCCACTGGTGCGGACGGCATCCGGCACGTCGGGGGAGCCACCTCTCGGGTGGCGGGCACGGCGAACCACTGGTTGACTGCCGAACATCTCCGTGCCGACCGGCGGCCCAATTCACCGAGCCTTGCCCGGCGGAGCCACCTTTGTCGTTAGGATGCGGGCCTGTCCACGTGTCTTCCAGGGGAGGGGCCCTGTGTCCCGGTCGTCGGTCTACCTCAAGCGCTCCGTCATGGTCGCGTGGGACGCGTTGGCCTGGGCGCTCGCGCTCTTCGCGTTCTTCCTCGTCCGGTTCGACCTGACGCTCTCCGAGCGGGTGTGGAACGCCGCGATCGCCTACACCGTCGCCGCGATCGTCCTGCAGGTGATCGGGGGCTTCCGGTTCCACCTCTACCTGGGCCGGAGCCGGATCGGCAGCTTCGACGAGGTGACCGCGCTGGGCAGCCTCGTGGCTGGCGTCGCCGCAGTGCTGGGCGTCATCTTCTTCGTGACCCAGCCCATCTTCTCCCGCGGCCTCGCGTTCGCCATGCCGGCGCTGGCCTTCCTCCTCATGGCCGCAGGTCGCTGGGTGTTCCGGGCCGCCATGTCCAACGGGCGCCGTCAGGGTGACACCTCGGAGTCCCTGCCCGCGCTCGTCTACGGTGCGGGGGATGCCGGGCACCAGGTCGCGCGGCTCGTCGACACCGCCGACGAACCCCCCTACTCCATCGTCGGGTTCATCGACGACGACCCCAGCAAGCGGTTCCTCCGGGTGTTCGGCCACCGGGTGCTGGGCCGGGGCAAGGACATCATCGACGTCGCGCGCAAGACCGACGCCGAGGTCGTCGTGCTCGCGATCAGCCAGGCGAGCCCGAAGCTCATCCAGGGGCTGTCGGACCGCTGCACCGAAGCCGGCCTGAGCCTCGTCGTCGTGCCCCCGGTCCGGGAGATGATCGCCGGCCGCGTCGAGCTGGAGTCGCTCCGCGAGTTCAACGTCGCGGACCTCCTGGGTCGGCGACAGGTCAAGACCGACATCTCCGAGATCGCCGACTACGTGAGCGGCAAGGTCGTCATGGTCACCGGCGCCGGTGGGTCGATCGGGGCCGAGCTGGCCCGGCAGGTCAAGGCCCTGGGCCCGGCACGGCTCGTGCTGCTCGACCGTGACGAGTCGGCCCTCCACGCCGTGCAGCTCCTCGTCTACGGTTCGGGGCTCCTCGACCGGGACGACCTCGTCCTGTGCGACATCCGGGACGTCGACGCACTGACCAAGGTGTTCGACCGCCACCGTCCCGACGTCGTCTTCCACGCTGCCGCGCTCAAGCACCTCCCGATGCTCGAGCGCTACCCGGAGGAGGGCTGGAAGACGAACGTGCTCGGCTCGCTCAACGTGCTCCAGTGCGCGACGAGGAGCGGGGTCCGGCACTTCGTCAACATCTCCACCGACAAGGCGGCGGATGCCACGAGCATCCTCGGGCAGACCAAGCGCCTGGCCGAGCGGCTCACCGCCTGGTTCGCCGGTGAGAACGGGCTGCCCTACCTCTCGGTCCGCTTCGGCAACGTGCTGGGGTCGCGAGGTTCGGTGCTCGACACCTTCCACGCGCAGATCGACCGTGGCGGCCCCGTGACCGTCACGCACCCCGACGTCACGCGCTTCTTCATGACGATCCCGGAGGCCTGCGAGCTCGTGCTCCAGGCCGGGGCGATCGGCGAGCCCGGCGACGTCCTCGTGCTCGACATGGGTGAGCCGGTGCGCATCCTCGACGTCGCCCGACGCCTCATCGACGAGTCCGACCGGCCGATCGAGGTCGAGTTCACGGGCCTGCGCCAGGGAGAGAAGCTCCACGAGGTCCTCTTCAGCACGCAGGAGAGTGGGACCCCGAGCAGCCACCCGCTCATCACGCAGGTCTCCGTCCCGCGGCTCGAGCCCATGGCGGTGCTGCTCGACGACATCGCGGTGGACGGCATCGGCGACCTCCTGAGGAGCCAGGCCCCGCAGAAGGCCCTCGAGGCGGACCCGGAGTCCTCGGCCGCACGAGTCGACCGGTGACCGCGCTCGCGCCGCTGCCCCACGACGTCCGGCTCGCGATCGTCGGGCTCGGCTACGTCGGGCTGCCGCTGGCCGTCGAGTTCGGCAGGGTGCACGACGTCGTCGGGTACGACATCGACGGCCGACGGGTCAAGGAGCTCAGCGGCGGGCGCGACCACACGCTCGAGGTCACCGAGGCGGAGCTGCGGGGGGCGGGGCGCCTCCGGTTCACCGACGACGAGCGCGACCTGGCCGACGCCAACGTCTACATCGTGACGACGCCGACGCCGATCGACGAGTTCAAGCAGCCCGACCTCTCGCCCGTGCTGTCGGCCACCGAGACGATCGCCGGCGCGCTGCGTCCGGGCGACGTCGTCATCTACGAGTCGACGGTCTATCCCGGGGCGACCGAGGAGCGGTGCGTGCCGGTCCTCGAGGCGGTGTCCGGGCTCGTGTTCAACCGCGACTTCTACGTCGGCTACAGCCCGGAGCGGATCAACCCCGGCGACCGCGAGCACCGCGTCACGACCATCGTCAAGGTGACGTCGGGCTCGACCCCTGAGGTGGCCGACTTCGTCGACGACCTCTACCGCCGCATCGTCACGGTCGGCACCCACCGCGCCTCGTCGATCCGCGTCGCGGAGGCCGCGAAGGTCATCGAGAACACCCAGCGGGACGTCAACATCGCCCTCGTCAACGAGCTCGCCGTGCTCTTCAACCGCCTCGGCATCGACACGGAGGACGTGCTCCGCGCCGCGGGGTCGAAGTGGAACTTCCTCGGCTTCCGCCCCGGCCTCGTCGGGGGGCACTGCATCGGCGTCGACCCCTACTACCTGACCCACAAGGCGCAGGCGGTCGGCTACCACCCCGAGGTCATCCTCGCGGGTCGACGGCTCAACGACTCGATGGGTGCCTACGTGGCGTCCCAGCTCGTCAAGCGGATGACGACGCAGGGCATCCAGGTCCAGGGTGCCCGCGTGCTCGTGCTCGGCCTGACGTTCAAGGAGAACACCCCCGACCTGCGCAACAGCAAGGTCGTCGACATCCTCACCGAGCTCTCGGACTACGACATCGAGGTCGACGTCCTCGACCCGTGGGCCGACCCGGAGGAGGCCCGCCTCCACTACGGCGTGGACCTCGTCGACGCGCCCGAACCCGGGGCGTATGCCGGCATCGTCATCGCGGTGGCGCACCGCCAGTTCCTCGAGCTGGGGCCGGAGCGGCTCCGTGCCCTCGGGTCACCCGACGGCCACGTCCTCTACGACCTCAAGTACGTCCTCGACAAAGCGGACTCGGACCTCCGGCTGTGAGCGGCCGGATCTACCTCTCGTCACCGGACGTCACCGACGCGGAGGAGCAGGCACTCGTCCGCGCGATCCGCTCCGGGTGGGTGGCGCCGCTGGGACCGGAGGTCGACGCCTTCGAGGCCGAGCTGGCCGCGCGGTGCGGTCGCTCCCACTGCGCGGCCCTCTCGTCCGGAACGGCCGCCCTGCACCTCGGCCTCATCGCCCTGGGCGTCGAGCCCGGCGACCTCGTGCTCACCTCGACGATGACCTTCGCGGCGACCGCCAACGCGATCGTCTACACGGGGGCGGAGCCGGTGTTCGTCGACTGCGACGAGACCGGCAACATGGATGCCGGCCTGCTCGCCGAGGCGTTCGGCGAGGTCGCTGCCACCGGACGCCGGGTGGGGGCGGTCGTGCCGGTCGACCTCCACGGCAAGGTCGCCGACCACGAGAAGATCGGTGCCGTCGCCAGGGCGCACGACGCACCGGTGCTCTCCGATGCCGCCGAGTCCCTCGGTGCGGTCCGCGACGGCAGGCCGGCCGCGGCATACGGCACCGTCGCCGCGGTCTCGTTCAACGGCAACAAGATCATGACGACCTCGGGAGGTGGGGCGCTCCTCACCGACGACGAGGCGCTCGCCGCGAGGGTCCGCTACCTCTCGACCCAGGCACGACAGCCGGTCGTCCACTACGAGCACACCGAGATCGGCTACAACTACCGGATGTCCAACATCCTCGCCGCGCTGGGGAGGGCGCAGCTCGACCGGCTCGACGAGATGGTCGAGCGGCGGCGTGCGCACCGCATCCGCTACCGCGACCTCTTCGCCGGAGTGCCCGGCGTCACGGTCTTCGGTGAGCCCTCGGGCGCCGACGGCGGCCCGACCCACGACAACTTCTGGCTGACCTCGGTGCTCGTCGACCCGGGGACGGCCGGCTTCACGCGGGAGGACCTCAGGGAGGCCCTGGCCGCCGAGGACATCGAGGCCCGACCGGTGTGGAAGCCCATGCACCTCCAGCCTGTCTTCGCCGGGGCCTGGTCGGTGCTCGACGGCACGAGCGAGCGCCTCTTCGCGACGGGGCTGTCGCTGCCGAGCGGCTCGGCGCTCGACGCCGGCGAGGTCGAGCGAGTCGACTCCGTCATCTCCTCGTTCCTGGCCGGTGCGCGTGCGGACGGCTGAGGGGCGGCCCACGGGCCGGCGCCGCTACGACGTCGTGAAACGGGGCATCGACGTCACCGTGAGCGCGGTCGGCCTCGTGCTCAGCGCTCCGGTGCAGCTCGTCACGGCCGGTGTCGTGCTGGCCGCGCACGGACGTCCGGTCCTCTTCCGGCAGGTCCGTCCCGGCCGGGACGGCGAGCTCTTCGAGCTCGTCAAGTTCCGCACGATGCGGCACGCCGACGCCACGCACGTGACCGACGCGGAGCGCCTCACGTCGGTGGGGCGCGTCCTGCGCTCGACGAGCCTCGACGAGCTGCCGACGCTCTGGAACGTCCTCAAGGGCGACATGAGCCTCGTCGGCCCCCGGCCACTCCTCGTCGAGTACCTCCCGCGCTACAGCCCGGAGCAGGCAAGGCGCCACGAGGTGCGCCCGGGCGTCACGGGGCTGGCCCAGGTGTCCGGACGCAACGCACTCGGCTGGGAGGAGAAGTTCCGGCTCGACGTCGAGTACGTCGACTCCCGCAGCCTGGCCCTGGACCTGAGGATCCTGGGGCGGACTGTCTCGTCTGTGCTGGCCCGGCACGGCATCAGTGGGGAGGGTGAGGCGACGATGAGCGTCTTCACCGGGTCGCCGGCCGGGGAGGTGCGCAGGGATGCCGGGTGACCGGCCCCGCGAACGCGTCGTCGTCATCGGTGCCTCGGGCTTCGGCCGCGAGGCACTGGACGTCGTGGAGGCCATGGCCGCCGCCGGCGCAGCCCTCGTGGTCGAGGGCGTGGTGGACGACGGTCCGTCGGCCCTGAACCTCGAACGGCTGGCCCACCGCGGCGTCCCCTACCTCGGGACGGTGGAGGAGCTGCTCGCCGGCGGGGTGCGCCACGTGCGCTACGTGCTGGGCATCGGCGACCCCGACGTCCGACGTCGGGTGGTCGCGCGGCTGGACGAGGGGGGAGCGCGGCCGTTCACCGCCATCCACCCCAGCGCCACCTTCGGGGCCGTCGGCACCGTCGCGGACGGTGTCGTCGTGTGCGCCGGCGCCACGATCTCGACCAACGTGCGGCTCGGCCGCCACGTCCACGTCAACCCCAACGCGACGATCGGCCACGATGCCGTGCTCGGGGACTTCGTGTCGGTCAACCCGGCAGCGGTGGTGTCCGGCGAGGTCGTCGTGGGTGCCGGCACGCTCGTCGGTGCTGCAGCCACGATCCTTCAGAACCTCACCGTGGGTGAAGGGGCGGTCATCGGCGCCGGCGCGGTGGTCACCAAGAGCGTTCCCGACCAGGTCACCGTCAAGGGAGTTCCGGGCGTGTGGGGCCGGGCGGCCGACACCTGAGCGGCCGGGCATCTCCGGCCCAGCCACTCTATGGTTGTCGCGTGGGGACGCACCGACACGCCTATCTGATCACCGCTGCCGACAACTTCTACGTCCTCGAGCGGCTCCTCGGCATGCTGGACGACCCTCGCAACGACATCTTCGTGCATGTCGACGCGAAGACGCGTGAGGTCGACATCGAGAGCCTGACGGCGAAGTGCCGACGGTCAACGGTGACGTTCGTCCCGCGGCTCAAGGTCTACTGGGGCGACTTCAGCCAGGTCCGCGCGTGCATGCGCCTCCTGCGCGTGGCATCCGAGGGCGCCTACTCCTACTACCACCTGCTGTCGGGGTCCGACCTCCCCCTCAAGACGCAGGACGAGATCCACGAGTTCTTCGATGATCACGCCGGCACCGAGTTCATCCACTTCGCCCCCGTGCAGCACCCGGAATGGGTGGAGAAGGTGCACCTGAGGAACCGCTTCCCCTTCCTCAACCGAGGACGGATGATCTCCGCAGCCCGGAGCCGGTGTCGTCGCGTGGTCAGTGGCGCCCTCACCGCGGGGCGGCGGCTGTGGCCGGGTCGACCACAGCTGGAGCTCAAGTACGGCAGTGACTGGTGGTCCATCAGCCGCCCCATGGCCCTGCACCTGCTGGCGAGCGAACAACTGGTCGAACGGCTCCTGAGGCGGGCCTTCATCCCCACGGAGTTCTACGTGCAGACGATCGCCTGGAACTCACGTCACCGCGACCGCCTCAGTGAGCCGGCGCTGGGCAACATGCGTCTCATCGACTGGTCGCGGCCGAGCACGAGCAACGGCAGCAGCCCGCACGTCTGGCGGAGTCAGGACATGCCGGCCCTGATGCAGTCGGAGTGTCTGTTTGCGCGCAAGTTCCTCGCGGACATCGACAAGGACGTCGTCGACGAGCTGTACGCCCGTCTGGCGCCGCCGCGGCACTCTCGGGCCTGAGTCCACCACCTACCGTGGACGGGAGGTGAGTCCGAGAAGCGTGCCGGGGCCATCACAGCCGTCCTGCGACGCGCGAGACGGGGCCGACTCGCTGGTCCCGCCTCAGGCGCCACCGTTGTGCTCCGCATCGTGCGGGGTCGAGCCAGTCGCCGTGCAACCGGATCAACCGGACCGAAGGCCTCGACTCAGCCCGCACGATGACGGAGCATCGCCCCGCGGCGGCGCACACGGAGCACCTGGAGCCGACGCCAGCGTGAGAAGCGAACCTTGGCCCCGTTGCGCCCCCGGTACACGCGTCCGGGAGCACACGCCCCCAGGAGCTCGCTCACGGTGACCAGCTCGAAGCCCCGGTTCTTCAGGGCCGGCACCAGCTCCCGTGTGGCCTCCACGGTGGAGCGGTGGGTGTCGTGGAGCAGGACGATGTCTCCTGCGCGTGCCTCCCCCAGCACCTGGCGACTCGCGGAGTGTCCCTCCTTGTAGTCCCTGGAGTTCACCGTCCACAGGATGACGGACTGGCCCAGCTCTCGAGCGACCCGGTCGACGCGACGGTTGCGGTGGCCGCGCGGTGGCCGGAACAGGGTCGGCGCCAGGCCAGTCAGCTCCGTGACCACTCTGATGCTGCGTTCGAGCTCCGTCCTGATGTCCTCGTCGTCGAGGAGCTGCAGGTCCGGGTGCGTGTGGGAGTGCGTCGCGACCTCGATGCCAGCGGACTCGGCCATGAGCCTCACGACGTCGGGTCGCTGCTCGCAGTGCTCCCCCTGCAGGAAGAACGTGGCTCCGGCGTTCTCGTCGACGAGGAACCTGACGAGCGCGTCTGTGTCAGGACCCGGCCCGTCGTCGAAGGTCAGCGCGATGCGCTTCATGGTCCTCCCTTCAGCCAGCTGGTCGGCCTGCTCGGAGCGGAGGCCCCCGCGAACATACCCCGTCGCCAGCGCCCGATCCTGGTGAACCGGCTCACCACGGCGCCTCCCAGGGCTGCGCACGCCCGAGAACGAGCCCTCGGGCCCGGGGACCCTCGCAGGAGGATGCCGCGCCCGGTCATCCACCCCGGGAGATCGCGTCGGTGCGCGTCAGGGACACTGTCGGCTATGCGATTGCTCATCAGCGCGGGGTGGCTGGGGGGTTCAGGTGGGGCCGAACGGGCGCTCTACTCGATCCTCCGGTCGCTGGCCGAGGACCAGGTCGACGTCGTGGTGCGCCAGCACCTCGACGGCGCGTGGGCGGTGACCCCACCGGGCGTCCGGGTGTCCTCCCCGTACGAGCCGCAGTGGTGGGGGGCCGGGCACCGGGTGGGCGTGAAGGGTCAGCTCCTCCAGAAGGTCGCCAACCCCGTGCGGCGCGCGGTCCACCCCAGGTACGACGCCTACCTCCAGTTCCTCGCGGGTGCGCTCATCGCACCGGCCGCCCGGGCTGACGTGCGCCTCGTCATCCCGTCCGGCAACGTCGTGGACCCGGTCGTCGCCGAGCGGTTCGATGCGGTCGCCATGCAGGCCCCGGACAACGTGCGCTTCGTGCCACCAGGGGTTCGGTCCGTGCTCCTCGCGCCACCGGTGTTCGACCTCGCCGACATGGCGGACCCCCCGCAGGAGGCCGTGCCCCCTGAGTACCTGCTGACCGTGTTCAACCCCTACGACCCCGTCAAGGGACTCGTGGACCTGGGGAGGGCGGCCGACGAGGCGCCCCTTCCGTTCGTCTGGTGCCACAGCCAGGCGACGCTCCGCTTCGACGTGCCGCCCGAGCTCCTGGAGCATCCGCGGATCCATCACGTCAGGGACGCCACGCCGGGGCAGCTCCGGTACCTCTACGAGCACTGCTCGGCATACGTCTCCTTCTCGCTCAGCGAGGGGTTCGGGTGGAGCGCCGCCGACGCCCTCCGGTACTCACCGGCGCTGGCCACCAGGCCGATCGGGCTGTTCAGCAACGAGTCGGCCTGGCAGCCCGGCGTGGTGCGCATCCCGGACTCGGGGCAGGTCGACTGGGACCTCCTGCTGCGGGAGGCCGCAGACCCGACCCTGCGTGACCTCTCCACGCTGGACGCCGTCACCTTCCGCGATCGGCTGCACGACGTGGTCCATAGACTCCGTGCGTGACCGAGGACCCCCGCCGCACCGCACTCGTCAGTGTCATCGTGCCGGTGTACGACACCGAAGAGCACCTCGACGACTGCGTGCGCAGCATCGTCGCCCAGCGGCATCCGGCGTTGGACGTCATCCTCGTCGACGACGGCTCGACCGACTCGAGTCCCCAGCTGTGCGATGCCTGGGCGGTCCGCGACGCCCGGGTCAGGGTGATCCACACGGCGAACGGGGGCCTCTCGCGGGCCCGGAACGAGGGGTTGGACGTCGCCCGGGGTGAGTACGTGACCTTCGTCGACGCGGACGACGTCATCGGCCCCGAGCACGTCGCTCACCTCGTGGAGGCGGCCCGGAACGAGGGCGTCGGCCTCGTCGCCGCCGACCTCGTCAGCTTCGCGGACGGCGGCCCCGGACCGACGTTCAGGCCCGCAACAGGGGTCCGCGTGGTCCCGAGCGACGAGGCCCTCGACGACATCGTGCGCCGTGGCATCGGGTTCGCTTCATGCGGCAAGCTCATGGCGGCGGACGTCTTCCGGGGCCTCCGCTTCCGGCCGGGAGCGGACTTCGAGGACCTCGAGATCCTGCCCCGCCTCTTTGCCCGGACCGTCAGCGTCGCGGTGAGCGACGCTGCGAACTACGGCTACCGGCAACACGCCGCAAGCCTCATGGGGGGCCACCGTCGACTGCTGCGCGCCTCCCTCCTCGAGGTCCTCTCCTCGGACATCGGCGTCGCGGTGGACCGCCACGGGGCGGGGTCCGAGCGGGCCGAGCGCCTGACGGTCTGGTACGCGGTGAACGCGCTGCGCATCCTCGAGGAGGCCGCGAGGTCCGGGGTGCGGCGGGAACCCGGGTACGACCGGGAGTACCGCCGCTTCCTCGCCCGCCACCTGCGGGTGCTCCTCGGCTCCCGCGACCTCTCAGCGCTCTACAAGGGGGCAGTCGTCCTGTCGATGCTCTCCCCGGACGCGTTCATCATGGGGTTCCGCGTGGCGCGACGGCTGAAGTCGACCGTCGCCCCCAACCTGCGGCGCGCCGCCGCACCCGGTTGACGTCCAGGGCTCCCGTGAAGAGCCACGCGGCCAGCACGGGGGACCGGCCGCCCACGCGGCGGAGGAACCGGAGGGCTCGGGACGGTGAGGCGAGAGGCCTCTCACGAGCCGAGCGCGCGATGACGGAGCACTCGCGGGCCGCCTCGTCCCGGCGCCCCGACTCCCGCAGCAGGGCGATGAGCTGCAGCCGCTTGCGGAAGGACTGGTCGTCGGCCCACGCGGCCGCGCGGTCATGCCCTGCGGCCCGCAGGTCTTCCGACTGCTGGGCGGCCGCCTGCACGTCGTCGAGCAGGCGTTCCGGCGTGACCGGTGCGGACATGATGCCGGACTGGTGCTGGCGGTAGAGGTAGAGCGGCTCCGGGACGAGCACGGTGGGCGACTCGAGGAGGAGCCGGTAGGTCGTGAACTCGTCCTCGTACGTCCGGCCCTCGGGGAACCGGACGTCATCGAGCACCGACCGTCGGACCAGCTTGGCGCAGGCGATGGTGAAGAGCGTGTGCTGGTCGCCGGCGAACTGCCCGATCGCCTCCGAGGGTGAGAGGAGGGTGGTTCGGTCGACCGGAGGGACCCACTCCGCTCCGGGGACCCGGGCGAACGTCGACATCGCAACTCCCGCGTCCGGGTGCTCGTCGAGGGCGGCCGCGAGGCGTTCGACGAATGCCGGCTCCCACCAGTCGTCCCCGTCGAGGAACGTCACGAGGGGACCGGACGACGCGTCGATGCCGGCGTTCCGGGCGCCACTCAGACCCGCGTTGCGCTGGTGAACCACCCGGACCCGGGAGTCGCGCGAGGCGTAGCCGTCGCAGATGCCGGAGCTGCCATCGGTGGAGCCGTCGTCGACCAGGACGACCTCGAGTGCGGAGTACGTCTGGGCGAGGACGGAGTCCACGCAGGCAGGGAGGTATGCCGCGACGTCGAAGACGGGAACGATGACACTGACGGTCGGTCGCTCAGGCAGCACTCGTCACCTTGGCGTTCCGGCCCGGGTCCACCCGACGCCCCAGCCGGTTCGTGAGGCCGTGGAACCCCCCCAGGGGGGCCAGCGCGACCTCCGTCATCGGTCGGCGACTCCTCACGAGCGCGACCACCCCCTTGGCGGCGCCGCCGAGAGCCGTGACGAACGGGGCGACCGGGCCTCCGTACCGGCGGGCGAGCACGGTCGAGTTCCGGATCGAGTAGTAGCGGCGCCAGGCTGCCTTGTCCTGGGGCGTTCGAACCGCCCGGGACTCGAGCCCGGCGACCCCCGACAGCTCTCGCGTGTGCAGCCACGTCGGTCCCGGAGCGCAGAGCCGGTAGCCCGAGGCCCTCATCCGGAGGCCGTACTCGCCCTCCTCGAAGCCCCAGAAGAGGCTGGCGTCGAAGGGCCCCACCTCACGCACGGCGGCCACGCGGTACAGCGGGAGGGAGCCGCCGAAGAGCACGTCGAGATCGACCGTGCCGGTGAGCTCTTGGTCCTGGAGCCGTCGGAAGA
Source organism: Ornithinibacter sp. (assembly GCA_035703305.1). Classification (GTDB taxonomy): domain Bacteria; phylum Actinomycetota; class Actinomycetes; order Actinomycetales; family Dermatophilaceae; genus Fodinibacter. The sequence continues at coordinate 7,401 of DASSYJ010000123.1, read as the reverse complement.
TGCCCAGCTGTCGCCGGTAGACGCTCCCGCTGACGGCCACGCCCCCCAGGTGCGGGTCGCGGGCGGCCAGCTCCTCCCCGAAGGTCCGCACCTGGCGCAGCAGGTCGTCGTCGAGGGGTTCGTCGTCGTCGTCGACGAGGAGGATCCAGTCGTGGTCCTCCGCCCGCGCGAGCACCCGGGCCATCCCGACGGCGATGCCCCCCGCCGGCCCGAGGTTGCCTCCGCTGTCGACGTACTCCGCACCGTGGGCCACGGCTATGTCGGCCACCGCCGGGTCCGAGCCGTTGTCGACGACCAGCATGTGGTCGACGGGCCGGGACTGTCGCTCCAGCGCGGTCAGCATCGAGTCGAGGGTTGCCGGTCGCGCGAACGTGACGACCACGCCCCAGACCTGCCCGGCAGTCGTCTTCGGCACGGCTACGATGCTACGTCAGCCCAGGTGGAGGTCGGAGGGTCATGCGACACAGTCGATCCGCGGAGATGGACGCCGCCATCGCCGCTGCGCCGGCACCGGGCACGCGATGGGGTGACATCGCCGACGACCCCAACGACCCACGGGTCCTCGCTCAGCGGGCACGGACCCTGCGGGCAGCATGGCGAGCGTCCATCGACGACCGTACCGACTTCCTCGTCGACCGTTGCCGCGACCGGCGGGTGCTCGATGTCGGCTGCGTGGCCCACGATGTCGAACGCATGCGCTCCACCCAGTGGCTCCATGGTCGAATCGCCGCCATCGCGGCCACGTGCCTCGGTGTGGACGTGCTTCCCGAAGCCATCGACCTGATGCGCCAGGAGGGCTACGACGCGGTGGCGCACGACCTCTCCAGCGGGCCCGGACCCGTGGCAGCGTCGGGTCCGTTCGATGTCATCGTGGCGGGGGAGATCATCGAGCACGTCGCGTCGTTGGACATGTTGTTCACCGCTGCTCGTGACCTGTTGGCGGCTGACGGGCAGCTCGTCATCACGACCCCGAACCCGTGGGCGCCCCACCGCGTCCGTGCCGGCCAGCGCGGCGACTGCTGGGAGAACGTCGACCACGTCATGTTCGCCTTCCCCAGTGGTGTCGCCGAGCTCGCCGAGCGGCATGGCCTCGTGCTCGCGGAGGCCGCGACGACCTCGCCGGACCGCCTTCGGATCGGTGGCCCAGTGGTGATCCTCCGTGCGGTTCGCCGGAGGCTGCGTGGCACCGGCTGGGTCCGGACCGGGTTCGCGACCCGTGGTCCCGAGCGGGTCGTCCGCGTCAGGGGCCGGCAGCAGCTCGGCTGGGACCCTGGCAGGCGTGGGGCACGGTTCGTCGGGGAGACCTTCGTCTACGTCGTGCGTCGAGCGTCCACCGAGGTCTGATCAGCGACCTCGGTCCCTTCCAGGATGCCGGCCGTTGCCAGGGCATGGCGGTAGAAGTCGCTCTCCGCCCGCACCGCCGACGGGGTGTCGAGCGCCGTGACGCGGCCGTCCTCGATGACCATGATCCGGTCGCACATGTCGATCGTGGACATGCGGTGCGCGATGACGACCACCGTGACCCGGCCCCTCAGTCCGGCGATCGTGTCACGGATGAGTGACTCGCTGTGGCCGTCCAGTGCCGAGGTGGGCTCGTCCAGAACCAAGAGGGACGGAGAACCCGCCAGCGCCCGGGCGATCGAGACCCGCTGCCGCTGCCCGCCCGACAGGCCGTTGCCACGCTCGCCCAGGTGGGTGTCGAAGCCCAGCGGGAGGGCCAGGATCTCGCCCAGGACGTTGGCCAGGTCCGCCGCGCGCCGGATCGCGTCGTCGTCGATGTCGTCGCGGAAGAACCTGATGTTCTCGGCGATGGTGCCCGTGAACAGGGCCGGGTCCTGGGGCACGAACGAGGTCCGTGAGGTCCACCACGTCCGGTCGACGTCGGTGAGGGACACTCCACCCACGGTGATCTTGCCGACGTCCGGGTCTCGGAGGCCGAGGATCACCTGCGCGAGGGTGGACTTGCCGGCCCCGGAGGGCCCGATGATGCCGAGGACCTCGCCTCTCTCCATCGTGAGGTCGATGGCGCTCAACGTGGGTCGGGAACCGTAGGAGAAGCTTGCCCGGTCGACGACCATGGGCATGACGTCCACCGGTCGGGCGACACCACCGGCCGCTGGCTGGGCCTCGTACCGGCGGACGGTCTCGTCGACCTCGTCGATGGCCGGGAGGGACGAGACGACGGTGCCGTGGACCGACACCAGCTGCTGGCCGTAGGTCAGGGAGCGCAACATGAGCAGGGTGACCGCGCCGACCGTGGTCAGGTCCCTCACGTCGAGAGCCGTCAGAGCCGTGACCGCAGCCAGCACAGCGCCGTACGCGAAGAAGGTGTACGTCGGGGCGAGGGCACCGAAGAGCACCTGGACACGCCGCTGCGCCTCCGTCGCGACGTCGGTGAGCCAGTCGACGCGCTCGAGGAACGCCCGCCGCGCACCGAACACCTGCATCTCCCGCCCCAGCGAGCCCAGCTCCGCCACGGAGGTGGCGAAGTCCAGGTCCGCGGCGGCCGACCGGGCCGCCGCGCGGTGGATCCCCCGCCGCAGGGGCCCCAGGAGGGCGGCGAGCACCCCGAGGAACGCGAGCACGCCGAGGGTGGCCCATGGCTGGATCAGAAGTCCTGCGCCGAGGAACGCGACGACGCTCAGGGCAGCGGTCAGGCCCTGGATGGCGGCCGCCACCGCCACGAGCACCCTGCCGATGAACGAGGTGAGGAGCTCCTGGAGTCGGCCGGACGGCTCCAGCTGGTGGACCGCCCACGCGGCACCGAGGTAGGCGTGGGCGAGCCGCCGGCGCTGGTTCGTCCGGACGGCGGCACTCAGGGCGGCGGCCTGGCGGACGGTGACCATGTTCAGCACCAGTCGCAGCACGAGCCCCACGCCGGCCGCCGCGAGCGCGACGCCCAGGGAGACCTGTCGACCCGCGACCGGCCCGATGTAGTCCCGCCCACCCGAGACCGCCAGGAGCAGCCCGGTCACGAGGACCAGGAAGACCGCCTCGACCATGGCGGCGCCGAACGACGCCACGGCGAGCACCGAGATGCGTCCTCGCAGGCCGGCTCCCAGCCGCCACAGGGCCGACCAGCCGCCGGGCACGCGAACCTCAGTCCCTCTCGTCACCATGCGTGGGACGGTGTCCTCTCTCGGTCGAGCGAGACATGTCATCTCCGGCCCGTGGCCCACCAACGATACCCGTCGGGACTCCCGCGGTCGGGCCGTGGGGCCCTCCTCGCTCGTGGTCCCGCGGCGCCCCGGCGGCCCGGACCTGCTCGTAGGCACGGAGGGACGCCTCCGCCACGCGGCGCTGGTCGAACTCGGCCAGGGCCCGCGCTCGCGCCGACTCGCCGAGCCGGGTCCTCAGGGCTGGGTCGTCGAGGAGCCGTTCGACCGCGTCCCCGAGTGCCCGTCCGTCCCGCGCCGGGACGAGCACCAGGTGCCGGTCGTCGTCGCCGATCTCACGGCATCCCCTGATGTCGGTGAGGACCATGGCTCGTCCGCACGCGGCGGCCTCCATCGAGGCCCTGCTGAACCCCTCCCTGTACGACGCGAGAACGAAAACGTCGAGGGCCGAGTAGACCGCCGCCATGTCGGTGCGCTCGCCGAGGAAGCGGATGGCGTCGTCGTGCGGGACTGACGTGTCCGCATCGGTCGCATCGTCGGGGCCGACCCAGACGAAGCTCGCCCGGTCGCCGAGCCGGGCGGCGACCTCGGCGAACTCGGCCAGCCCCTTCTCACGCACCCGGCGGCCGATCGACCCGACGAGGAGGTCGTCGTCGGAGACGCCGAGCTCCTCCCGCACGCGACGGCGGCCATCGGGGTCCGACACGAAGCGGCTGAGGTCGACCCCGTTGCCGACGACGCGGTGCCGACCGGGCTTGAGCACCCGCCGGAGGGTGTCGCGGTCCGCACCGTTCTGGAACAGCTCGTAGTCGGAGAACCGGGCCGCGAGGGCCTCCAGTCCGTAGACGAAGGCCCGCTTCCGCAGCCGGTCCTCCGGCCCCGCCCACAGGCCGTGGCACGTGTTGACGACCACGGGGACGCCCGCGAGCCGCCCGGCGATCCGTCCCATGACGCCCGTCTTCGGGTTGTGGGTGTGCAGCACGTCGAGGTCCAGGCCCCGGATCGTGCGCAGCAGCTCCCGGAACGCCGCGAGGTCTCGGCCCGGGGCCCACGAGCGGGTCAGGCTGGTGATCGGCACGTGGGTCACACCGAGCGCCTCGACGCGCCGGACGTACGGACCGGGCGCGCTGATGCCGAAGACCGCGTGCCCCGCCTCGAGGTCCGTCTCGAGCTCGGTGCCGAGGAGGAGGAGGAGGCTCATGTCGATCGTCGTGAGGTGCGCGATCCGAAGCCGGTCCGGGCGCACGGCACCCTCGGAGTCCTGAGTCACGAGCAGATCGTCGCAAAGCGACAGGGAAATGGCCAATGTCGGTTCCTTGGCGGGCGGCACTGGCGCGTCGGTTAGAATCCCCTTCTGACTGTCCGTCGGAAGGCAATGCATGCTGTCGGGGGACGCCGCCTCGGGATCACAGGAGCACCAGCATGTCGCCGCATGACTACTTCAGGGCGTTCCGGCGCCGCTGGCTCGTGATCCTCGTGTGCACCGTGGTGGCCGCGGGCATCATGTGGCTCGTCACGCCGGCGAACGCCACGTCGACCCCGAGGCCGACGTCGTACACCGCGACGGCCACGCTCCTCGTCGGTGCCGACGACACCGAGAACGGTCCCGGGGTCTCCATGGGCCGGGTCGCGCTGTACCTCACCACGGGGGAGATCCCGAAGCTCGCCGCCCAGCAGCTCGGGTACACGGGTGACCCCGCGGTGCTGGCCTCCGGTCTCACCGTGACGCCGGACCTGACGGCCCTCGCCATGAAGATCTCGGCCACCGCGTCGGACGGGGACCGTGCCGCCGCCGTGGCGAACGCCTTCGCGAAGTCGACCGTGAAGTTCTTCGAGAAGCCCCGGCCCGGCGCGGAGAACGTCAACGTCTCCATCCTCCAGGTGGCGACCCCGATCGCGAACAAGTCCGGTGGTGGCTTCGTCGTCCCGCCCGGCCGGGGGATCCGAACCCTTCTCGCGGGGGCCCTGGGGCTGCTCGTCGGCCTGGCTCTCGCGCTCCTCATCGACCGGCTCGACTCGCGCCTGCGCAACCGCGACGAGATCCACGACGCGCTGCGCATGCCGATCATCGCCGAGATCCCCAAGATGAGCCGGTCCCAGCGGTCGAGGGGGGCCATCGTCGCGGAGGACCCGCTCAGCGTCTACGCCGACGGGTACCGCGCCGCCCGGACCGCCCTGGTCCACACGGCGAGCCGGCAGATCCCCGGGGAGTACACGCCGAGGCGTTCGGCCGCCAGCCGCGCCACGAACGACGCCCGGCTCATCCTCGTCACCTCGGCGTTCCCGGGCGAGGGCAAGTCGACCAGCGCCGCGAACCTCGCCGCCAGCTTCGCCGAGACCGGGCTGACCGTCCTGGTCCTCGATGCCGACCTCCGCTCACCCGACGCCCACAACCATTTCGACGTCCCCCAGGGCGGTGGCATCTCCGACTTCATCACCGACCACGGCGACACGCCCCTGTCGACGCTGATCAGGCCCACGAGCATCCCGGGGGTGCGCATCATCACGGCTGGCACCCGCCTCGCCAACCCGGCATCCCTCGCCAGCCGCATGGGGGTGCTCCTCGACGAGGCGCGCGACCTCGCCGACGTCATCCTCGTCGACAGTGCACCGCTGCTCGCCGCGAGCGATGTCTTCGACGTCCTGCCGATGGTGGACACCGTTCTCCTCATCGTGCGCAGCGGCCGCCTGACCGAGACCTCGGCCAACCGGGTCGCCGAGCTCCTCGGACGCTTCCAGGTGCCCGTGAGCGGCGCCGTCATCGTCGGGGCCAAGGTGAAGCGGCGCAAGGACGGCTACGGGTACGGCTACGGGTACGGCTACGGGGACTCGAAGAAGAACAAGAAGCGCACCCGCAAGGTCACGGCGAACGTCGCCGAGAACTTCCCCGTCGAGCCGGACATCCTCACCGACGGCGCCCCCTCGGGTGACGGCCGCGCTCGACGCCCTGCCTGACGCTCGATGACCCACTCCACCCTCCGCGTGTGGGGCGTCGTCGTCGGCGCCGTCGTGGGGGCGGCCCTCGCGGTGGGCTTCGCCTGGGCGCTGTCCCACGAGTCCTACAACGTCTGGGGCGCCGTCGTCGTCGTGCCCCTCGTCGTCGCCGCCAACGGCGTCATCATCTGGCGCGTCTGCGTGCGCGAGAACGACCGGTTCTTCACCGCGATCTTCGTCACGGGGTTCGTCGCCAAGCTGCTCGCGACCCTCGGCCGCTACTTCGTGGCCTACGTCGTCTACGACGGGGCCGCCGACGCGGAGCGCTACAACGTCTACGCGGCGGCGCACTACGCCCTGTGGCGGGACGGGACGATCACGTGGGAGTGGGGCGGCAAGCAGGGCACCCAGTACATGGAGCTCATCACCACCGCCGTCTACACGGTCATCGGGCCCTCCCCACTCGGCGGGTTCTTCGTCTACTCCTCCCTCGCCTTCTGGGGCGCCTACCTCCTCTACCGCGCCTTCCGCATCGCGGTGCCCGACGGCGACTGGAGGCGCTACTCGGCGCTGGTCTTCCTCCTGCCGTCGATGCTCTACTGGCCGTCGAGCATCGGGAAGGAGGCCTGGCTCCTCCTCTTCGTCGGCGTCACGGCGCTCGGGGCCGCGAAGTACTTCGCGCAGCAGTGGGGGGCCCTGCTCCTCCTCGCGGGCGGGGCGCTGGGCACGGCCATCATCCGGCCGCACGTCGCGGTCCTGCTCTTCGCCGCCCTCCTGGTCGCGCAGCTGTTCCGGCCGGTCGACAAGCGGTCGACGGGCTTCGTCACGAAGGTGCTGGGCCTGGTCGTCATGGGCGTCGCCGCGGTGGTGCTCACGACGCAGTCGGCGCGTTTCCTCGGGATCGACGACTTCAACTGGCAGGCGATCTCCGAGTCCGTCGGAGTCGCGAGCGGACAGGCGAGCCAGGGCGGGTCGGCCTTCGCGGGAGCACCCATCACGTCCCCCCTCGGCATCCCGGCCGCGGTGGTCACGGTGCTGTTCCGGCCGTTCCCCTGGGAGGCGCACAACATCCAGCTCGTCCTCCAGAGCCTCGAGGGCCTGGTGCTGCTCGTGCTGCTGCTCCGGTCCTGGCCGCGGCTGCGCGGGTTGCCCCGGGCGATGCGCCGCAACCCCTACGTGACTTTCGCCGTCGTCTACGTCGGCGCGTTCATCTGGGCCTTCTCGGGCTTCGGCAACTTCGGCATCCTCGCGCGCCAGCGCGTGCTCATGATCCCGTTCTTCCTCATCCTGCTGGCCCTCCCGAAGACCCGGAAGGGCGTGCCGGAGGAGGAGGAACCGGAGAGGGAGCTGC
>DASSYJ010000045.1:0-57681 GCA_035703305.1 Ornithinibacter sp. | reverse complement strand
CGACACGCGGTTCCTCGTCGTCGAGATGGGGGCGCGCGGGATCGGCCACGTCGCCTACCTCGCGCGGATCGCTCCGCCACGCGTCGGGGTGGTGCTCAACGTCGGGACCGCACACGTCGGTGAGTTCGGGTCCCGGGACGCCATCGGCCGCGCGAAGGCCGAGCTCGTGCAGTCCCTGCCCACCCACGGCCTGGCCGTCCTCAACGCCGACGACTCCGTGGTGCGCGCGATGGCGACGGTGGCACGCTCGCGCGTCGTGCTCGTCGGTGAGGCCGAGGACGCCGGGGTCCGCGCCACCGACGTCTCGCTCGACGCGGGCGGGCGCGCCTCCTTCACCGTCCACGCCCCCGAGGGCACCCGTGCCGTCCAGCTCGGGCTGGTCGGGCGGCACCACGTGGGCAACGCCCTCGCCGTCCTGGCCGTGGCCACAGAGCTGGGTATGCCGTTCGAGTCGGCCTGTGCCGCACTCGAGTCCGCGCGTGCGCTGAGCCGGTGGCGGATGGAGGTGACCGAGCGCGACGACGGGGTCACCCTCGTCAACGACGCCTACAACGCCAACCCCGACTCCATGCGTGCCGCCCTCACGGCTCTCGAGCGGATGGGCGAGGGCCGCCGCACGTGGGCTGTGCTCGGGACGATGCTCGAGCTGGGCGACGAGTCGGCCGCCCTCCACGCCGAGGTCGGGGCCGAGGTCGTCGCGCACGGCGTCGACGAGCTCGTCGTCGTCGGCGACGCGGCATCCGCACTGGTCGACGGTGCGGCCGCGGCGAGCGAGGCCAACGACGGGTCACCGACCGCGAGCCGACGGGCGGGAACCCGAACGCGGCTCGTCCCGGACGCCGACGCGGCGGAGCAGCTCCTGCGCGAGGAGCTCCGGCCGGGTGACGTGGTCCTCTTCAAGTCCAGCCGTGACGCGGGTCTACGGTTGCTCGGAGACCGACTGGCCGGACCGAGGGAGGCGCAGCAGTGAAGGCTGTGCTCATCGCGGCCGTCGTGTCGCTGTTCATCGCGCTCTTCGGCACGCCGATGCTCATCCGCTTCCTCGTCCGCAAGGGCTACGGCCAGTTCATCCGCGACGACGGCCCGACCTCGCACCACACCAAGCGCGGCACGCCGACCATGGGTGGTGCGGTCATCGTCGGGAGCTCGCTCGCGGCATACGGCATCGCGCACCTGGTCACCGGGCAGAAGCCGACGGTGAGCGGCCTGCTCGTCCTCTTCCTCATGTCCGGCATGGGGTTCGTCGGGTTCCTCGACGACTTCATCAAGATCAGCAAGCAGCGCAGCCTCGGCCTCCGGTCCGGTGAGAAGCTCGCGGGTCAGACCCTCGTCGCGGTGATCTTCGCGATCCTCGCGCTCCAGTTCCCCAACAGCGGGTTCCGCACGCCCGCGTCGACGTCGATCTCGTTCGTGCGTGACACCCCGCTCGACCTCGCGTTCGCCGGCCCCCTCATCGGGGTCGTGCTCTTCGTCATCTGGGCCAACATCATCGTGGCCGGCACGAGCAACGGCGTGAACCTCACGGACGGGCTCGACGGACTGGCGACGGGCGCGTCGGCCATGGTGTTCGCCGCGTACGTCCTCATCAGCATCTGGCAGTTCAACCAGAACTGCCAGTGGAACCCCGGCACGAAGTGCTACGAGGTGAGGGACCCGCACGACCTCGCGATCGTCGCGGCCTGCGGCATGGGGGCCTGCTTCGGGTTCCTGTGGTGGAACGCCTCGCCGGCCAAGATCTTCATGGGTGACACCGGGTCCCTCGCCCTCGGCGGCGGGCTGGCGGGCCTGGCGATCCTGACCCGCACCGAGCTGCTCGTCGTCATCCTCGGCGGGCTGTTCGTCACCATCACGCTGTCCGTGATCATCCAGGTCGCGAGCTTCAAGACAACCGGGAGACGGGTGTTCCGGATGGCACCCCTGCAGCACCACTTCGAGCTGCTCGGGTGGCAGGAGGTCACGATCGTCATCCGGTTCTGGATCGTGGCCGGGCTGTTCGTCGCCCTCGGGCTCGGGCTGTTCTACGCCGAGTGGGTGGTGGGCGCCGGATGAGCGGAGCCACCCCCGGCGACCGCCTCGCCGGACTCACCCACCGCGACGCCGACTGGGAGGGGCTTCGGGTCGTCGTCGCCGGCCTCGGCGTGAGCGGGTTCGCTGCTGCCGACGCCCTGCTCGAGCGGGGTGCCGAGGTCACCGTCGTCGATGCCGCGGAGCCCACGGAGGGGTCCACGGTCGGCGAGCGCGCCCGCATCCTCGACATCCTCGGTGCGGTGCTGCTCCTCGGTCCGGACGCCGTCACCGGTATGCCGGGCACACCCGTCGACCTCGTCGTCACCTCACCGGGGTGGCGGCCCGACCAGCCCGTGCTCGCCGCCGCGGCCGCTGCGGGCGTGCCCGTGTGGGGTGAGGTCGAGCTCGCGTGGCGCATGCGTTCCCTCCACGGCTCCGCGCCGTGGCTCACGGTCACGGGGACCAACGGCAAGACGACGACGGTGCAGATGCTCACGTCGATCCTGCGGGCGGCCGGGCTGCGTGCGTGCAGCGCCGGGAACGTCGGCACGCCGATCCTGGAGGCGGTGCTGCACCCCGAGCCGTTCGACGTCATCGCCGTGGAGCTGTCGAGCTTCCAGCTGCACTGGTCGCACTCGGTCGCACCGCGGGCCTCGGTGTGCCTCAACATCGCCCCGGACCACGTCGACTGGCACGGCTCGCTGGAGGCATACGCCGCAGCCAAGGGAAAGGTGTACTCCAACACCGAGATCGCGTGCGTCTACAACGTGCAGGACGAGCTGACGATGCACCTCGTCGAAGAGGCTGACGTCCAGGAAGGCTGTCGCGCGGTCGGATTCACGCTCGGTGTGCCCGGACCCTCCGAGGTGGGAGTCGTCGACGACATCCTCGCCGACCGGGCGTTCGTCGAGCAACGCCTCACTGCCGCAGCCGAGCTCGCGTCACTCGACGACCTGCGCGGCGAGGCACCGGAGGCACCGCCCCACCTCGTCGCGAACGCCCTCGCGGCCGCCGCGCTCGCCCGCGCCCACGGTGTCCCGGCCGGGGCGGTCCGGGCCGGGCTGCGTGCGTTCGTGCCCGAGCCCCACCGCATCGCCGAAGTGGGGACGGTGGCAGGTGTCCGGTGGGTCGACGACTCGAAGGCGACGAACCCCCATGCGGCGCAGGCGAGCCTGACGGCATACCAGCACGTCGTGTGGGTGGCGGGGGGGCTCCTCAAGGGGGCGGACGTCGACGACCTCGTGGCGGCGGCGGCCGACCGGCTGCGGGGCGTCGTCCTCATCGGGCGCGACCGGGCCACCCTGGCCGAGGCACTCGCCCGACACGCGCCGGATGTCCCGGTCGTCGATGTCGAGCGCACCGACACTGGAGCCATGGACCTGGTGGTGAGGGAGGCCCTCGCGCTCGCGCACGAGGGGGACGTCGTCCTGCTCGCGCCGGCCGCCGCGTCCATGGACATGTTCGCCGACTACGGCGCGCGCGGTGACGCCTTCGTCGGATCGGTCCACCGGCTCGCCGCGGGGGAGTAGCCCGTGAGCAGCGCGACCGCACCGGTGCGCGCCAGCGCCACCGGCACGTCGCGGGCCGGCTGGTTCGCGCGGTTCGACTCACCGGTGACGACGTACTACCTCCTCGTCTGCGTGACGGCGGCCCTCGTCATCTTCGGGCTCATCATGGTGCTGTCCGCCTCCGCCATCGTGTCGATCGACAAGACCTCCTCGGCCTACACGATCTTCGTCAGCCAGGCGGTCTTCGCCGCGATCGGCGGCGTGGCGCTCGTCGTCGCCTCGCGCATCCCCGTCCGGGGGTGGAAGCGGCTCGCCCTGCCGATCCTCGTGGTCGGCGTGGTGCTCCAGCTGCTCGTGCTCACCCCGATGGGCGTCAACGTCAACGGCAACCAGAACTGGCTGCGGCTCGGTCCGGTCAACGTCCAGCCGTCCGAGCTCATCAAGGTGGGCCTCGTCCTGGCCGGCGGGCTCGTCCTCGCCGCCAAGCGCAAGAGCCTCCACGCCCTGGGCCACGTCGTCGTGCCCTACCTCGTCCCGGTCGCGGCCGCGAGCATCGCGGCCGTCGTGCTCGGCGGTGACCTCGGCACCGTCCTGGTCCTCGGGGCGATCGTCGCGGGGGTGCTCTTCGCGGCCGGGGTGCCCCTCCGCTGGTTCGGCTTCGTCGGTGTCCCCTTCGTCGCCATGGCAGCGGCCTACATCGTGACGAGTCCCAACCGGCTCGGCCGGTTCGACGTCTGGCTGGGTCGCAACACCGACGAGTGGGGTGCCGCGCGGCAGCCCATCCACGGCCGCTTCGCCCTTGCGGACGGTGGGTGGCTCGGGCTCGGGCTCGGTGCCAGCAGGGAGAAGTGGGGCCTGCTCTCGGAACCGCACAACGACTTCATCTTCGCGATCATCGGCGAGGAGCTCGGGTTGCCCGGCACCCTCGCGGTGCTCGTGCTCTTCGCCGCGCTCGCCCTCGCCTGCTACCGGCTCGTCACCCGCACCGACGAGCTGTTCGTCAGGGTCGCGACCGCGGGCGTCATGACGTGGATCGTCGTCCAGGCCGCGATCAACATCGGGGCCGTCATCGGCCTCCTGCCCGTCATCGGCGTGCCGCTCCCGCTCGTGTCCTCGGGTGGGTCGTCGCTCGTCACGACGCTGTTCGCCCTCGGGATCCTGCTGTCCTTCGCGAGATCCGAGCCGGGGTGTGCCGACGCCCTGTCCGCGCGCCCCTCGGCCCTCAGGCGGTCACTCGCCGTGCTGCCCGCCGTCGCTCGCGCCCGCAGGTCCCGCTCGTGACCGCGGCCGGACCCCGGTCCGTCCTGCTCGCCGGTGGTGGCACGGCAGGACACGTCTCGCCGCTGCTCGCCCTCGCCGACTGCCTGCGCCGACGGGACCGCGAGGTCCGTCTCACCGCTCTCGGCACGACGGAAGGGCTCGAGGCGCGCCTCGTGCCCGAGCGGGGGTACCCGCTGCTCGTGGTGCCGAAGGTCCCGTTCCCGAGGCGTCCGTCCGGCGACCTGATCCGCCTCCCGGGCAACCTCCGCCGAGCGGTCCGGGCGGCCGAGGACGCGCTCGACAGCACCGGGGCGGAGGTGGTCGTCGGCTTCGGCGGCTACGTCGCGACGCCCGCGTACATCGCGGCGCGGCGCCGGGGCACACCCGTCGTCGTCCACGAGCAGAACGCCCGCCCCGGACTCGCGAACCGGCTCGGCGCGCGGTTCGCGGCTGCCGTCGGCGTCACCTTCCCGGGGACACGGCTGCCGCACGCCACCGTCACGGGGATGCCGCTGCGGCGCGAGATCGCGAGCCTGGACCGGACGGCCCACCGGGCCGAGGCGCGCGAGCACTTCGGCCTCACCGACGCTCCGACGGTGCTCGTCACGGGGGGGTCGCTGGGGGCCCAGCGCCTCAACGACGCCTTCGCCGCCGCCTCGGCCGACCTCTCGGCAGCCGGCATCCAGGTCCTCCACGTGACCGGCGTGGGCAAGGAGTTCGTGCCGGACCATGGCACCGGCGCGACGTATGCCGTCCTTCCCTACTGCGACCGCATGGACCTCGCGTATGCCGCCGCCGACCTCGTCGTGGCCCGCTCCGGCGCGAACACCGTCTGCGAGCTCACGGCCGTCGGGCTCCCCGCGGTCTACGTCCCACTCCCCGTCGGCAACGGCGAGCAGCGGCTCAACGCCGCGGCGGCGGTGGCGGCGGGCGGGGGCCTGCTCGTCGACGACGCCTCCGTCACGCGTGCGTGGGTCACCTCCGTGGTCAGCGCACTCGTCCTCGACGCCGACCGGCTCGCTGCGATGGCCGCGGCATCCGCCTCGGTGGGGGAGCGCGACGGCGACGAGCTGCTCGCCGACCTCGTCGTCTCTGCCGCGGCCAGAGGTCGCTGACCCATGACCGGCACCCCCCCGCGCTTCGTCTTCACCGACCCCGTCCCGCCCCTCGACGAGCTGGGCCGGGTGCACCTCATCGCGATCGGTGGCGCCGGGATGTCGGCGGTCGCCAAGCTCCTGCTCGCCCGGGGTGTCGAGGTGTCCGGGTCCGACGTGGCCGACACCAGCGCGCTGGCATCGGTGCGGGACAGCGGGGCCCGCGTCCACGTCGGCCACGACCCGGCCCACGTCGCCGGCGCCGACACCGTCGTCATCTCGTCGGCCGTCCGGGAGGACAACGTCGAGCTCGCGGCAGCGCGCGCCGCGGGGATCCGGGTGCTCCACCGCTCCCAGGCGCTCGCCTCACTCATGGGGGACGCACGGCGGCGCGTGGCGGTCGCCGGCGCCAACGGGAAGACGACGACGACCTCGATGCTCGTCGTCGCCCTCTCCGGAGCAGGGGCGGACCCCTCGTTCGCGAGTGGCGGCGAGATCGCCCAGCTCGGCACGAACGCGGCCCTGGGCCGTGGCGACGCGTTCGTCGTCGAGGCCGACGAGAGCGACGGCTCGTTCCTCGTCTACCGGCCGCACGTCGCCGTCGTCACGAACGTCCAGGCCGACCACCTCGACCACTACGGTGACCTCGCCGGGGTCGAGGCGGCGTACGCGTCGTTCGTGGGCACGATCCCCGACGGCGGACTCCTCGTCGCGTGCCTCGACGACCCGGGAGCGAGGTCGCTGGCGGCGGATGCCGCGGCCGGAGGTCGACGGGTCGTGACCTACGGGTTCGCGCAGGGGGCGGACCTCCGGGTGGTGCGGACGGCGGCCGAGGGCCTCGGCAGCCGGTCGGTGCTCCTCCACGAGGGCGCCGAACGAGACCTCGAGCTCCAGGTCCCCGGCGACCACAACGTCATGGACGCGTGCGCGGCATACCTCGCGGCGGTCGTCGGGCTCGACGCCGACCCCACGGCGGTCCTCGCCGGGTTGGCCCGCTTCGCCGGGGCCCGTCGCCGGTTCGAGGTCCGGGGCGAGGTGGGGGGCGTCACCGTCGTCGACGACTACGCCCACAACCCGGCGAAGGTGGCCGCGGTCGTCGGCACGGCGGCGGACATCGTGCACCGGGCGGGGGCAGGCGCGCTGCGTGTCGTCTTCCAGCCCCACCTCTACTCCCGCACCCGTGACTTCGCCGAGGACTTCGCCCGCGCCCTGGCGCCCGCCGACCACGTCGTCCTCCTCGACATCTACGGCGCCCGGGAGGAGCCCGTCGAGGGAGTGACGTCCGCCCTCGTGGGCGACCCGCTGTCCCGGCTGCCGGGGGAGCGGACCGTCCTCGTGGGACCGACCCGCGAGGATGCCGTCACCTCGCTGGTGCGGGACGCCGAGCCGGGTGACCTCGTGCTCGTCGTCGGTGCCGGAGACGTGACGTCACTGGCGCCGCTGGTCCTTGAGGCCCTCCGGCTGCGGGACGCAGGGTCATGAGCCTCCGCACGGTCCACCGGAGCCCGGGCGACCACGAGGTGTCGGCTGCGGCGAACCGCTTCCGGCAGAGGGCGCTCTCGAACCGCCGGCGTCCCTGGCGCCGCGCCCTCGTCATCGTGCTGGCGGCCGGGCTGGCGGTGCTGCTGGCGTGGGTCGTGGGCTGGAGCACCTTCCTCGGGGTCGACGACGTCGAGGTGGACGGGGTGTCAGGTGCCGAGGCGACCGCCGTTCGCGAGCTCGTCGACGTGGCCCCGGGGACGCCGCTGGCCCGCGTCGACACCGACGCCGTGGCCTCCCGGGTCCGCACGCGCATCACCGTCGCCGAGGTGTCGGTGCGGCGGTCCTGGCCCCGCACGGTGACGGTCGAGGTCGTGCCCCGGACGGCCGCCCTCGTCGTGCGCAACCCTCGAGGTCAACTGGAGGTCGTGGATGCGACGGGGGTCGCGTTCGGTGTCGTCCGGTCCGTGCCCGCTGGTGTCCCGGTCGTCACGGCGACGGGGTCCGAGGGAACCTCGCGCGAGGCCCTCCTCGCCTCGCTGGCCCTGCTGGAGGCGCTCCCGGACGGCCTTGCGAAGGACGTCTCTGCGGTCAGGGTGAGCAGTGCGAACCTCGTGACCTTCACGCTCGGCTCGCGCACCGTCGTCTGGGGCGGAGGCGAGCAGTCGGCCCGCAAGGTCGCCATCCTCACGGTGCTGCTGCGCACCAAGGCGAAGGTCATCGACGTCAGCGCACCGGACACGCCGGTCACGCGGTAGGTCGGACGGTCCCGAGGGCTGGGGCTGTGGCCAGTGGGGCGGGTGGGGCGCCTGAGGCGACGAGGGGCTCGCATGGCAACATTTACCCCGGGGATGTCGCGACACGCCCACCGTGTCGTTGCCTGACCCCGGGGGCCGACTTAGCGTCGACCCATCGAACCGTGACAAAACCGTTACTGTCAACCTTACGTTGAGGGTTTCGGACCCGCACCGCAGACCGGACGTACCGGCATCCAGCAGATATCCAGAGCAGACATCCAGACGCAGTGACATCCAGACGCAGTGACATCCAGTGGAAGGCCCGCATCGTGGCAGCACCCCAGAACTACCTCGCCGTCATCAAGGTCGTCGGCATCGGCGGTGGCGGTGTCAACGCCATCAACCGGATGATCGAGGTCGGCCTCAAGGGAGTCGAGTTCATCGCGGTGAACACCGATGCCCAGGCGCTGCTCATGAGCGATGCCGACGTCAAGCTCGACGTCGGTCGTGAGCTGACCCGGGGCCTCGGCGCCGGTGCCGACCCCGAGGTCGGCAAGAAGGCCGCAGAGGACCACGCGGAGGAGATCGAGGAGGTCCTCCGCGGCGCCGACATGGTCTTCGTGACGGCCGGCGAGGGCGGTGGCACCGGCACCGGTGGCGCACCCGTCGTCGCCCGGATCGCCAAGGGTCTCGGTGCCCTGACCATCGGCGTCGTCACGCGCCCGTTCACCTTCGAGGGACGGCGGCGCGCGAACCAGGCGGAGACCGGGATCAGCGGCCTGCGCGAGGAGGTCGACACCCTCATCGTCATCCCCAACGACCGCCTGCTCTCGATCAGCGACCGTGGCGTGTCGATGCTCGACGCCTTCCGCAGCGCCGACCAGGTGCTCCTCTCCGGCGTCCAGGGCATCACCGACCTCATCACCACGCCCGGGCTGATCAACCTCGACTTCGCCGACGTCAAGTCGGTCATGCAGGGCGCCGGGTCCGCCCTCATGGGCATCGGGTCCGCACGCGGCGAGGACCGCGCCGTGCAGGCCGCCGAGCTCGCGATCTCCAGCCCGCTGCTCGAGGCGAGCATCGACGGGGCGCACGGCGTCCTCCTCTCGATCCAGGGCGGCAGCGACCTCGGGCTCTTCGAGATCAACGAGGCCGCGCGCCTCGTCCAGGAGGCCGCCCACCCGGAGGCCAACATCATCTTCGGCGCCGTCATCGACGACGCTCTCGGTGACGAGGTCCGGGTCACCGTCATCGCGGCCGGGTTCGACGGCGGGGCGCCGGTGCGCCGTGCCGACGACCGGGCCCTCGGGACGATCCAGGGCCGGTCGATCCCGGCCCCCTCGCCGGCTGCGACGAACAACCACGCGCCGGCGCCGTCGGCCCACCCGCCGTCGGCCCACTCCACGGACCGTCCGGGACCGTTGGCGCCGTCGGGCGACGAGCCGGTGGTGCGCACCGAACGCGTCGAGGCCCCCTTCGAGCCGGCCCGAGCGCAGGCGTCGCCGCCCCCGCCGCGCACCGTGACGTTCGACGAGAACGACGACCTCGACGTCCCGGACTTCCTCAAGTAGCAGCTCGCGCGTGTGGGGCGGGCCGGTGCCTCCGGCCCGCCCCACGCACGTCTACGGTGGGGGGATGTTCGCCTGGAGCGAGGAGCGGTCCGGTGTCGTCCGTGCCCTCACGGACCGATCGGCGGGGGTGAGCACCGGTCGGTATGCCGGGCTCAACCTCGGTGCCCACGTCCAGGACGACCCGGTCGCCGTGGCCGAGAACCGCAGGCGCCTCGGCGAGTGGCTCGACCTGCCCGTCGTCTACATGGACCAGTGCCACGGCTCCGACGTCGCCGTCGTCGACGGGGTCCCCGACGTGCCACCGAGCTGCGACGGCGTCGTGACGCGGTCACCCGACGTCGCCCTCGCGGTGCTCGTCGCCGACTGCGTGCCCGTGCTGCTGTCCGGGACCGGAGGCGTGGTCGCGGCCGTGCACGCCGGTCGGCCCGGCATGGTGGCCGGCGTCGTGCCGCGGACCCTCGAGGTGATGGCAGGGCTCGGCGCCGGAGAGGTCGACGCCGTCGTGGGCCCGTCGGTGTGTGGGCGGTGCTACGAGGTGCCCGAGGAGATGCGCGCGGATGCCGCCCGGGTGCAGCCGGTGAGCGCCACGGTCTCCTGGACCGGCACCCCCGCCCTCGACGTCGCCGCAGGGGTGGTGGCGCAGCTGCACGACGCCGGCGTCGCGGTCACCTGGGTGCCGGGCTGCTCGCGGGAGCGGGCGGACCTGTACTCCTACCGGCGCGACGGCATGACCGGACGCTTCGCCGGCGTCGTGGCTCGGAGGAGCTCGGCGGCGCGGGGCGCGGCGTGAGCTCCGCGGACCCACCCCCGACGTCCCGGCGCGAGGAGCTGGCCGCCCGGCTCGCGGCCGTCCACGAGCGCATCGAGCGCGCCAAGGCTGCGGCCGGTCGTGGCGACGACGAGCTCGGGCTCGTCGTCGTCACGAAGTTCTTCCCGGCATCCGACGTCGACCTCCTCGCGGAGCTGGGCGTGAGCGCGATCGGGGAGAACCGCGACCAGGAGGCGTCGGCCAAGGTCGCCCGCCTCGTCCACCGGGACAGCCTGGCGGTGCACTTCATCGGGCAGCTGCAGAGCAACAAGGCCAGGTCGGTCGCGACCTACGCCGACGTGGTCCAGTCCCTCGACCGCCCGAAGGTCGTGCGGGCGCTGGACCGCGCCGCGGAGGCTCACGGGCGCCACCTCGACGTCACCGTGCAGGTGGGGCTCGACGGGGAGGCTGGCCGGGGTGGCGTCGCCCCGGACGAGGTCCGCGCCCTCGCCGACCTCGTCGCGTCGTGCGGGTCGCTGACCCTCCGCGGCCTCATGGCCGTCGCCCCCCTGGGTGGCGACGCGCGCGCTGCCTTCGCCCGCCTGCGCGAGCTGAGCGAGGCGGTCCGGAACGACCACCCCGGGGCCTGGTGGGTCTCCGCGGGCATGAGCGGCGACCTCGAGGAGGCGGTCGCGGAGGGGGCGACACACCTGCGTGTCGGATCGGCAATCCTCGGAACTCGGCAGTCACACGAGTAACTTCGGTCACGACGCACGGCGCCGAAGAGGCGGGGCCGACGACCGAGGAGCACTCAATGGCTGGCGCGCTGCGCAAGACGATGGTCTACCTGGGCCTCGCCGAGGACCAGGGCCGCTACGACGACGAGTACGACGAGGCCTACGACGAGCACCTCGAGGCCGAGGAGCCGGTCGAGCACCGTGGAGCGCAGGTGACGCACCTCCCGACCCGCCACTCCGTGGCCCATGTCGTGCGCTCGCCCGAGGGCGGCGGGATCTCGCGGATCACGACGATCCACCCGCGCACCTACAACGAGGCCAAGACGATCGGCGAGAACTTCCGCGACGGCATCCCGGTCATCATGAACCTCACCGACATGAACGACGCCGACGCCAAGCGCCTCGTCGACTTCGCCGCGGGGCTCGTCTTCGGCCTGCGGGGCTCGATCGAGCGCGTGACGTCCAAGGTCTTCCTCCTCTCGCCCGAGACCGTCGAGGTCAACGCGGAGGAGAGCTCCGGGGTCGCCGGCCGGAGCGTCTTCAACCAGAGCTGACCGGCCGCCGTCGGGTCTTCGAGTCGCGTCGGTCACACTTCCTGCCATGAATGCCGTCCGCGACGTCCTGCACTTCGTCGTCTTCCTCTACTTCCTCGTCCTCATCGGGCGGGTCGTCTTCGACTGGATCCGGATCTTCGCCAGGGAGTGGCGGCCCCGCGGGGCGGCACTGCTCGTGGCGGAGCCGATCTACACGCTGACCGAGCCGCCGTTGCGGGCGCTGCGCAAGGTGATCCCGCCGCTGCGGCTCGGTGGGGTCTCGATCGACCTGTCGTTCATGGTCCTGTTCTTCGTCGTCTACCTCCTCCTCATCCTGGTCTGAGGCGGGGTCGCGGCGACATCGGCGGGCCCGCGTGGCACGACAGGCGTCACGCCTGATCAGCCATCACGGTAGGCTGGCGGCTCCGAGACCCTCTTCCGGACGTGCTGCGTGCGCCCATCGGGGGGACCGGACCCGTGACCCACTGGCCACCCACAGGAGTTGAACATGGCTCTCACGCCCGAGGACGTCCTCAACAAGACGTTCACCCAGACCCAGTTCCGTCGTGGGTACGACGAGCGCGAGGTCGATGACTTCCTCGACGACATCGTCGCCGAGATGCGCCGGATCTCGAAGGACTCCGACGACCTGCGCGGCGAGCTCAACAACTGCCGTGAGGGCAAGGGGATGGCGCCCGTCGTGGCGCACCAGCAGCCCGACACCTCGGCGAGGGACCTCGAGGAGCTGCGCTCCAAGAACGCCACCCTCGCCGCGAGGGTGTCCGAGCTCGAGGGCACGCGCGGCGACCTCACCGCGAAGATCTCCGAGCTGGAGGGCACCCGCAGCGAGCTGACCGCCCGCCTCGGGGAGTTCGAGGGCAAGAGCGGTGACATCGAGGTCCGCAACGCCGAGCTCCAGGGCCGGGTCGGGCAGCTCGAGCACCGCAACTCCGAGCTCGAGGCGCAGACGCGCGAGGCGCAGGCCAAGGCCACCGAGGCCCAGTCGCGAGCCCAGGAGCTGGAGGCGCGCAACGGCGAGCTCGAGCAGCGGACCGCCCAGTTCGAGGCACGCATCCGTGAGCTCGAGGGCCAGCTCGGCGACACCCGCGGCCAGCTCACGAACCTGCAGCGGGAGCGCGAGCAGGAGGCGGCCGCGCGCGACCGTGCCGGCGCCAACGCCAACGAGCAGGTCGCGACGCTGCAGGCGCGCCTCCAGGAGGTCGAGCGCGACGCGCAGGCGCGCATCGCCGCGGCGGAGCAGCGCAGGGAGCAGGCCGAGGCAGCTGCGGCAGCAGCCGGTCAGCGTGCGCAGGCCGAGCCCGAGGGCGGCGTCCTCGGTGCGGCCGCCCTGGCAGGAGCCGGCGGGGGTGCCAGTGCCGCGGGCGTCATCGCCCTCGCCCAGCGCCTGCACGACGAGCACGTCACCGCCGGAGAGACCCGCCGCGACGAGCTCGTGGCCGAGGGACAGCGCAGCCGCGACGCCCTCATCGACACCGCGCAGCGTCGTCACGACGAGCTCATCAGCACCGCCCAGTCCCAGCACGACCGCCTCATCGCGGAGGGGACCTCGCAGCGCGACGAGATGCTCTCGACCGCCAGCGCCCAGCGTGACGAGATGCTCACGGAGGCCCGCGAGCGCTCGACCGGCATGGTCGCAGAGGCCCAGCAGAAGAAGGCGTCGATCCTCGAGGACCTCGGGCGCGAGCGCACCCTCCTGGAGCGCAAGATCGAGGAGCTGCGCGGCTTCGAGCGGGACTACCGGTCGCGCTTGCACGCCTACATCCAGGGTCAGCTCACCGAGCTGAAGAAGACCGGCGACCTCCCCGGTGGCCAGGGGGCCAACGGCGAGCAGGCTGCTGCGGAGCCGCAGCCGGAGCGCCAGGGCTGACGCCCCGCTCCGACCGAAGGGCCCGGCCGCGTGCCGGGCCCTTCGTCGTCGCGGATGAGGAAGGTGCCGCTCACCCAGCGTTTCGGCGTTGAGACGTGCAGGTGCAGGCCGTATCCTTCGGCCCACCAGTAGGGCCGAAGGGGCTCCGCGCACAACCCGGGAAGTGGGTCCTCATGGTCAAGGCGGCGCTGTCCGCAGCGAAGCAGGTGGGCGCGAGAGCCGCTGCCACCGCGCGCAAGGCCGTCCGGGGCCAGTCGTCCGCGACGTCCGCGACGAAGAGCGGCTCGAGCACGAAGGGCGGCTCGACCGGCGCGACCGCCCCCAACGGGTCCCCGACGGCGAAGGCTCCCTCGAGGAAGACCGCCACGAAGAAGGTCACCCCACCCGCCGCGAAGGCTGCCAGCAAGGCGCCAGCGAGGAAGGCGGCACCGGCGACGAAGAAGGCGACCCCGGCGACGAAGAAGACGACCCCGGCGAAGGCGACCCCGGCCAAGGCAGCTCCGGCGAAGGCAGCTCCGGCGAAGGCAGCAGCTGCGACCAGGGCCGCACCCGCCACCAGGACCGCCGCGAGGAAGGCCACGCCCGCGAGGGCGACGTCCGCCGCCAAGGCGACGCCCGCGGCCAAGGCGACGCCCGCGGCCAAGACGACGGCCGCGGCGACGACCGCGCGCACCGCGAGGACCACGCCCGCCAAGGCGGCCGGACGGAGCCCCGCGGCCCGGACGCACCCGACCACGACCACCGCGAAGAAGGCAGCCGTGACCACATCCTCGACCAGCCGCCGGGCGGCCGCGAAGTCCGTCCCGGCCGTCCGCGACGACGAGTCCCCGTGGACCGCCAAGGAGCTGCGTGACATCCGCGCCGAGCTCCAGGGAGACATCGAGCAGCTCCGCAGCGAGCTCGCCCACGCCGAGAGCGACCTCGTCGTCCTCATGCGCGACTCGGGCGACGGCGCGGGCGACGACCAGGCCGACGCCGGCGCGAAGACCTACGAACGCGAGCAGGAGATCTCGCTGGCCAACAACGCCCGCGAGATGCTCGAGCAGAACGAGCACGCCCTCGAGCGGCTCGACAACGGCACCTACGGGATCTGTGAGTCCTGTGGGAACCCCATCGGCAAACTTCGTCTCCAGGCCGCTCCTCGTGCGACCCTATGTCTGCCATGCAAGATGAAGCAGGAGCGCCGCTGACCGCGGCCGAGCCCACCCCGTCCACGCCGGCCCCGGTTCTCACCGGAGGCCGGCGGCGGCTGTATGCCGTGCTGCTCGGCCTCGCGGCCGGAGTCCTCCTCCTCGACCAGGCGAGCAAGGTGTGGGCGCTCCACGCGCTGACCCCCGGTGAGCCGGTCGACGTCGTCGGGTCCCTGATCCGCCTCAACCTCATCCGAAACCCCGGCGCGGCGTTCTCGATCGGCGACGGCTCGACGTGGATACTCACGGCGATCTCGCTCGCCATCCTCGTGTGGGTGGTCATCGGGGCCCGCAAGGTGGCCAACGTGCCGTGGGCCGTCGCCCTGGGGCTGCTCCTCGGTGGGGCGCTGGGCAACCTGGCCGACCGCTTCTTCCGTCCGCCGGGCCCGGGCCGGGGCCACGTCGTGGACTTCATCGACTACTTCGGGCTGTTCATCGGGAACGTCGCCGACATCGCCATCGTCGTCGCGGCCGGGCTCATCATGGTCCTGACCTACCGGGGTACCTCCATCGGCGGGCCGGTGCACCACCCGGAGCACGCCGATGACTGACCCGCGCACCGTCCTCGTTCCCGACGGCCTCGAGGGTGAGCGCGTCGACGCGGCCATCGCGCGGCTGTTCGGCCTCTCGCGCACCCGTGCCGCCGACCTCGCGACCGCGGGTGGCGTCAGCATCAACGCGGCACACGTCGGGAAGAGCCACCGGGTGAGTGCCGGCGACATGCTCGAGGTGGCGCTCCCGGCATCCCCGGCGAGCGCGAGCCTCGAGGTCGTCGCGGAGCCCGTGCCCGGGATGTCGGTCGTCCACCAGGACGAGGACATCGTCGTCGTCGACAAGCCCGTGGGCGTCGCAGCGCACCCGAGCGTCGGGTGGAGCGGCCCCAACGTGCTCGCCGGGCTCAAGGCCGCCGGCTACCGCGTCTCGACGAGCGGCGCGAGCGAGCGCCAGGGAATCGTCTCGCGGCTCGATGTCGGGACGTCCGGGCTCATGGTCGTGTGCACGAGCGAGCGCGCGTACTCGGTGCTCAAGCGTGCCTTCAAGGAGCGCCGGGTCGACAAGACGTACCACACGCTCGTCCAGGGCCTCCCCGACCCGCTGGTGGGGACCATCGACGCCCCGATCGGTCGGCATCCCGGCCATGACTACAAGTTCGCGGTCATGGAGTCGGGCAAGCCGGCCGTGACGCACTACGAGCTGCTCGAGGCCTTCCGGCACGCCTCCCTCCTCGAGATCCACCTCGAGACCGGCCGCACCCACCAGATCCGCGTCCACATGGCGGCCGTCCGCCACCCGTGCGTCGGCGACCTCACGTACGGCGCGGACCCCGTGCTGGCCCGCCGGCTCGGGCTCGAGCGCCAGTGGCTGCACGCCGTGGGCCTGGGCTTCGAGCACCCGGGCACCGGTCAGTGGGTGACCTTCGAGAGCGCCTACCCGGAGGACCTCCAGCTCGCGCTCCACCGCCTCTGAGCCTCCCCGACCTCGTCTGTCAGATCGCCGGCGACGGCGGCGGAACGCGGCGTGTCGCCGCATCCTGACAGACAAGGTCGGGGAGCTCGGGGGGAGGGGGAGGATCGGGTCGGCGACACGGCCCCGACACGCCGAGGGGTGTCGCCGGGCCGACCTAGGATGGTTCGCGATGTCCTCCCCGAACGCCTCGACCCGGCCCGCGACGCAGAGCACGACGCCGAAGGGCTCCGACTCGTTCGTCCACCTCCACGTGCACACCGAGTACTCCATGCTCGACGGTGCGGCGCGCATCGGCGACCTCTTCACGCGGGCGGCGGAGATGGGGATGCCGGCCCTGGCCACCACCGACCACGGGTACGTCTTCGGCGCCTACGAGTTCTGGAAGAAGTCCCAGGGCACCGGCGTCAAGCCGATCATCGGGGTCGAGGCCTACGTCACCCCGGGCACCCACCGCACCGACAAGACCCGCGTCACGTGGGGCGACGAGCGCACGGGCTCGGGTGACGACGTCTCGGGCTCGGGCGCCTACACCCACATGACCCTGCTGGCCCGCGACAACACCGGCCTGCACAACCTCTTCCGGATGGACTCTCAGGCCTCGCTCGACCAGGTCTACGCGAAGTGGCCCCGTGTCGACCGCGAGCTGCTCTCGCAGTACAGCACCGGCCTGGTCGCGACGACCGGATGCGCGTCGGGAGAGATCCAGACCCGGCTGCGGCTGGGGCAGTACGCCGCGGCCAAGCAGGCGGCATCCGAGCTCCAGGACATCTTCGGCAGGGAGAGCTTCTTCTGCGAGGTCATGGACCACGGCCTCGACGTCGAGCGCCGGTCGATGAAGGACCTCCTGCGGCTCGCGCGCGAGCTGGGGATGCCGCTCGTCGCGACGAACGACCTGCACTACACCAGCCCCGAGGACGCCACGGCCCACTCGGCGCTCCTGTGCGTGCAGTCGGGCTCGACGATGATGGACCCCGGCCGCTTCAAGTTCGACGCCGACGACTTCTACCTCAAGAGCCCGGCCGAGATGCGCCACACCTGGCGCGAGCTGCCCGAGGCCTGCGACAACACCCTGCGCATCGCCGAGATGTGCGACATCTCCTTCACCGAGGACGAGGGCCGCTACATGCCGCGGTTCCCCTGCCCGCCGGGGGAGAACGAGGAGAGCTGGTTCGTCAAGGAGGTCCAGCGCGGGCTCGTCGAGCGGTTCCCCGGAGGCATCCCCGACTACGCGCAGCGGCAGGCCGAGTTCGAGACCGAGGTCATCGTCACCAAGGGGTATGCCGGGTACTTCCTCGTCGTGGCCGACTTCATCACCTGGGCGAAGGACCACGGCATCCGGGTGGGTCCGGGCCGGGGCTCGGGCGCCGGGTCGATGTGCGCCTACGCGATGAAGATCACGGACCTCGACCCCATCCCGCACGGCCTCATCTTCGAGCGGTTCCTCAACCCCGAGCGCCCCTCCCTCCCCGACTTCGACGTCGACTTCGACGAGCGCCGGCGGGGCGAGGTCATCCGCTACGTCACCGAGAAGTACGGCAGCGAGCGGGTCGCGCAGATCGTCACGTACGGCACGATCAAGGCCAAGCAGGCCGTCAAGGACGCCGCCCGGGTCATGGGGCACCCGTTCGCCGTGGGTGAGCAGCTCACCAAGGCGATGCCTCCGGACGTCATGGGCAAGGGCGTCCCGCTCTCCGGCATCTACGACCCCGAGTACCCGCGCTACGGCGAGGGCAAGGAGTTCCGCGACCTGGTCGCCGGCGAGGCGCACCTCCAGGAGGTCGTCGAGACCGCGAAGGGCCTCGAGGGGCTGAAGCGCCAGTGGGGCGTGCACGCGGCCGGCGTCATCATGAGCAGCGAGCCGCTCATCGACGTCATCCCCATCATGCGGCGGCTCCAGGACGGCCAGGTCATCACCCAGTTCGACTACCCGAGCTGCGAGGCGCTCGGCCTGGTCAAGATGGACTTCCTCGGCCTGCGCAACCTCACGATCCTCGACGACGCCATCGCCAACGTGAAGGCCAACCGCGGCGAGGACATCGACCTCGACGAGCTGTCACGCACCCTCGACGACAAGCCCACCTACGACCTGCTCGCCCGAGGCGACACCCTCGGGGTGTTCCAGCTCGACGGCGGCGGGATGCGCACCCTCCTCAAGCTCATGCAGCCCGACACCTTCGAGGACATCTCGGCGGCCCTCGCCCTCTACCGGCCCGGGCCGATGGGGGTCAACGCGCACACGAACTTCGCGCTGCGCAAGAACGCCAAGCAGGAGGTCGTGCCGCTCGACCCCCAGCTCAAGGGGAAGCTCCAGCCCGAGATGGTCGAGGCCCTCGACCCCATCCTCGGCACGACCCACGGCCTGGTGATCTACCAGGAGCAGGTCATGGAGATCGCCCAGAAGCTCGCCGGCTACAGCCTCGGCAACGCCGACCTGCTCCGCCGTGCGATGGGCAAGAAGAAGAAGGAGGTGCTCGACGCCGAGTACGTCCCCTTCTCCGAGGGGATGAAGGCCAACGGCTTCACCGAGGCCTCCATCGCGGCGCTGTGGGGCGTCCTCGTCCCGTTCTCCGACTACGCGTTCAACAAGGCGCACACCGCCGCCTACGGCCTCGTCTCGTACTGGACGGCATACCTCAAGGCCAACTACCCGGCCGAGTACATGGCGGCGCTGCTGACGTCCGTCGGCGACGACAAGGACAAGTCGGCGCTCTACCTCGGTGAGTGCCGGCGGATGGGGATCAAGGTCCTGCCACCCGACGTCAACGACTCGATCGGCCAGTTCGCCGCGGTGGGCACCGACATCCGCTTCGGGCTGCAGGCGATCCGCAACGTCGGGCACCAGGTGGTCGACGAGGTCATCCGGGCGCGGGCCGAGAAGGGCCGGTTCACCTCCTTCCGCGACTTCATGTCCAAGGTGCCGGCGGTCGTGTGCAACAAGCGGACGATCGAGTCGCTCATCAAGGGTGGGGCGTTCGACGGCCTGGCCGAGACCCGCATGGGCCTGCTCCGCGTGCACGAGGAGTACGTCGACGCGTTCGTCGCCGTCAAGCGGCAGGAGGCCATCGGCCAGGACAGCCTGTTCGGCGCCTTCGGCGACGACGCGGGTGGTCCCTCCGGTGGTGACCTCATGGGCCTGAGCCCGGTGCCCGGGGTGGAGTGGGACAAGTCGACGCTCCTCTCCTTCGAGCGCGAGATGCTCGGGCTGTATGTCTCCGACCACCCGCTGTTCGGGGTCGAGCACGTGCTCACGGCCCACGCCGACACCCCGATCGCGGCCCTGACGAGCGACGACGCCGGCAAGCCCGAGGGCTCGATGGTGACGATCGCCGGCCTCATCACCGGGCTCCAGGTCAAGCGCACCAAGAAGGGCGACCTGTGGGCCATCGCCACGGTCGAGGACCTCGCCGGCGCCATCGAGTGCCTGTTCTTCCCGACCGCGTACATGACGGTGGGGCCGATGCTCCAGCAGGACACGGTCGCGGTGGTCCGCGGCAAGGTCAACCGGCGCGACGACACCGTGTCGATCTACGCCCAGGAGCTCACCCTGCCCGACGTCAGCGACGGGCCCCGCGGTCCGGTCGTCGTGACGATGGAGACGGCCCGCGCCACGGCCCAGCGGGTCGAGGAGCTCAAGGCCGTGCTCTCGAACCACCCCGGCACGACCGAGGTCCACCTCAGGCTCGTCAAGCCGGGGCGGGCGGTCGAGATCCGGCTCGACCCGGCATACCGGGTCAACGCCACCGAGGCCCTGTTCGGCGACCTCAAGGTGCTCCTCGGGCCCCGCTGCCTGGCCTGACGGAACCCGGGCCCGCACCGCGCACGCCCCCCCGGGAGGGCGACCTGCTGGGCGTCGCTGGCCACGGCATACAGTGACGCCATGCCGAGCCCGACCCCGCCGACCGCGGAGCGCCGCCCCCACGTCCGAGAGCACCACGGGGACAGGGTCGAGGACCCGTACGCGTGGATGCGCGACATGGACGACCCCGCCTTCGTCGCGCATCTCGAGGCCGAGAACGCGTACGCCGAGGAGCGCACTGCCGACCTCGCCCCGCTCCGCACCGCGATCTTCGAGGAGATCCGGTCGCGGGTGAAGGAGACCGACCTCTCGGTGCCCGTCGTCAGCGGCCCCTGGTGGTACTACTCGCGCACCGTCGAGGGCCGGCAGTACGCCTCCCACGTCCGCGCTCCGCTCACCGACCCCGCCGAACGGCCCGACCCCGAGGCCGAGTCGGTGCCCGGGGAGCAGGTCGTCGTCGACGGCAACGTCGAGGCGGGTGACAGCGAGTTCTTCTCGCTGGGTGCGCTCACCGTGAGCGCCGACCACCGCCTCGTCGCCTTCGCCGTCGACACCTCCGGCGACGAGCGCTTCGACCTCACGGTGCGGGTCGTCGAGACCGGAGAGGTCCTCGACACGTCCCTGACCGGCATCGGCTACGGCTGCGAGCTCAGCCGTGACGGCCGCTTCCTCTTCTACACCCGGCTCGACGACGCCTGGCGCCCCTACCAGCTGTGGCGGCACCGCGTCGGCGGCGACCCGGCCGAGGACGTCCTCGTCCACGAGGAGGGCGACGAGCGCTTCTGGATGGGCGTGGCCTCGAGCAGGGACGAGCGGTGGCTCCTGCTCGGCCTCGGGTCGAAGACCACGTCGGAGGTCCACATCCTCGACTCCGACGACCCCGAGGGGGAGTGGCGCGTCGTCGCCCCGCGGCGGGACGGCGTCGAGTACGACGTCGAGCCGGCCGGTGACCGGCTCCTCGTCGTGCACAACGCCGACAGCCCCGACGCCGACCTCGCGTGGGCGCCGCTCGACGCCACGAGCCACGAGCAGTGGGTCCCGTGGCTCCGCTCGGGGGAGGGCGAGCGGTTCGTCTCGGTCGACGCGTTCGACGGCGCGTCCGTGCTCTCGCTCCGCACCGGCGGCCTCACCGCGCTGCGCGTGCTGCCCCGAGGGGGCGCGGACCCGTCGGGGCACGGCGAGGCGTGGGACGTCGTCGTCGACCAGGCGGTCCACTCGATCGGCCTGGGCGACAACCCGGAGCCGGCCCAGACCGCGATCCAGGTCGTCGTCGAGTCGTGGGCGACGCCACGCACGGTGCTCGACGTCGACCTCGCGAGCCGCGAGAGCACCGTCCTCAAGCGCCAGCCCGTGCTGGGCGACTTCGACGCGGCGAACTACACGGAGCACCGCGTGTGGGCCACCGCGCCCGACGGCACCCGGGTGCCCGTCTCCGTCGTCCACCGCGTCGGGGTCGAACCCGACGGCACGAACCCGGGAGTCGTCACGGCATACGGCTCCTACGAGATCTCCTCCGACCCCTACTTCTCCGTGGCGCGGCTCAGCCTGCTCGACCGGGGGGTCGTCTACGCCGTGGCCCACGTGCGCGGTGGCGGCGAGATGGGGCGTCGCTGGTACGACGAGGGCAAGCTGCACAGCAAGCCGAACACCTTCACCGACACCCTCGCGGCGGTGGACCACCTCGTCGCGACGGGTTGGATCGCACCGGACCGCGTGGGGCTCGAGGGCGGTTCTGCCGGTGGGCTCTTGGTGGGTGCGGTCCTCAACCTGGCCCCCGAGCGGTTCCGGGTGGCGCACGCCGCGGTCCCGTTCGTCGACGCGCTGACGACGATGCTGCGACCGGAGCTGCCGCTCACGGTGGGGGAGTGGGAGGAGTGGGGCAACCCGCTGGCCGACCCCGAGACGTATGCCGTGATGCGCGCCTACGCGCCGTACGAGAACGTCCGGGTCACCGACTACCCGGCGGTGCTCGCGACGTCGAGCCTCAACGACACCCGCGTCTACGTCACCGAGCCGGCCAAGTGGGTGGCCCGCCTCCGCGAGACCGTGACGAGCGACCCCGAGGCGCGACCGGTGCTCCTCCGCACCGAGATGGTGGCCGGGCACGGTGGCCGCAGCGGCCGGTATGCCGCGTGGGAGCAGATCGCGTGGGAGTGGGCGTTCGTGCTCGACCAGCTGGGGGCGACGCAGCGGCTCAGCGGATGACGAGGATGGGGCTCTTGCTCCGCCCCACGAGGCGCAGCGCCGTGGACCCGACGTGGAGCCCCTGGAACCCTCCGGTGCCTCGGCTCCCGACGACGACCACGGTCGCGCCCTCGCTCCGGTCGACGAGGGCCTGGACCGGCTCCGCACGGACCACCTCGTAGTCGACCTTGACCTCGGGGTGGGCGGCCCGGCGGGACGCGAGTGCGGCCTCGACGCTGTTCTGGAGCTGGGTCTCGTAGGCGCTCCAGCTCGACTCCGACGACAGGGTCGGGTCCTTGGCGCTCTGCGCCTGCCATGCGTGGACGACGTCGAGGGAGCCACTCCGCAGGACGGCCTCGTCGAAGGCCATCCCCAGCGCGCGCAACGAGGGCTTCGAGCCGTCGACGCCGACGACGATCCGCCCCCCGGTCGTCATCGGGGTGGAGGTCTCGTGGCCGATGACGAGGATCGGGCAGCGGGAGTGGGCGACGACCTGCATCGCGACGGCACCGACACTGGCCCGGCTGAGCACGCCGTGCCCCATCGCGCCGATGACGATGAGGGCAGCCGTGCGCGAGGCGTCGACGAGGGCCTGGCTCGCGTAGCCGCCGCGGACCGAGGTCGTCACCGTGAGGCCGGGGTCCACGGCGTGGGCTCGGGCGGTGGCGTCGGCCAGCAGGCGGTGGGTGTGCGTCGAGACGACCGACTCGTCGGACAGCGCACCGAAACCGAGCATCGGCAGGTCGGGCGCGAACGCGTGGAGCAGGTTCAGGGTCAGGCCGCGTGCGCTCGCCACCTGTGCGGCTCGCGCCACCGCAGCCATGGAGAGGGGGGACCCGTCCACCCCGACGACGACCCTGGGCTCACCCATTCCGCGCACCTCCGCTCGCGAGTGCCGTGCGACGGTGGGTGCGGCAGCAGCACGAGCGCCTGACGTCCTCCGTCGTCGTGGGCCCTCGGTGGTCCCACACCTTGACCGTGGCACGGCCCACCCCCGGATGCAAGGGCACGCATCACACGGCGCGTCGCAGGTTCGGGCACAGGTGGATCCGATGACCCCGAGCCACCCTAGGCTGACGGCCATGACGCTCATCGCCATCGAGTGGGACGACGCCGCGGGCCCCGGCGGCCGTGGGGCCGTGCGCCTCCTCGACCAGACGCTCCTGCCGGGCCGCACGGCATACCGGGTGGTCGACCGCACCGACGACCTCGTGACGGCGATCGCCGAGCTGGCAGTGCGGGGGGCCCCGGCGCTCGGCGTGGCCGGTGCCCTCGGGGTCGTCGTCGCGATGGACGAAGGGGTGCGCGAGGGATGGGGCGATGCGGCCGTCCAGGGTGCGGTCGACCGCGTCCGCCACGCCCGCCCCACTGCGGTCAACCTCGCCTGGGGGGTCGACCAGGTGCGGCCGCTCATGTCGGAGGGAAGGGATGCCGTGCTCGCTGCCGCCCGGCGCCTGGCCCGGGAGGACGAGGCGGCCAACCGCGAGCTCTCGCGGCTGGGCGCGGACTGGCTCCTCGCGCGCATCGAGCGACCGCGGCTCCGCGTGATCACCCACTGCAACACCGGGGCGCTCGCGACCTCGGCCTGGGGGACGGCGCTGGGGGTGATCCGCGAGCTGCACACCCGCGGGCGTCTCGAGCTCGTCTACGCCGACGAGACCAGGCCCCTCCTCCAGGGGTCACGGCTCACGGCCTTCGAGCTGGCGGCCGAGGGCATCCCGCACGTCGTGCAGGTCGACGGGGCGGCTGCGTCGACGGTGGTCCGCGGCCTCGTCGACCTCGCTGTCGTCGGCGCCGACCGGATCGCCGCCAACGGTGATGCCGCCAACAAGATCGGGACCCTCGGGGTCGCCCTGGCCTGCCGGGACGCCGACATCCCCTTCATGGTGGCGGCGCCGTGGTCGACGGTGGACCTGTCGATGGCCGACGGGTCGGGGATCGAGATCGAGGAGCGAGCCGGCGACGAGGTCACCGAGGTCGCCGGCGTGCGCCTCGCACCGGACGGCTCGCCAGGCTTCAACCCGGCCTTCGACGTCACCCCGGCCCGGCTCGTCGACGCGGTGGCGACGGAACGAGGGGTGGCCGAGCCGCGCGGGGGCACGGACCTGCGGGTGTTCGCGCAGAGGGGCTGAGCCTGCCGGCTGAGTGGCTTGAAGGCGGCGTGGCAGATTGGATAAGTCATACGCCTCATTCCTAGACAGTGAAGGTAAGGTCTTCACATGAGCATCATGAAGCCGAACTCTTCACCATGCCTGCTCCTCGGCGACGTCGTCGGCTCCCGTGGTGCGACGGACCGGCGGGCACTGCACGACGCCGTCGAGCGGGCGCTGCGCACCGTCAACGAGGCGGTCCCGGCCGTGCGGCCGCTGAGGGTCACGGTCGGCGACGAGTTCCAGGGCTCGTACGCCAGCCTGGGCGGTGCGCTCGAGGCCGCACTGCGCGTGCACCTGGAGCTGCGGCCTCACGTCGACACGCGGATCGGGCTGGGCCGGGGTGAGGTGACCGTCCTCGACGCCGAGCGCGGCATCGAGGACGGTCCGGGGTGGTGGGCCGCTCGCGAGGCGATCGAGGCGGTCGAGGAGGCCGCCACGCGACCGGCCACCCGCCGCCTGCGCACCGCCTACCGGTCAGCGGATGCCGGGGACGGGGGCGCTGGCGGGCCGCACGCAGCCGGGGCCACGGACGAGGCGGCCGTCAACGCGGCCCTGCTCTGTCGGGACCATCTGGTTGGCTCGTTGTCAGACCGGTCGGTCCGACTGCTGAGGGGGCTCATGGAACCGCACACGACCCAGGGCGAGCTGGCGGCGCGCGAGGGCATCAGCGCCTCCGCCGTCTCGCAGCGGGTGCGCCACGACGGCATCGGCGCCGTCCTCGCCGCCCAGGAGCTGCTGCGGGGCCTGCCGTGACGTGGCTCGCGGTGTGGCTGGTCGGGGTGGGGCTGGCCGACCTCGTGCGCGCCGGCGGGAGGCCGCGGGCCGTCAGGGGCTCGATCGTCGTCGGTGTGCTGACGGTGGCGCTCCTGGTTGCCGCGGCAGGGCTCACGGCACCTGTGGACCTCGTCGTGCTGGCCGCCTCCGTCGTCTGCCTGGGGCTGTGGGTGCGCCTCTCGACGCAGTCGATGACGACGGGCACCGGCCACTGGCCCGCCCTCGCCGCGCTCGCGGGAGGGGCGGTCCTCCTCGTCGGGCTGTCGGGGTGGGCGTCTCCGGCCGACGGCCCGTTCGCCGACTGGCTCGCCTGGGCGGACCTTCCCCTGGTCGGGTCGGCGCCGCCGGCCGACGTCCTCCTCGTCATCGGCGTGCTCCTCGTCAACCTCGCCACGGCCAACGTCATCGTCAGGCTCGTCCTCGTCAGCGTCGGCGCCATGCGACCGGTGCCGCACCTCGACCTCGGCACCGAGCCGCAGCCGTCGGACCAGCTGCGTGGCGGCCGCCTCCTCGGGCCCATGGAGCGGGTCCTCATCCTCGGGCTGGGGCTGGCCGGCCAGCTGACCGCCGCCGGCCTCGTCATCGCCGCGAAGGGGCTCATCCGGTTCCCCGAGCTCCAGTCCAAGCGCGACGAGAACACCACCGTCGAGGCCGTCGGCATCGACGCGGTGACCGAGTACTTCCTCCTCGGGTCGTTCCTGTCGTGGCTGCTCGCGCTCGGCAGCCTCGCCCTCACACGGTGACGATGCGGCCGCGCCACTCGGGCGGGAAGTCGGTGCTCCGGTCGCCGGCGAGGAGCAGGCGGTACGTCATCGTCGCCGCCTCCTCGAGGTTGAGGGCGCGGCGCAGGGCCATCGACACGGTGTCGCCCAGCGCGGAGCACCCGTGGTGGGCCATGACGACGGCGTCGTGCTCACGCGCCGCCTCCGCCGCGTCGTCGGCGATCTCCTGCGAGCCCGCAGGGTGGAAGGGCACCCGCCCGACGCTCCCGAGGTAGAACTGGTGGTCCAGGGTCGTGAAGCGGATCGGCGCGCCCAGCATGTCGACGAGGAGCACGTGCTGCGGGTGCAGGTGGACCACGGCCGTGACGTCGGGCCGCACGGCATACGTGCGCTGGTGCAGCTTCCACTCGATCGACGGGCGCTCGGCTCCGCCGACTCTCGCGCCGTCGAGGGTCATCTCCGTGAGGTCGTCGGGCGTGAGGCGGTCCAGCCAGGTGCCCGACCCCGTGACGAGGAAACGGTCGGCGGCCGGCAGCCGCACCGAGAGGTTGCCCCCGCTCGCCTGCACGAGCCCGCGCTCGACGAGGTGACGGCCGGCGTCCAGCAGCTCGGCGACGAGGGTGTCCCGGGGGGTGCTCATGCCGCCGATTCTCGCGTATGCCGGGTGCTCGCCCGCCGCGGGACGGCTGGCCGCGCGCCGGCGCACGCGAACGGCGCCCGCGGTGGGGTCCGCGGGCGCCGTCCAGAGGTGGTGCGTCGTGACCGTGCGTGTCGCCGGCCGGGTCGCGTCGGTCAGCCGGCGGCGCGGTCCTCGTGCGAGGCCTCGCCCTCGATGACGCGGTGTCCGCCGGTGTGGCTCACCGAGATCTTGCGTGGCTTGGCCTCCTCGGCGACGGGGATCGTCAGCGTGAGGACGCCGTCGGAGTAGTCCGCCTCGATGCGGTCGAGGGCGACGCCGTAGCCCAAGGTCATCTGGCGGGCGAAGGTGCCGGCCGGGCGTTCGTGGGAGAGCCACTGCACGCCCTCGTCGGCCTGCTCACGCCGCTCGGCACGGATGGTGAGGGTGCGGTCCTCGACGTCGACGTCGATGGTGCTCGGGTCGACGCCGGGGAGGTCGATCTTCGCGACGAACTGCTCGCCGGAGCGGTACAGGTCCATGGGCATCGCCGTCGATGCGGGGGTGCGCAGGGCACCCGAGAGCATCCGGTCGAGGTCGCGGAAGGGGTCGAAGGTGGTGGCCATCATGTCCTCCTGTGGTGCGTGGGGCAGCTGCCCCAATGGTCTTCATGAGTGGTAACGACTCAACTTTGCATCCTGTTCCGCACTCACGTCAAGGTCGCCTCGACCGTGGTCCGCGACCGTCGGGAGGTCCTGCGGCAGGTCAGGGGCGGTCCGGCGCCCGCTCCGGCGCTTCGTCCGTCGCTGTCGTCCGGAACCCGGCAACGCCATGGCAGCGTTGTCGGGACGACGGTCTCCCGACGGGGAGCCGCGCGAGACGAGGAGATGCACGTCATGGGCTTTCTCGACCGGCTCCTGGGCCGACCCCCGCAGGACCAGCAGCGGCAGGAGGCCTACGGGCGCGGGCCGACACCGGCATACGGGTCCTCGCCCACCCCGCCGCGGCCGGGCGCGACCGAGGACGAGCGGGCGGTCGCTCGCTACCGCTACCTCCTGAGGACCGCACCACCGGAGCAGCTCGAGGCGATCCACGCCGAGGCCTTCGCGAAGCTGACGCCGGAGCAGCGCCACCAGGTGCTGCGGGACCTCACGGCAGCGTCGCCGTCCGAGGCAGGCTCCTCCGCGGAGCCGGCGGACCTGGCCCGAGCGGCCACCCGCGCGGAGATGCGCAGCCCCGGGACGCTCCAGAGCACGTTCTCGCGAGGGTCGTTCGGCGGGGGCATGGGGATGGGTGGCACGATCGCCGGCTCGATGATGGGCACGATCGCGGGCGTCGTCGTCGGGTCGGCGATCGCGAACACCCTCTTCGGCGGCTATGACCAGAGTCCCGAGGCCGAGGAGGCCGGGGACGGCGGAGGCGAGGCCGGGGGCGACACCGGTGACGCAAGCGAAGGTGCCGGAGACACGGGGGTGGACGCCGGTGGCGACCCCGGCTACGCCGCCGACACGAGCGGCGGTGACGCCGCAGGTGGCGACTGGGGCGGCGGTGGCGACTTCGGGGGTGGCGACTTCGGTGGAGGCGACTTCGGGGGCTTCTGACCTCGCGCCGCCGGGACTCAGGCTCTGTGGCTGACCCGACGTCGGACGAGGAACGTGGCCGCGCCGATGCCCAGGACCACGGCTCCGGCCACGACGGAGGTGGTCGGGAGGGCGACCGCCAGCGCCAGGCACCCGAGGATGCCCACGACGGCGACAGCGGACGACCATCGCGACCCACGAAGGGTCAGGGCTGAGGCGTTCGCGATCGCGTAGTAGACGAGGACTGCGAACGAGGAGAACCCGATCGCTGACCGGACGTCTGCGACGACGACCACGACGAGCACGACCGCGCCGACTGCGACCTCGGCGTGGTGTGGCACACGGAACCTGGGGTGCACCGCCGAGAGGGTGGCTGGCAGGTGGCCGTCGCGAGCCATGGCGAGGGTCGTGCGCGAGACGCCGAGGAGGAGCGAGAGCAGGGACCCGAGGGCCGCGACGACCGCCGCGACCCGCACGAGGGGGACCAGCCAGTCCGCCCCGACGGCCGCGGCCGCATCCGCAAGGGGTGCCGCAGACGCCGCGGTGCCCGTGGGTCCGAGGGACAGGAGCAGGGCCACGGCCACCGCGGCGTACACGAGGAGGGTGATGCCGAGGGCCGTCGGGATGGCTCGCGGGATCGTGCGTGAGGGGTCGACGACCTCCTCGCCAAGTGTCGCGATGCGTGCGTACCCGGCGAAGGCGAAGAAGAGGAAGGCCGCTCCCTGGAGCACTCCCGCCGCTCGAACGCCCTCAAGGCTCAGGAGTGCCGTCGCACTCCACGTGCCGCTCGCCGCCACCACGAGGACGACCGCGGCGAGGACCGCGACGACCACGGCAACGACGACCCGGGTCGCTGTCGCACTCCTCTGCACGCCGGTGACGTTGAGCGCGGTGACGGCGACGACCGCGGCGGCCGCGACGAGGTGCGGGTGCTGCGGCACGGCATACGCACCGACGGTGAGCGCCATCGCGGCGCAGCTCGCCGTCTTCCCGACGACGAACCCCCAGCCGGCGAGGTGTCCCCAGAAGGGACCGAGTCGTTCCCGGCCGTAGATGTAGGTGCCCCCCGACTCCGGGTACAGCGCGGCGAGGCGGGCGGAGGAGGTCGCGTTGGCGTAGGCGACCACGGCGGCAGCGGCGAGAGCGAGCAGCAGGGCGGACCCTGCCGCTGCGGATGCCGGGGCGAACGCCGCGAACACCCCGGCACCCAGCATCGAGCCGAGGCCGATGACGACGGCGTCCCGCAGCCCCAGGCGCCTGGCCAGTGCCGGTGAGCTCACCCGGTCACGCTAGTGGCGACGGCGACGTCGGCAAGTCCCGTCGCGCAGGGGCCCTTGGTGCCCGTCAGTGCGTGTGCGACGCACCGTGCCCGTGCGAGTGGTCGGCGTCGTGGTCATCGGCGTCACCGCCGAGGAGCTCGTGCATCCCCTCGAGCAGCTCGGCCACGGAGACGTCGGGGGAGCCCGCGAGCAGCGGCAGCACGAGGTCGTTCTCCTTGGCGAGGTGGCTCCGGAACATCGTCACGAGGGCGGTCCCCGCTGCCGCGGCGCGCACGTCGTGGTCAGCGTGCTCGACCTCGTCGACGAGCCCGACGATGACGGCGTGCTCCGCAAGCATGCCGTCGACGAGGAGGCGACCCTCGACGGTGGCATGGGCCGCCGGGTACATCGCCTTCTCCTCGGCGAGCGCGTGGGGCACCAGGTGGTCCCGGCACCAGTGAACGAGCTCATCGCGCGCTCGTGCACCGTCGCGGCCATCCACGGCCGTGACCACGAGCCGCTCGACCAGGCTCGCGAGGTTGTGCGCCATGGTGGCGTGGTGCCCCTGAACGGCTGAGACAGCCTGTGCGTCAGCGTCATTCGGCAGGGTGACCGAACCGGTCATGTCGTCCTTCTCTCCTGGGTTTCCTCCACCGCATCGTGCGGCCGAGGGCCTTTCATTTTAGTACAGTTGACTCCGTGAAAAACATCCCACGTGGCCCGCGTCCCGCGCACCGGGGTGACCGGCGGATGTCTGCCTCCCGTGTCCGAGTGCTCGACGTCCTCGGAACCCGCCCCGGTGCCACGACGATCAGCGTCCTGGCGAGCGCGACAGGGTTGCACCCCAACACTGTCCGCGAGCACCTTGATGCGCTCGAGGGTGACGGCTACGTCAGCCGTCGTCGCGCCGCCGCTCGGGGGCGCGGTCGGCCCGCGTGGCTCTACGAGGTGACCGACCCGGCCGTCGGTCACGCTGGCAACGAGTACGCCGGATTGGCGGCCGCACTTGCGGCGACCATCCACCGCACGAGTGCCCGACCCTCGGAGGACGCCCGACTGGCCGGCGACGACTGGGGTCGCGAGCTGGCTCGTGCCCATGGGATGCCGGGGCGGACCAGCGCTGCCGCCGCCCGCCGCGAGGTGGTCGCCCTCCTCGACGAGGTCGGCTTCGCCCCGGAGTCGAACCACCGGATGACGAGGGTCCGGCTGACCCGGTGCCCCCTGCTCGACGCGGCCCGGCGGCATCCGGACATCGTGTGCGCCGTGCACCTCGGCCTGGTCTCGGGCGCCCTGTCGGAGTTCGGGACGGACACGATTCGGACCCAGCTCGTCCCGTTCGCCGAGCCGGGGGCGTGCATCCTGCGCCTTCCGTAGCGGTCACCGGGCACGATGACGCGCGCGCGACAGACCGGCCCGCCACGTCGGCGTGGTGCTGATGGGACCAGAGGGACCCATGCGCTGAACAAGGTCACAGGTTGGTGGAGAAATGGTCAAACCGGGCTATGGGCACCACGCACTGTGCATGGCAGCGTCACGTGGCAGCGGGTTTCCGCCACCGTCGCCCCTGGGGAGGGGGTGCCTCCATGGACATGACGATTCCGCCCCCCGGCTTCGAGGCGGCGCGAGCCCCGCCGACGTCGGCCGTCCCGGTCCGTCTCACCAGAGCTCCGACGTAGGCCGGAGCACCAGCACAGCCAGCGCAGCATCCGCACTCACACCAAGGGTCCCACCATGCGCCGTTTGCTCACCATCACGATCACCGCGGTGATCGCTCTCTTCCTCTTCAACCCGATGGCCTCGGCCGGCAGCCCGCACTTCGTCGGCGGGATCACGGTCGAGCGGTCAGGCGACAGCCTCACCGTGTCCGGCAAGGAGGCCGGCCTCGGCAACGAGGAGCAGGTTCACATCGTCGTCTCAGCCACTGCCCTGTGCATCAACGGCGGCGGCAAGCACCCGAAGGCCGTCAACAAGGGAAGCTTCTCGGACGAGGGTGACTTCCCCGTCCAGAACGGCAAGGCCAACTTCTCGCTGACCCTCACGGCGACCTTCCAGCCCGATTGCAGCCCGCCGATGAGCGTGGCATGGACCGACGTCACCGTCGAGGACACCACCAACGGGATCAGTCAGTCCTTCCCAGGCACCTTCTGACCGTCGGCCTCACGACCGGGAGGGTCGGCTCAGGCCGACCCTCCCCGTGCTACTCCTGCACACCTGGGGCCTACCTCCGGTGACCGTCGCGCAACGAGGGATGAGGCCGGCCAGAGGGGAGGGCACCGGATCCCCCTCAATGACCCGCTGTACCGAATCCGCGATAGCGGGGACAGCGGAATGCCGCCGCGGGCTACTGCGCCCGCACCACCGTTCTCCAAGAGCTGAGAGCCTCGCCTTGATCGTGGGTGCCCTGCCAGAAGAATGCCGCAACAGGTGAGCCCTCCGCAGCCCACGCCATCACGATTCCTGGATTAGTGTCACCTGTGTTGTCCCCACACACCGCGGTGGTGCCCGGGAGGGTGGTCTTCATCGCGTTGACCGTATCTGCGGTGCACGGCACCACCTCTGAGCCCGGGTTCCCTTTGACGAAGTCCTGTGCGCCGGAAGGGCTCGACCAAAGGCCATAGGTGAGGTAGTAGGGATCCTCCATGCATGTGCCTTGGGCGAGGGCATCGTTGTCGGTAATCATCCAGTTCTGACCCTCCTCGCTCCTCCCGTCCCTGCAGTTCCCGCGAATGCTGGCTGGGAGACGGGTGAGGAGCTCTTCGTAATCCGGGTCGGGGCCGGTCGTCGGGCCTGAGTCCGACGTCGGGCCGGAGCTTGATGTGGGGCCGGAGCCTGACGTCGGGTCCTGCCCCCCTCCAGCAACCTGCACAGCGATGATCACCCCGGACGCGATGACAGCGAGCAGCACTGCTGCGAGAGTGAGCCGCACGTGCCGCCGCGGCCAGCTTGGGCCTTCCGGGTTCTCGCGAGTGACCACCCCGCCAGCTGCATCGGGCCCTCCAAGGGCAGTGGCGAACCCACGATCCCCGGGGCCGACGCCAACAGACTGGCTCTGCGCTTGTTCGGCTCCTTCCATGGCGGCGGGGTCACGGTTGTCCTGCTCCCGGTCGCCCGTCTCGTGGTCCCGGCGTGCGGCTTCGTCGCGCTGGGTCCGCTTCGCGGCCAGGCGTGCAGCCTCTTCGCGCTGGGTCTGCTCCGCCGCTTCGCGTGCAGCCTCGTCCAACTCGGCCTGTTCCCGGGCCAGGCGTGCCGCCTCATCCCGATCAGCCTGTTCCCGAGCCAGCCGGGCGGTCTCTTTGCGCTGGGTCTGCTCCGCGGCCAGCCGTGCAGCCTCATCCCGTTCGGCCTGTTCCCGGGCCAAGCGGGCGGCCTCCGAAAGCTTGCTCAGGCGGAACAGCTGCCCGTTCGCTGAGCGGGTGTAGAGAACAGGGGTGGCCCACTCGACGTCGTTGCCCGAGGCGAAAATGGCCCGACGAGCCTCACCCAGCGCGGCATCCACTGAGTAGCCATCAGCGATGGCGGCGTACAGCTCCTCGGAAAACGTGATGGCCGCTTCGTCCGTGATCTCGAACTGCATCGCGATCACTGCCGGGATCCCCTGTTGGACCAGACTCTGGGCAACTCCGGCGAAGGGGTCGGAGGTGGCGGCACGCGCACCTTCGCACGCGTTCAGGACAATCAGACGAAGGGAGCGGTGGGCGCTCAGCATCACCCCCAGATCCTGGCCGCTCACCAGGCGGGACCGGCCATAGGCGTCCTCCAGCGCCAGAGCGCCGTCCTGGGCATGGTCGTCGAAGCCCCCGTGCCCGATGAAGTGGAAGATGTGGTAGTTCTCCAACCTGAGCGGTCGCTGCAGGCCTGACAGCGAGGCGCTGGGCAACCGCGTGATCGTGACCAGCCCTCTCTTGACCACCTCGTCCAGAG
Organism: Ornithinibacter sp.; assembly: GCA_035703305.1. Taxonomy (GTDB): domain Bacteria; phylum Actinomycetota; class Actinomycetes; order Actinomycetales; family Dermatophilaceae; genus Fodinibacter. The sequence goes on along the minus strand of DASSYJ010000045.1, from coordinate 24,457 downwards.
CCCTGGTGAGCCGGTCCACCTCGGCCGCCACATCGAGCTCCGGGAAGTCGGTCGGACTCGAGACCATCACCAGGACCCTCAGGGGCGGGGTCACCGTGAGCGGGCGGACCGGCATCGGCAGATCCAGGTACCGGATCAGCGGCGTATCAGGCGCGAGGTTCAGGAACCGGTTGGCGACCGGGTTGAACAGGAACTCCCACGGCACATCGGCCAGCTCGGGCGTGTCCGCGAGCCGCAGCCGGATCCGCAGCCCGGCATCCTTTCGGAATGCCTCGTTCAAGCTACTCTGCAAGGCCCCCAGGACCGGGCCGGAGAACATCGCCTGGAACAACTGGCCCCCGAACCCCCTGACCAGCTCCCGTTCCTGGGACTCCAGCCGACGGACCCGTCGCCGTGCCTCGCTCAGCGAGCGGGTGAGCCGCAGCAGGAAGATGTCCATGTCCTGCGGTGTGAAGGGCAACGAGAAATCGGCGGCAGCTTCTCCGGCCGGTGAGTCAAGTACCTTCGCCCGATAGCCCTGCGCCCCGGGCTCGATCAGAAGGTCGAAGTCAAGATACGTTGCGGGCATCGTGCCTCCCGAACCACCAGAAGGAACAAACATACTCCTCGGTCAGCGTGGTTCTTCCGACCCACCGTCGACCTTGAGGTGATGCCATCGGTCGCCGGCACGTGGCGCGATGGACGCCGCCGACCGGGCGAAGAGGACCGTCCGCACGCGTGAGAAAAGGCGCGCACACCGCATCGCGCCGCCGCAGCGGGGGGCTCACCGAACCGGACCGGAACGCGCACGACCCAGGGACACCTTTCGCCGGACGCCGACGAGTCCTCACGAGCCGCCGTTGCTGCGGCGCTGAGTGCTCGTGAGGACTCGCCAAGGGCCTTGAGGCCGACCAGGCCTCTGAACTGCGGGTCTGCTCAGATGTCGAAGTACATCTCGAACTCGTGGGGGTGCGGTCGGAAGCGGATCGGGTCGACCTCGTTCTTGCGCTTCCACTCGATCCACGTGGCGATGAGGTCCTCGGTGAAGACGTCGCCCTGGAGCAGGAACTCGTGGTCGGCCTCGAGGGCGTTGAGCACCTCGGGCAGCGAACCGGGCACCTGCGCGATCGCCTCGTGCTCCTCCGGGGGGAGCTCGTAGAGGTCCTTGTCCACCGGCTCCGGGGGCTCGATGCGGTTCTTGATCCCGTCCAGGCCGGCCATGAGCTGCGCCGCGAAGCACAGGTAGGGGTTCGACGAGGGGTCGGGGATGCGGAACTCGATGCGCTTGGCCTTCGGGCTGTCGCCGGCGATCGGGATGCGCACGCAAGCGGAGCGGTTGCGGGCCGAGTAGACCAGGTTGACCGGAGCCTCGTAGCCGGGGACCAGGCGGTGGTAGGAGTTCACCGTCGGGTTGGTGAAGGCGAGCAGGGCCGGGGCGTGCTTGAGCAGGCCGCCGATGTACCACCGGGCGATGTCCGAGAGACCGCCGTAGCCACGCTCGTCGTAGAACAGCGGCTCGCCGTCCTTCCACAGCGACTGGTGGGTGTGCATGCCCGAGCCGTTGTCTCCGAAGATCGGCTTCGGCATGAACGTCGCGGTCTTGCCGCCCTCCCACACCGTGTTCTTGACGACGTACTTGAACTTCATCATGTCGTCGCCGGACTGGAGGAGCGTGTTGAAGCGGTAGTTGATCTCCTGCTGGCCCGCGGTGCCGACCTCGTGGTGGCTGCGCTCGACCGTGAGCCCGACCTCGGCGAGGTTGAGGCAGATCCTGTCGCGCACGTCGGCGAAGTGGTCGACCGGCGGGACGGGGAAGTACCCGCCCTTGTACCGGGTCTTGTAGCCGCGGTTGCCGCCCTCCTCGACGCGCCCGGTGTTCCAGGCGGCCTCGACGGAGTCGATGTAGTAGTACGCCGCGTTCTGCTTGGTCTCGAAGCGCACGTCGTCGAACACGTAGAACTCCGCCTCGGCCCCGAAGTAGGCGGTGTCCGCGATACCGGTGGACTTGAGGTAGGCCTCGGCCTTGGCCGCGATGTTGCGCGGGTCGCGGCTGTAGGGCTCGCCGGTGAAGGGGTCGACGATCGAGAAGTTCATGATGAGCGTCTTCTCGGCGCGGAAGGGGTCGACGTAGGCGGTCGTCGGGTCCGGCACGAGCTTCATGTCGGACTCATGGATGGCCTGGAAGCCGCGGATCGAGGACCCGTCGAACATCTGGCCGTTCGTGAAGAAGTCCTTCTCGACCGACTTCGCGGGCACGTTGAAGTGCTGCATGACGCCGGGCAGGTCGCAGAAGCGGACGTCGACGAACTTGACGTCCTCTGCCTTGATGAAGTCGAGGACCTCGTCAGCGGAGCTGAACACTATGAACCTCCTGGTTCGGGCAAGGGGCTTTCGGGGGCGCCAGCCCTGGGGCGTTGCGAGCACACTACGAAGGGGCGGTTTCCCGACCATGACCCGCGTGTTTCGCGGGTGTAACGCGGAACACCGTATCAACGCGTGAGACTCGCCGCTCGACAGGCGGACGATCTGGTCGACCGCACGGGATGCCGCGGCGAGCGGGAGGCGACCGCTCCCGGCATACAGTGGCGTCGTGCCCACCCCAGCCGAGCCCGGTATGCCGTCCGCCTCCGACGTGCCCGCCGGCACCGAGGCCGGACCCGGGCTCGCGAGCACCCTCCGCCGCGGGGTGGCCTGGCTCGTCGACTGGGTCCTGTGCGCGTTGGTCGTCTTCGGGCTGCTGCCCTACGACCTCGTGCTCGAGCCGGGCTCCGCGCCGCCGCCGATGTTCCTCGGGGCGCCGCAGAGCTCGTGGGTGATCCTCGGGCTGTTCGCCCTCGAGAACGTGCTCCTCGTGTCGCTGACGGGGTCGACGGTCGGACACCGCCTCCTCGGGATGCAGGTCTGGCAGGTGCGCACCGGGACGTTCCCACTCCAGGTGCTCGTCCGCACGCTCCTGCTGTGCCTCTTCGTGCCGGCACTGGTCACCTCCAAGGACGGTCGTGGCCTGCACGACGTCGCGGCCGGCACGAAGATCGTCCGCGTGTGGGGGACACCCGCGGACCTGTGAGCTGCCTGTGACGCACGAGACAGGGTGGTCGCTTGCTCAACTACTACAGCGCGTAGGAGAATCGAGCCAGTCGGAAAGATCCCGACACCACCACTAGGGCAGGAGCGGACATGAGCGACACCACCATCTCCCGGCCGGCACCCGAGGCCGCCGAGACCAAGCACCGGTTCGGATTCGTCAAGGTCTCCGGGATCATCATCGCCGTCATCGGCGCCATCATGCTCATCGGCGGGGCGAGCACCTGGGTGCTCGTGCAGAGCCAGCTCTCCGACGAGAAGATCGTCGTCGCCGAGGACGCCAGCACCAATGCGGGCAAGGACGTCAACGGTCCCTTCACCGCCTACTCGCAGGCGCAGATCATCCAGAAGCACTCCCTCGAGCTGGCCGGTGGCAAGACCTACGCGCAGCTCGACCGTGAGGACCCGAAGCGCGCGACCGTCATGAACGGCTCGTTCCTCCGGGCATCGCTCTTCACCTCGGTCCTGGCCTTCGGTGTGAGCGCCATGGCGATGGCCCTCGGCTTCGTGCAGATCCTCCTGGGTGTGTCGACCTACCGGCTGGCGGACGGCAAGAGCTGACCGCCGCACCACCGCAAGGACCCCGGCTCGTCGAGCCGGGGTCCTTCGCTGCGCGGGTGCCGACAGGCGGTCACTTGCCGCGCATCGCCTTGCGGTCCATGCGGGCCCGGGTGGGGTCGACACCCTTGGGGATGGGTGGCCTCATGCCGCCGAGGGACTTGAGGCGCTTGTTGACGACGGCCGTCTCGGCCTTGGTGAGCACGGGACGCATGCGGGTCAGCCGGCCGGAGAGCTTCTTGACCGGCACCTGGTCCTCGCCGTCACCGACGACCCAGAGGTGCACCGGCACCCCGGGGGCGACCCGGGCGACCTTCTTCTCCTCCTGCTTGAGGAGCTTCGTGACGCGCCCCGTGGGCCCCTCGCCGATGAGGACGACGCCCGGGCGTCCGAGGGCGCGGAAGACCATGGCCGCGTCGACCATGTCGGCGGGACGCGTGCCGCGTGCGCCCTCGAGGGCGACCGGCTCCTGCGGGACGTACCAGCCCCGGCGACCCATGCCGGTGAGGGCGGCACCGGCGGCGCCGGGCTGGCCCTCGAGCGCGCGGTACATCGCGGTGTTGCCCCGGCGGTTCATGACGAGCATGGCGGCCAGGAGCGCCGCCGGGATGCCGATGATGATGGAGTACCAGCGCCACCAGCCGCCGAGCACGAACCCGACCGAGACGATGACCCCACCGGTGACGACCCCGGCGAGGAGCATCCACCACCCGAGGTTGGAGTCGAGGGACTTGATCGCCGCGTAGGCCTGACGGATCTGGGCGAAGCGGCCGGACTTCTCGGACTTCTCGGGCTTGTCGGACACGGGGGGTCGTGCTCCTGGATCGGTGGGGCGTGGCCTGCGGGACGCCGCGGACGTGGGTGATCAGGATACGGTGCGTGCCGCCCGGGCCACCAACGATGCGGCCTCCTGGCGGGCCGGGTCTGCGGTCGCCGCGGCGAGGTGGGCGAGGTGCTCCGGGATGGGTCGGCCCCAACGCTGCATGGCCGTGGCCCAGAGCCGACCTGCGCGGTAGGAGCTGCGGACCAGGGGGCCGGCCATGACGCCCTTGAACCCCATGTCGTCGGCCACGGCGGACCAGTGGACGAACTCCTCGGGCTTGACCCAGCGGTCGATCGGGTGGTGCTTGGGTGAGGGCCGGAGGTACTGGGTGATCGTGAGGATGTCGCACCCGGCCTCGTGCAGGTCGCGGATCGCCTCCTCGATCTCGTGGTCCTCCTCGCCCATGCCGAGGATGAGGTTGGACTTCGTGACGAGCTCGGCCTCGCGCGCCATGGTGAGCACGCGGAGGGACTTCTCGTAGGTGAACGCCGGGCGGATGGACCTGAAGATCCTCGGGACCGTCTCGAGGTTGTGGGCGAAGACCTCGGGCCGGGCGTCGAAGACCAGCCCGACGAGCTCGGGCCTGGCGCCGAAGTCGGGGGGCAGGATCTCGACGCCGGTGTGCGGGTTGAGCGCGTGGATCTGGCGGATCGTCTCGGCGTAGAGGCCGGCCGCGCCGTCGGGCTGGTCGTCGCGGGCGACGCCGGTCACGGTCGAGTAGCGGAGGCCCATCGTGCGCACCGACTCGGCGACCCGGCGCGGCTCGTCGAGGTCGAGGGCCTGGGGGCGGCCCGTGGCGATGTCACAGAAGTCGCACCGTCGGGTGCAGGTGTCGCCACCGATGAGGAAGGTGGCCTCGCGGTCCTCCCAGCACTCGAAGATGTTCGGGCAGCCGGCCTCCTGGCAGACCGTGTGGAGGCCCTCGCCCTTGACCATCGCGTGGATCTGGGTGAACTCCGGCCCCATCTTCGCGGTCGTGCGGATCCACTCGGGCTTGCGCTCGATCGGGGTCTGCGCGTTGCGCGCCTCGACCCGCAGCAGGCGGCGTCCCTCGGGTGCGACAGTCACGCGCTCCAGCCTACGCCGAGCGTTCGGAGGCCTCAGGCCAGGACGTCGGACAGGTGCTTCTCGGCATACGGCAGCACGTCCTGGACCCTGATCGGGCGTCCGGCCTCGATGGTCAGCGACGACACGCCGGCGTCGGCGATGCCGCAGGGGATGATCGCGTCGGCCCACGAGAGGTCGGCGTCACAGTTGAGCGCGAAGCCGTGCATCGTCACGCGCCGGCTGACCCGCACCCCGATGGCTCCCAGCTTGCGGTCGGGGCCGTGCTCGTCGGCGAGCACCCAGACCCCGCTCCGCCCGTCGACCCGCACCGTCTCGACGTCGAAGTCCCGGCACACCCGGATCATCACCTCCTCGAGCCGCCGCACGTGCGCGACGACGTCGATGGGCACCTCCTGCAGGCGGACGATCGGGTAGCCGACGAGCTGCCCGGGGCCGTGCCACGTGATCTTGCCGCCCCGGTCGACGTCGATGACGGGGGTCCCGTCGACGGGTCGCTCGTGCGGCTCGGTGCGCTTGCCCGCGGTGTACACGGGGGCGTGCTCGAGGAGGAGCGTGGTGTCGTCGAGGATGCCGTCGACGACCTGGGCGTGCACGTCACGCTGGGTGGCCCAGCCCTCCTCGTAGTCGACGAGGTCGGGCGCGAAGCCGAGGTGGACGAAGCGCATGCGCCCCACCGTACGCCGCGAACCCTCGACACCTGCGTGCGGACGTTCGATGCCGCCTCCTAGGCTCTGCCGCATGAGCGAGACTCCTGACGACCTCCGTGCCCGAGCCCGCCGACCACGGAAGGTCATCTGGGGAGCGGTCCTCGTGCTCCTGGCCTGGCTGGTCGTCGCGGGGCTCGGTGGGACGGCCCAGGGGAAGCTCTCGGGCGTCCAGTCCAACGACAACTCGACGTTCCTGCCGAAGAGCGCCGAGTCCACCCTCGTCAGCGAGGCGGTCGCGCAGCTCAACGAGAGCGACACCCTGCCCTACCTCGTCGTCGTCGAGCGGGCGGACGGGGGGACGCTGACGCCCGAGGACCTCCAGGCCGTCGCGGAGTTCGCCCAGGGCGTGCCCGACCTGCCCCTCCCGGAGCTCGGTGAGGGGGCCACGCTCGGGGACTACCTCGTGGGGGACACGGCGCCGACGCCGATCCCGTCGCAGGACGGCAAGGCGGTGCTGGTCACCGTGCCGCTGGACGCGACGACGGGCGCGGAGGCCCAGGGCGACACGACGGCCCTCGCGGAGGGGGCGGCGGCACTGCGGGCCGAGATCGCCGCCACCCTGGCCCCGGCCGGCCTCGACGGCTACGTCGGCGGGCCGGGTGGGCTCATCGCCGACTTCGCCGAGGCGTTCGCGGGGATCGACGGCATCCTCCTCGGGGTGGCGCTCCTCGTCGTCCTCGTCATCCTCCTCATCGTCTACCGCAGCCCGATCCTCCCGTTCGCCGTGCTCCTCAGCGCGGTCTTCGGGCTGAGCGCGGCGTCGCTCGTCGTCTACCAGCTGGCCCTCAACGACGTCATCACGCTGTCCGGCCAGTCACAGGGCATCCTCTTCATCCTCGTCGTCGGTGCCTCGACGGACTACGCGCTGCTCCTCGTCAGCCGGTTCAAGGAGGCGCTGCACGACGAGCCCAGCTCGTGGGTCGCGCTCAAGCAGGCCTGGCGGGGCTCCGTCGAGCCGATCGTCGCCTCGGCCGCGACCGTCATCCTCAGCCTGCTCTGCCTCCTCCTCGCCGAGCTGCGGAGCACCTCGGGGCTCGGCCCGGTGGGCGCGCTCGGCATCACCGGTGCGCTGCTCGCCTCCCTGACCTTCCTGCCGGCGGTCCTGCTCCTCTTCGGCCGCAAGGCGTTCTGGCCCTTCGCGCCCAAGCTCGACCACGTCCACGCCGAGGACGTCGTCGGGACCAAGGGCGTGTGGGGGCGGGTCGCCGACCTCGTCGGGCGCCACCCGCGCCGCACGTGGGTCGTCACGCTCGTCGTGCTGCTCGCCGCTGCGGCGTTCGCACCGACGTTCAAGGCGAGCGGGTCGACGATCGACGAGACCTTCCTCGACGACACCGACTCGATCACCGCCCAGAAGGTGCTCGGCGACCACTTCGCCGCAGGGTCGGCGACGCCGATCCAGATCGTCGTGCCCGAGGCGGACGCCCAGGCCGCGCTCGCCGTCGTGACCGCGGACTCCGGGGTCGACAGCGCCTACGTCGGGCTCGTGCCACCGCAACCCGGCCAACCCGCGGTGCCCCCGAAGGTCGTCGACGGCAACGTCCTCATCCAGGCGACGACCAAGGACGCGTCCGACAGCCAGGGGGCGAAGGACACCGTGGAGCGCCTCCGGACCGACCTGGATGCCGTGAGCACCGACGCGCTCGTCGGCGGCAACGCCGCGACCAACCTCGACGTGCTCGACGCGAGCTCGCGAGACCTCAAGGTCATCGTGCCGGCGATCCTCCTCGTGATCTTCGTCGTGCTCTCTCTGCTGCTGCGCTCGGTCGTCGCCCCGTTGCTCCTCGTGGCGGCCAACGTCGTGTCCTTCGCGGCGACGATCGGCATCTCGGCCCTCGTCTTCGACCACGTCTTCGGCTTCACGGGTGGCGACCCGGCGATCCCGCTCTACGGGTTCGTCTTCCTCGTCGCGCTGGGCATCGACTACTCGATCTTCCTCATGACCCGGGTGCGGGAGGAGGCCCAGGGACGGGGGACGCGGCCCGGCATCCTCGTCGGCCTGGCCGTGACCGGCGGGGTCATCACGAGCGCCGGCATCGTCCTCGCTGCGACCTTCTCGGCCCTTGCGGTGCTGCCGCTCGTCTTCCTCGTGCAGATCGCGTTCATCGTCGCCTTCGGTGTGCTGCTCGACACGTTCGTCGTGCGCTCGCTCCTCGTGCCGGCCGCGGCATACGACATCGGTCGGCGGGTGTGGTGGCCGAGCCGGTTCGACGCCGACCGGGACGCGCCGGGCGGTGCGGACGCCGGGGCTCCCGTGGACGCGGGTGCCGGCGGAGATGCCGGCGCGGTCGCCGACACGTCGGGCCCGGAGCCCGTGCGGTCCTAGGCTGTCGCGCATGACGCGCGTCGCTCTGGCCGGGTACGGGTTCGCCGGGCGGGACATCCACGCCCCCCTCCTCGCCGATGCGGGCTGTGAGGTCGTCGCGGTGTCGACGCGCAACCCGGAGCGGGCCGCTGCCGCGCAGGCAGACCTGCCCGGTGTGCGCGTGGTGGGTGGCCTGGACGACCTCCTCGCGGTCGAGGACGTCGACGTCGTCGTCCTCGCCACGCCGAGCGGCGGGCACGCCGAGCAGGTGCGTCGGGTCGCGGACGCCGGCATCCCCTGCGTCGTCGACAAGCCGCTCGCGGTGGACGCGGCATCCGCGGCCGAGGTCGTGCGGTACGCCGCCGCGGCAGGGGTGCCGCTCACCGTCTTCCAGAACCGGCGCTACGACGCGGAACAGGCCACCGTCGCCCGGGTCGTGCGCGAGGGTCTCGTGGGCACTCCGTTCCGCTACGAGATGCGGTGGGAGCGCTGGCGGCCGGTGCCGAAGGACCGCTGGCGCGAGAACGCGAGCGCTGCCGAGGGCGGCGGCATCCTGCTCGACCTGCACAGCCACCTCGTCGACGCCGCGGTGCAGCTGTTCGGGCCGGTGGCAACGGTCTTCGCGACGGTGGCGGCTCGCAGCACGCCTGCAGAGGACGACGCGTTCCTCGTCTGCCGCCACACCGGGGGAGTGGTGTCGCACCTCGGCGCCACCTCGCTCTCGGGGGCACCCGGCCCCCGCGTCCGGCTGCTCGGGACGGCTGCGGCCTACGTCATGGCCGACTTCACCGGGGAGGCGCACGTGTGGACCGGCCAGGCCGACGCGGATGCCGGGCACAGCGGCTGGCTGTACCGCGGGGACGAGCGCGAGCCGGTGCGGCGCTCGGGCAGCACCCAGGCCGACCTCTACCGCGCGGTGCGGGAGGCCCTGCTGGCGCCGGACCGCCAGGCCGCGATGCCGGTGGACCCGTGGGATGCCGTGCACACCCTCGCGGTCATCGATGCCGCGCGAGCGTCGGCCGCGCGGGAGCGCGTCGTCGCCGTGACGACACCGTCGCCCTCGGCCTGAGAGTCAGGGACGCGGGAGGCGGCGCGGCTCGAGGCGCTCCTCGCTGATGCCGTCAGCCCCGCGGGTGACGACGTAGGCCCCCTTGCCGTCGACCTCCGACACCGCCTCGACGAGCTCGGTGCCGCGGTAGACCAGCCCGACGCCGTCGTCGGTGCAGTGGGTCTCGGGGAGCGTGCCGTCGGCGACGAGGGAGTGGATCGTGGGCCGCCGGGCCTCCTCGGAGTCGTAGTGCACGCCGCTGCCGTAGGGGAGCAGGGCCAGGCCGTTGGTGACGGCTCGCAGCTTGGGTCCGAACGAGTCGGTGCACCCGCCGACGTACCAGCAGATGGCCCCCGCCGAGACACCGGCCAGCACGACGCCGGACTCCCAGGCCGCCCGCATCGCCGGACGCAGGCCGTGCACGTCCCAGACCGCGAGCAGGTTGGCGACCGAGCCGCCGCCCACCCAGACGACATCGGCCGCGAGCAGGTGGCCCGGCACGTCGTCGAGGCTGGGCATCGGGAAGAGGTCGACGCAGGTGACGTCGAACCCTGCCACGCGGCCCGCCTCGAGGAGCCAGTAGCCCAGGTGGTCCTGGTCACCGGATGCCGTGCCGACGACGCTGACCCGCGGGCGCCGGCCGTGAGCCCCGGACAGGTCGACGGCGTGGTGGACCAAGGCGTCGAACTCGAGCCGGGTCCGCGGGCCGTACCGGAAGCCGCCGGACGTCGCGAGGATCGTCGGGGCGTCGGCTGTCATGCCGCCCACCTTAGGGCGGCCTGTGGACAACTCGGCGGGAGCTTGCGGCATCCGGGGCAGGGTGTCGCCATGCACGGGACGGGGGTGGGCGACGGGATGCACGAGGCGACGGGGGGCGAACCGGCGGAGGGTGAGTCGGCGGAGGGTGAGCCGGCGGGAGTGGCTCCGGAGGTCCCTGGCGTCGAGCTGGGGGAGCTCATCGCCCGCGGTGGCACGAGCGAGGTGTGGGCGGGCGTCGCCCTGGCCGACGGTCACCGCGTCGCCGTGAAGGTCGTGCACGCGGAGCTCGGCAGCGTGGAGGCCGCGTGGCGGGAGGCCTCCCTCTCGGCCCGCGCGGCCTCGGCTCACGTGGTGGCGGTCGAGGCGTGCGTCGAGCTCGACGACGGGCGGGTCGCGCTCGTCATGCCGCACCTGCGTGGAGGGTCCCTCGACGGCCTCGTCCGGGCCCGGGGTCACCTCGCCCCCGGGGAGGTCGTCACCGTGCTGGCCCCCGTGGCGTCCGCGATCGGCCGGCTCCACGACCTCGGCGTGGTCCACGGCGACGTGTCCCCGGGCAACGTCCTGCTCGACCTCGAGGGGCGCGCGGTGCTGGGTGACCTCGGGCTCGGCCACGTGGTCGGGGACATCTCGCCCGGGGTCTGGGGCACCGACGGGTACCTCGCGCCCGAGGTCGTGCTCGGCGAGGACCCCTCGCCCGCGTCCGACGTCTACGGCCTGGGGTCCCTCGGGTGGCTCTGCCTCACGGGGCAGGTGCCGGGGCCCCCGGGCCTGCGGCCGGCGCTGAGCGACCTGTGCCTGGCGGGCGAGGGGTCCGAGCCCGTCGTCCGGGCCGTCGACGCCGCGCTGGCGCCCGAGCCGGGCGACCGTCCCGGTGCGCACGAGCTCGCCTGGGCCCTCTTCCGCGCGGCCACTCCGGTGCCGCTCGACCTCGTCCGCGACGACGACGAGGTCAGCGCGGTGACGTACCGGCTCCGGGCCGCCGCGGGCGCGCCGCCCGAGCCTGACCCTCGCCGGCGCGGTCGGGCGCTGCGTCACCGGCTGCTGCCGGGTAGGGCGCGCGGCCGTCCGCGGACTGGAGCCGAGGGAGTGCCGCGGAGGAGGGGGCGGCACGCCAGGCCCGGAGGTCGGAGTCGCCGGTCGGTCGTGACCGTGGGGGTCGGTGGGTCGTCGTTGGGCCGCACCGTTGGCTCTGTGCTCACCGCGGTGGTGCTCCTCGCGGTCCTCGTCCTCACCGTCTCCGCGCTGGGTCAGGACCGAGGTCGGGCGGACACCCGACACGGTTCGGCGGCGGTGGCCGTCCCCCAGCCGTCACCTCCCGTACCCACGCGCGCCGCCGGAGTCACCGAGGCCTCGGCCGGCCCTCCCGGGCTACGAGCCGAGCCTCGAACCGCTGCTCGAGCCGACGCTCGCACCGACCCCTCGGCCCCGCGCGAGCGTCCTGCCGAGCTGCTCGCCGCCCTGGCCGACGCTCGGGCCGCCGCGTGGCGGGAGGGCGCGCCGGCCCTCCTGCACGCTGCGGATGCGCCGAGGTCCCCGGCATGGGTCCGTGACGTCGCGGCCGTCGCCGACCTCGCGCGAGCGGGCCTGCGCTACACGGGTCTCCGCTACGCGGTCGCCGACGGCGAGACCGTCTCGGCCACGCCGCAGCGTGCGGTGCTCCGTGCGCGCATCGACACCGGGCCGTATGCCGTGACGGGACCCACCGGGTCGACCTCGCGACCGGCGGAGCGCGGCCCGCCGGTGCTCGTCCACGTCTGGTGGACCGACGCGGGGTGGCGCGTGGCAGACGTCCGACCCGGAGGCTGACAACGGCCCTCGGGGTGCCGCCTCAGCCGACCAGCCAGCGGACGGCGGACTGCACGTCGGGGTGCTGGTGCTGGTAGCCCGAGTCCACGAGCACGTCCCCGGCGATCCGCTTGCTGCTGAGGATCTCCCCGGCGAACTCGCCCACGACGAGGTGCACGCCGAACCCGGGCGCCGGGAAGAACGACGGGCGGTGCATCGCCCCGGCGAGGGCGGCGACGAGGTCGCGCTGGTGCACGGGCTCGCGGCTGACGAGGTTCACCGGACCGGTGATCTCGGGGCGGTCGATGAGGTGCAGCATGCCGCCGACGACGTCCGCGAGCGTGATCCAGGACCACCACATCCGGCCTCCCGCCATCGGCCCTGCCAACCCCAGCTTCGTCAGGGTCAGGAGCCGCGACATCGGCCCGTCCTCGGCCAGGATGATGCCGGTGCGGCAGTAGGCGACCGAGGCGCCGGCATCCTCCGCGGGCGCGGCCGCGGCCTCCCAGGCCGCGACGACGTCGGTGAAGAACGTGGAGCCCGGCCCGCTCTGCTCGGTGAGCGGCTCGTCGCCCCGGTCCCCGTAGTAGCCCGTGGCGGAGGCGCAGACGAGTCGCACCGGGTGGCCGGCCTCCGCGACCGCCGTGGCAACGGCGTGCGTCGAGTTGACCCGCGACGCGAGGATCTCCCGCTTGTACGACGCAGTCCAGCGCCTGTCGCCCGGCCCCGCGCTGGCGAGGTTGACGAGTGCATCGACGCCGTCGAGCACCGACGGGTCGAGGTGACGGCTCGGAGGGTCCCACTGCACCTCGTCGGCTGCGCCGGGGGGACGGCGGACGAGCCGCACCACCTCGTCGCCGCGCTGGCGGAGCGCGGCGACGAGGGCAGTGCCGATGAGGCCGGACGAACCGGTGACAGCGATGCGAGGCATGGAAGGCTTCCTGGCGACCGGTCAGAGACCGAGGTCCGCCTCGAAGGCACCCTCCTCGAGCCGCTGCTTCATCGTCGTGAGGAAGCGCGCGGCATCCGCGCCGTCGACGATCCGGTGGTCGTAGGACAACGCGAGGTAGACCATCGACCGGATCGCGATCGTCTCACCGCCGTCCTCCGCTGTGACGACGACCGGGCGCTTGACGACCGCACCCGTGCCCAGGATCGCGACCTGGGGCTGGTTGATGATCGGGGTGTCGAACAGCGCACCCCGCGACCCGGTGTTGGTGATGGTGAAGGTGCCCCCGGCGAGGTCGTCCGGCATGATCTTGTTGGCCCGCGTGCGGTCCGCGACGTCGGCGATGCCCCGGGCGAGACCCGCGATGTTGAGGTCGCCGGCGTTCTTGATCACCGGCACGAGCAGGCCCTTCTCGGTGTCGACCGCGATGCCGAGGTGCTCGCCGCCGTGGTAGGTCACCTCGTCGTCCTCGATGCTCGCGTTGACGGTGGGGTGCACCTTGAGGGCCTCGACGGCGGCGAGGGCGAAGAACGGGAGGAAGCTCAGCTTGGTGCCCTCCCGCTTCGCGAAGTCGCCCTTGGCCCGGTCGCGGAGCCGCGAGATGCGCGTGACGTCGACCTCGACGACCGTCGTGAGCTGCGCCGAGACCTGGAGCGACTCGACCATGCGGCGCGCGATGGTCTTGCGCAGGCGGGACATCTTCTCGGTCGTGCCCCGCTTCGAGTCGGCCGCGGGTGCTGCGGCCGGTGCGGGCGCGCTCGCCGCCGGAGCCTGCGCCGTGGGAGCGGCCCCAGGTGCGGTCGTGGCGGGCGCCTTGGCAGCCTCGGCGGCCGCCAGGACGTCCTGCTTGCGGATCCGACCACCGATCCCGGTGCCGGTGAGCGTCGCGAGGTCGATGCCGTGGTCGGCGGCGAGCTTGCGGACGAGAGGCGTGACGTATGCCGCGGCGTCCCTGTCGTCGACGCCCTCACCCGACGATGTCGGTGGCTCGGCCGGCGCGGGGGCCTGGGCGGCCGGCTGCACGGGGGGCGCCGTGTCCACGGACGGGCCGGAGGGTGGGGCAGGCGCCGGGGCGGCGGGAGCGGCAGGCGCTGGGGCCGCGGGAGCGGCAGGCGCTGGGGCCGCAGGGGCGGGGGCCACAGGTGCCGCGGGCTGCTCCGGAGCCGAGTCCTCCTGCTGTGGCGCTGCCTCCTCGGCGGGGGCCGGGGGCTGTTCCGGCGCCGGGGCGGACACCGGGGCTGCAGGCTGGGAGGCGGCGGCGGCCGCCTCGGCCTGGCCTCCGCCGCTGCCACCGACGACCGCCAGTTCGGCGCCGACCGGAACGGTCTCGTCCTCCTGGACGAGGATCGACGTGAGGGTGCCGGCCACGGGGGAGGGGATCTCGGTGTCGACCTTGTCCGTGGAGACCTCCAGGAGGGGCTCGTCGACGGCGACCTCCTCGCCGACCTGCTTCAGCCACCTCGTCACGGTTCCCTCGGTGACGGACTCGCCGAGCGCAGGCATCTTCACCGTCGTGCCGCCGCCCGAGCCACCGGACCCTGACGCGTCTGCTGCCGCCGGCTGGTCGGCGGGCGGCTGGGGTGCCGCGGGGGCCTGCGGCTGCTCGGTGGGTGCCTCGGCCTGGGCGGGTGCCTCGGCCTGGGCGGGTGCCTGCGGCTCCGCCGGCTCCTGACCGCCCTCGTCGCCCGCCTCGGCGACGGCGTCGCCGTCGGCCGGGTCGGCCACGGCGTCGCTCGGCCCCTGCGCGGCCGCTGCCTGCTGGCCCTGCTGCTCACCACCGGTCCCACCACCGTCGGCGGCGGACGCGTCGCCGACCACCGCGAGGTCGGCGCCCACCGGCACGGTGTCGTCCTCCTGGACGAGGATCTCCTGCAGCGTCCCTGCCACCGGGGACGGGATCTCGGTGTCGACCTTGTCGGTCGAGACCTCGAGCAGCGGCTCGTCGACCTCCACGCTGTCGCCCACACTCTTCAGCCACCGCGTCACGGTTCCCTCGGTGACGGACTCGCCGAGCGCAGGCATCTTCACGCGTTCTGACATCGGAACAGCTCTCCTTCGTGGGCGGTGGCGGTAGTCACTCTAGTTGTGAGCGTGGAGGGGTTTCCCTGCGAGCGCCAGGTGGGCTTCGCCCAGGGCCTCGCTCTGGGTCGGGTGGGCGTGGACGAGGCCGGCGACGTCCTCGGCATGGGCCTCCCAGCCGACGATGAGCTGGGCCTCCCCGACCTGCTCGCCCATCCGCGCGCCGACCATGTGCACCCCGACGACCGGCCCGTCCTTGGCGCGGACGAGCTTGACGAAGCCCTGGGTGCGGAGGATCTGTGACTTGCCGTTGCCTCCGAGGTTGTACTCGTAGGTCTCGACCTCGCCGTGAACGTCCCGGGCCTGCTCCTCGGTGAGTCCGACCGAGGCGATCTCTGGGTCGCAGTACGTGACCCGAGGGATCGTCGACTCCACGACCGGCTGGGGTCGCAGGCCCGCGATGTCCTCGGCGACGAAGATGCCCTGGGCGAACCCGCGGTGCGCGAGCTGGAGGCCGGGCACGATGTCGCCGACGGCATACACCCCGTCGACCGAGGTGCGACAGCGCTCGTCGGTGACGACGTAGCCCCGGTCCAGGGTCACGCCGGCCTCCTCGTAGCCGAGCCCCTCGGTGACCGGGCCGCGGCCCACGGCGACGAGCAGCAGGTCGGCGGCGAGCTCGTCGCCGCCCTCGAGCGTCACCGTGACCGTGTCGCCCTCGACGCTCGCCGACTCGAACCGGACCGCGGTGCGGAACGCGATGCCGCGCTTGCGGAAGGCGCGCTCGAGAGCCTTGCTGACGCCCGGCTCCTCCGCGGCCACGAGGCGCGGGAGGGCCTCGACGATCGTGACGTCCGCGCCGAAGGAGCGCATGACGGACGCGAACTCGACCCCGATGACCCCGCCACCGAGCACGACGACCCGCCCGGGAACGTGGTCGAGCCCCAGCACGTCGTCGCTCGTCATGACCGGTCCGCCGATCTCGAGGCCGGGCAGCGTGCGGGCGAAGGAACCGGTCGCGAGCACGACGTGGTCCGCCACGAGGCGCCGCTCACCGACCACGACCGTGCGGGCGTCCTCGAGCCGGCCCGCGCCCTCGACGTAGTCGATCTGCTGCTTCGAGACCAGGCCCTGCAGGCCCTTGTGCAGCCGGCTCACGACCCCGTCCCGGTATGCCGTGACCGCCGGCATGTCGATGCCCTCGAGCGTCGCGCGAACACCGAAGTGCGCGGCCTCGCGGGTGGAGTCGGCGACCTCGGCGGCGTGGAGGAGGGCCTTGGTGGGGATGCAGCCGCGGTGCAGGCAGGTGCCCCCGAGGAGGTCCTTCTCGACGAGGGCGACCCTCATCCCGAGCTCGGCGGCGCGCATGGCGCAGGCATAGCCTCCGCTGCCTCCCCCGAGGACGACGACGTCATGGGTGGTCTCGGCGGTGGCCGGCATCCGTGGTTGCTCCCTTGCTGTGGCGACGGTGGGGCGCCGGCGACGAGGGTGTGGCCGTCCGGACGCTGGCCAGCATCCTTGCACCCCCGAGTCGGCTCACACACCTCTCTCGAGCAGACCTCACGGGGTGGGCCGAGGGGGACGCCTTATCGTGTGCGCATGGCGTGGTGGAGACGCGGACGTGGTCAGCAGGCGCCGCACGGTGGGGGAGACCTGTCGGGCGCGCGCACGCACCTCGAGGAGTTCACCCGCTCCCGGCGCGGCGTCGAGGCGTACGTCGAGCCGGCCACCAACGTCACCGCGACGACCGTCGTGCTCATCGCGCACGACGGTGAGTGGACCCGTCGGGCGCTGCCGTCGCGGCCGGTGGCGTTCGAGGTGGCGCGGTCCCTCGACATCCCGGTCTACGACGTCAACCTCACGGGGTACCCGCGCCGGATGCGGGAGTGGACCTCACGCCAGCGCCGTCCGAAGGGCATGTGACCCACCGGCCGTGACCCGACGCGGACGGGGTGGGTGCCGCTGCGTCACAACGTGGTGGAGGTCGCTCGCCGGGCGTGCAAGGCTGGAGCCGACCGACCGCCCACGGAAGGACCCCTGATGTCAGGCTCGAAGAAGCCGCGCCCCGCCGTCGACGACGAGGTGAAGGCGAAGTACCGCGCCGCCCTGGACGCCAAGAAGTCGCACGGTGGCAAGGACGTCTCCGACCACTCCGAGCACACCAAGGTCGACCACGCCCACGGCCCCGAGGCGAGCGCGACGCAGCAGATGTTCCGCCGCAAGAGCGGCGGCTGACCCCACCCTCTGCCCCCTGCCCGCCCCGCAAGTTCCTCCCCGACTTCGTCTGTCAGGGTGCCGCGACACGCCGTTCCCAGCGCGTGTCGGCCGCACCCTGACAGACAAGGTCGGGGAGGACGGGGCGGCGCGAGAGGTCGCGAGTTCGGGAGGTATCGTAGGTCGGAAGGTCGGATCGGGCGGACCCGGGGGTCACGTCGTGGCTGCGGACTCCACGAGGCCGAGGAGGGTGCCGACGCCGAACCCGGTGCCGCCCTTGGGCGTGTGACCGCGCGGACCCTTGGTGTTGAACGACGGGCCGGCCATGTCGACGTGGGCCCACGGGATGCCCTCGCCCACGAACTCCTTGAGGAAGAGGCCGGCGGTGAGCATCCCCCCGTCGCGGTCGCCCTTGTGCGCGATGTCGGCCGTGGGGGTGTCCAGCTTGGCCCGCAGCTCGGGGGGCAGCGGCATCGGCCAGGCCCCCTCGCCGGCGGCACCCGCCGCGTCGACGACCCGACTGCGGAAGGCGTCGTCGTTGCCCATGACCCCCGCGATCTCGTTGCCCAGTGCGATGACCTGGGCGCCTGTCAACGTGGCGATGTCGACAACCCAGTCGGGGTGCTTCTCGCTCGCGAGGCACAGGCCGTCGGCGAGCACCATGCGCCCCTCCGCGTCGGTGTCGAGGATCTCGACGCTCGTGCCGTTGCGCATGACGACGACGTCGCTCGGTCGCTGCGCCGTGCCGCTGGGCATGTTCTCGGCGAGGCAGAGGTACCCCGTCACCGCGACCGGGACGCCGAGCTCGGCCGCCGCGAGGACCGTCGCCGCGACGGCAGCCGCCCCGGCCATGTCGCTCTTCATCGTCACCATGCCGGTCGTGGGCTTGATGTTGAGGCCGCCCGAGTCGAACGTGATCCCCTTGCCGACGAGCGCGACCGACGCCTGTGCTCCGGCCGGCGCCCACGACATCGTCACGATCCGGGGCGGGTGCACCGACCCCTGGCCGACGCCGACGATGCCCCCGAAGCCACCCTTGACGAGTGCCTTCTCGTCGAGCACCGAGACCGACACCTTCGCACGTGACGCCGTGACCCGCTTCCTCACGCCGTCGGCGAAGGACTGGGGAAAGAGGAGGTTGGGCGGCGTGTTGACGAGGTCGCGCGCCCAGTCGCGCGCCGAGCCCAGCACGCCGGCGCGCGCCACGGCATCCCGAGCGGCCTTGCCCTGCCCCGTTCCCGAGACGACGACCACCCGCGGACCGGCCCCGCTCGCAGGCGCCTTGCCGGCGCCACGCCGCCCACCGAGCGGCGCGGCCTTGTCATAGGCGTAGCACCCGGCATACGCGCCGTCGGCGACCGCCCCCAGGCTCTCGACGTCGGGTGTGGGCAGGGCGACGGCCACCGCCTTCTTGCCGCGCACCGTGCGCAGCGCGGCCCCGGCCGCGCTGCGCAGGACGGCGTGGTCGTATGCCGGTCGGCGCGCAGTTCCGGGGCCGAGGCCGGTCACGACGACCGACGTCGCCTTGACGCCCGGCACGGCGACGACCCGCACGACCTCGTCCTGCTTGCCCGTCGCCTCGACGTCCGACAGCACCGCCTGGAGGTGCATGAGCGCCTTGCGGGGCAGGCCGTGACCGTGCGCGAGGTCGGCGCCGTCGGCGGTGTGCACCGAGCCCACGACGAGGGCGTCGACGGGGAGCTCGGCGGGGGTGCGGGTCGTCACGGACAGGGATGTCATGGCGGCACACTATCGACCGCCGGGGGAGCGGCCGGCAGGCGGTAACGTGCCCACATGACCGACCTCCTCCGCTCACCGCTCCACGACCGGCACGTCGCCCTCGGTGCCAAGATGGCCGACTTCGGGGGCTGGTCGATGCCCATCGAGTACCCCGGTGGAGGGGTCGTCGCCGAGCACACGGCCGTGCGTGAGCGGGTCGGCATCTTCGACGTGTCGCACCTCGGCAAGGCCCGGGTCTCGGGCCCCGGCGCCGCCGACTTCGTCAACGCGTGCCTCACGAACGACCTGCGCCGCATCGGCCCGGGACAGGCCCAGTACACGATGTGCTGCACGAGCTCCGGCGGGGTCGTCGACGACCTCATCCAGTACCTCCGCTCCGACGAGGACGTCTTCCTCATCCCCAACGCGGCGAACACGGCGCGGGTCGTCGAGATGCTCGCGGATGCCGCACCGGAGGGCGTGGTCGTCGAGAACCTCCACGACCGCTACGGCGTCATCGCGGTGCAGGGCCCGAGGTCCGACGAGGTGCTGCGCAGCCTCGGGCTCCCCGTCGACCACGACTACATGAGCTTCGTCGAGACGGAGTGGGAGGGCCTTCCCGTGATCGTGTGCCGCACCGGGTACACCGGCGAGCGGGGGTACGAGATCGTCCCGCCGTGGGACGTCGCCGGGTCGGTGTGGGACGCCCTCGCCGCGGCCGTGTCCGGGGAGGCCGGCCTCCCGTGCGGCCTCGGCGCCCGGGACACCCTGCGCACCGAGATGGGCTACCCCCTCCACGGCAACGACCTCTCCCTCGACATCACGCCGGTCATGGCCGGTGCGGCGTGGGCCGTCGGGTGGGACAAGCCGGAGTTCTGGGGCAAGGAGGCGCTCACCGCCGAGCGTGCGGCGCGGACGAGCCGCCTCATGCGCGGGCTCGTCGTGACCGGGCGCGGCATCCCCCGCTCCCACTGCCCGGTCAAGGACGCCTCGGGCGCCGTGGTCGGCGAGGTCACGTCGGGGACCTTCTCGCCGACCCTGCGGCAGGGCATCGCCCTCGCGCTGCTCGACCGGTCGGTGACCCTGGGCGACGACGTCGTCGTCGACGTGCGGGGGAGGGACCTCGCGGCCACCGTCTCGAAGCCGCCCTTCGTCGAGGTGGGGGTGCGCGAGAAGTGAGCGAGCAGTGGACCTGGACCTACGAGGCCGCCGACGGGTCGCCGATGGCGGGGGAGGGCCTCAGCGAGACCGCCTTCCCGACGCAGTCCGATGCCGAGAGCTGGTTCGGGGAGGTGTGGCACGACCTCGCGGATGCCGGTGTGGCCGCGGTGACACTCCACCGTGACGGTGAGAAGGTCTACGGGCCGATGAGCCTGGAGCCCGCTCCCTGACGGTCCGCGTGGTGGGCGTGGCGGCTTCCCCGTCGTGACGTCGAGAGCGGCCCGACCTCAGGAGGGGTACTCGCCGCGCTTGACGAGCGCCCGCGGCATCCGCGAGCGGCGCAGCTGGAAGGCGCGCATCGCGGCATACATCGCGTTCCCCTTGGCCCCGGCCGCCTCGGCGCCGAACTTCTCGACGAGGCGGCGCTTCAGCCGGCGCCACATCCAGAGGGTGTCGATGACCGCGGTGAGCAGCACGCCATAGGTCAGGAGCGTGACGAAGAAGAGGATCGTGCTGGTGCGGAGGAAGCTCAGGGCGAGCACCACGAGCATGATCGGCAGCATGAACTCGGCGAGGTTGCGCCGGGCGTCGACGAAGTCGCGGGTGTAGCGGCGCACCGGCCCCTTGTCGCGGGCCGGCAGGCCGGACTCGTCCCCGGTGAGCATGGCCTGGCGCGTCCGGGACATCTGCTCGCTGCGCTTGGCGCGGTCGACCTGCTTGGCCTTCTTGCGGTCCGCGACGACGAGCGGCTGGCGGCGTGCCGCCTCCTGGTCGCGGCGCTTGGGGGTGGGCTTGTTCTTGGCCCCCTCACGCTGCGGGTGGAGCGCCTCGTCGGCGAGCTGCTCGTTGGTCGTCCTGTTGCGTCCGAACACGTGACCACTGTAGGTGCACGACGGGTATGCCGTGGACCGCGCTGCGCTGGTGAGCGTCCGCCGTGGGTAGGGTCGGGCGCGTGACTGCCGCCCTCTCCAGCGACCAGATCTCCACCCTCCGCGACCGCGTGTCCGGGCTCATGCCGGCCCTCCGCGCCGACCTCGAGGCCCTGGCCCGCATCCCGAGCGTCAGCCTCGGGGCCTTCGACCAGAGCCACGTCGAGGCCAGCGCCGAGGCGACCGCCGCCCTGCTGCGGGCGGAGGGGCTCGAGGTCGAGATCGTGCGTGAAGGTGGCCGGCCCGCGGTCATCGGGACCGCCGAGGGCCCACCCGGGTCGCGCACCGTCATGCTCTACGCGCACCACGACGTGCAGCCGGCCGGGGACGACGCCCTCTGGCACAGCCCGCCGTTCGAGCCGACCGAGCGCGACGGCCGGCTCTACGGCCGCGGGGCCGCCGACGACAAGGCCGGGATCATGGCGCACCTGGCGGCGCTTCGTGCGCACGCCGGCGCGCTCCCGGTCGGGGTCACCGTCTTCGTCGAGGGCGAGGAGGAGATCGGCTCGCCCTCGCTGCCCGCGATCCTCGAGCGGCACGGTGACCGGCTGCGTGCCGACGCCATCGTCCTCGCGGACTCGACCAACTGGGACGTCGACGAGCCGGCCCTGACGACCACGCTCAGGGGGATGGTCCGTGCCGTCGTCACGGTGACGACGCTCGCCCATGGCGTCCACTCGGGGATGTTCGGCGGTGCAGTGCCCGACGCCCTGACCGTGCTCGTCCGGGTGCTTGCGAGCCTCCACGACGACGAGGGCGAGGTCGCCGTCGCCGGCCTGCGGTCGGGGGAGGCGGCCGACCTCGACTACTCCGAGGAGCGCCTGCGGGCCGAGTCCGGCCTGCTCGACGGCGTCTCGACGATCGGGACGGGGTCGCTGCTCACGCGCCTGTGGACCAAGCCGTCGATCACGACGATCGGCATCGACGCACCCTCGGTCGCGACCGCGTCGAACACCCTCCTGCCCAGCGCGTCCGCGAAGATCTCGATGAGGGTCGCCGCCGACGAGGACGTCGTGCGCGCCTTCGAGCTGCTGGAGCGACACCTGCTCGACCACACCCCGTGGGGCGCCCGGGTGGAGGTGACCCTCGACGAGCGCGGCGCGGGCTTCGCCGCCGACGCGCGGGGCCCCGTCTACGACGAGGCACGCGCGGCGTTCCGTGACGCATGGGGCGTGCCGCCGGTCGACATCGGCGTGGGTGGGTCCATCCCGTTCGTCGCGGCGTTCGCCGAGCGCTACCCGGATGCCGCGATCCTCGTCACCGGCGTCGAGGACCCGCACGCACGGGCGCACGGGGCCAACGAGTCGCTCCACCTCGGGGAGTTCGAGAAGGTGTGCCTCGCCGAGGCGGTGCTCCTCGCGAGGCTCGGCGCCCTGCCCCACGACTGACCCGCCGTCACGGGGCCGCAGGAATTGACCCAAACGGGTGGTCAACCTTTTCGGCTCCGTTCGCGACTCTTGGTGCATGAGCCCTCTCCTCCGGCTCTCCGACCCCGGCGGTGTTGCGGGGCCCGAGCGTCAGCAGCTGGTCCACTCGCGCGACGACATGGTGCCGAGTGCCTTCCGGCAGTACGGCGCGGACCTCATCAGGCTCGGCTACTGCCTCACCGGCGACCGGGGGGCGGCCGAGGAGGCCGTGCAGGACGCCTTCGTCTCCCTCTATCGCAACTGGGACCGGGTGCGCGACCACTCGGCACTGCTGCCGTACCTCCGCGCGGTTGTCGTCAACCGGTGCCGCTCGGTGCACCGGCACCGGTTTCGCACCGTGCGCGCGACCGAACCGCTGACTCCGGAGCTCATGTCCCTGCCCGGCGCCGACACCGCCGTCGTCGCCAGGGCCGACGCTCGCGAGCTCGTCGCCCGTGTGCGCACCCTGCCCCAGCGTCAGCGCGAGGTCATCGTCTGCCGCTACTACCTCGACCTCAGCGAGCGTCAGACCGCTGAGCTGCTCGAGATCACCGTGGGCTCGGTGAAGAAGCACGCCCACCGAGCGCTCGCCACGCTGCACGACCAGCTGGAGGTGGCCCGATGACAACCATCGAGGACCGCACCCGCCTGGCCCTCCACGGGCAGGCCGACGCACTCGTCGTCACCGACGGCGAGCTCAACCGCATGGAGGAGGACATCATGACGCTGCTCGACACCAGGCCGGGTGGGGCCGACCAGGCGCGCAGGCGCCGCTGGACGTGGGTGGCCGCCGCCGCCGCGGTCGCGGTCGTCGGCGCGGGCGCAGCGCTGTGGACCAACGGACGCGAATCGGCCGCCCCCTTGCCCGCGTCGTCACCGACGACGAGCGCGACCATCCCCTTCGACCCAGCGCTCGTCGGGCTGTGGCGCTACGAGCTCGACGGCCAGTGGCTGTGGACCTTCACCGACGACGGCCGCGTCACCTGGTTCGACTCCGCACAGGGGATGCTCCACGGCAGCGGGGAGCTGCGGCCGGTCATCGCCCGGAACGGCGACACCTACGACGTCCTCCAACAGCCGGGCAACTGCGTGGTGCGGATCCTCGTCCCGCCTCCGGCCCGGGACTCCACGGTGATCAGGGTCGTCCACGACGAGTGCCCCGGCGGCTACGATGCGGGCAGTGAGGGAGTCTTCGAGCGGGTCTCCGGACGCGCCGCCTCGTCCCCGGCCCTGGAGCCCCTCTACCCGGTCGGGGTGGCCGAGCCGGCAACCGCGCTGACCAGGATGGCGGGCACCTGGGTCGACCCGGCCACCGGCACGGTCCTCGCGCTCGCCCTGCCGAGCTGGGCGGGGGGCGACGCCGAGTACCTCCTCGACGACGACGGTGACGGGCTCGTCTCGCCCGATCAGCGCGGCCGGGTGACGATGACGCCCTCCGGTGCCGTGCAGCCCGTGCCGGCGCCGAGCACGGTCGGCACCTGCGCCCCGGTCTTCACCAAGGTCGTGGCGGACACCGCGAAGCTGACCACCACCGCCGGGCCGGGTGGCTGCTTCCCGGAGGGTTCGACCACCACCTGGATCTCCGTCAACTGAGGAGGGGCGGGGACCCGGATGCCCGGGTGCCGGGGTGCGTGACCGCGTGACCCGCCGCCCGGCACCCCGTGCCTCTCAGTCCTTGGCGGTCTCGCCGGGCAGGGCGAGCATCTGGTCGAGGGCGACCCGCGCCCAGTGCGCCACCTCCGGGTCGACCCGGATGGCGTTGACGACCCGGCCCTCGACGAGGGACTCCAGGGCCCACACGAGGTGCGGCAGGTCGATGCGGTTCATGGTGGAGCAGTAGCAGACGTTCTTCTCGAGGAAGACGATGCGCTGCTCGGGGAACTGCGCGGCCAGACGCTGCACGAGGTTGAGCTCGGTGCCGACCGCCCAGGACGTGCCCGGGGG
>DASSYJ010000012.1:0-48126 GCA_035703305.1 Ornithinibacter sp. | reverse complement strand
TGCGGTGGCGTGGGCGGCCCTGTCGCGTCGGCGAGCGCGACCGGCACCCCAGCGGTCGACCGCCGCGTTGGCGAGGAGCGCGACCGGGCCAAGGAGTGTGAAGAGCAGGAGCTGAGGCCCGAGGAACCAGGCGAGGGCCAGACCTATCGGCACGGGGACCAGGGCCCCCACCCAGGGGATTCGCGCGCGAGCCGGCTCGACCGGTGCGGCTGGGCATTCCACCTCCACCGGACCGGACGAGGGCACCTCATCCGAGGTGGGTCGCACGACGATGGTGCCGTCGCCAAGCACCACCACAGGGATGCCGGCGCCCGCAGCTCGTCGGACCCGCACCGTCGAGGACCCCAGGGTGATGGTCGAGGAGGTGTCGACGGCGGTGGACCCGATGACGGGTCGTCCGTCGACCCGAACCCCGTTGGTCGAGCCCATGTCCTCGACGGCGATGCCGGTGGGGCCGACCCGGACGAGCGCATGCACGCGGCTGAGGGCGTCGTCCCCGAGGGTCAGCCCGGACGCGACGCCCCTCCCTACGTGCACACCAGGCGGGACGAGGGCCCTGGCGTGCCCTGCGTCGGGTCCGCCGACGACCACCAGTTCGAGGGCCGTGCCGGGGGGTCCGGTGCCGACGAGCCCGAGCGGCGACCCGCTGCCCACCGCGACGGCAGCACCGTGCACCAAGGGCGGCACACCGACCCGCGTCGTCGCGGGCACCGGTCTCCCGTGACTCGTCAGGAAGGGAACAGGGACCCTGAGGTGTGCCGCCAGGGCGGTGCAGAGGTCAGCTGCCTCGTGGGCACCCGACCAGCGCACGATCACGTCCACCGGGCGGGGTCTCCGCCGGGGCGTGTGCACGGTCAGGGTCATCTCCATGTCGGCCACCGTACGAACGCCCACCGACGGCCCGAGCAGGTTATCCACAGGTCGCACTCTCAGGGTGCGAACGGTGTCGACGTGCGGTTTCCTTGGGCGCGGAGCACGCAGGTCGGCGGGGGTTCGGCCGCGGGAGGAGGGGTCGTGGACGCAGTCCGCACGCTCGAGGGTGAGGTGCGTGAGCTGATCCGGCGGTCTGGTCTCGACCCGGCGCGCCACGAGGCGGAGGTGCGAGCGCTCGTCCGGGATGCGGTGAGCGACTACGACGACCGGTCGATGCACGGGGGTATGCCGGTGCTCCCCGACATCGATGCCGCCTCCAAGGCGGTGTGGGACACGGTGGCGGGCTACGGGCCCCTCCAGCAGTACTTCGACGACCCCGCCGTGGAGGAGATCTGGGTCAACGAGCCGAGCCAGGTCTTCGTCGCCCGCCACGGCGTGGCCGAGCTGACCACGACTCTGCTCACCCACGACGAGCTCCGAGACCTCGTCGAGCGGATGCTCAAGTCCTCGGGGCGGCGGGTTGACCTTTCCTCCCCGTTCGTGGATGCCGTTCTGCCCGACGGAAGCCGACTCCATGTCGTGATCCCGGACATCACCCGAGAACACTGGTACGTCAACGTGCGCAAGTTCGTCGTCAAGGCCGACTCGATGGACGACCTCGTCCGGCTCGGGACCCTGACGCGTCAGGCGGCGAGGTTCCTGGAGGCAGCAGTCTCGTCCGGGCTGAACATCCTCGTCGCGGGAGGAACCCAGGCGGGCAAGACGACCCTGCTCAACTGCCTCGCCTCGGCCGTTCCGCCGCGAGAACGAATCGTCACCTGCGAGGAGGTCTTCGAGCTGCGGATCCCGCATCGCGACGTCGCGTCGATGCAGTGCCGGCAGCCGTCGCTCGAGGGGACGGGCGAGATCCCGCTGCGCCGGCTCGTCAAGGAGGCCCTCCGCATGCGTCCGTCGCGCATCATCGTCGGCGAGGTGCGCCAGGCCGAGAGCCTCGACCTCCTCATTGCGCTCAACTCCGGCCTGCCCGGGATGTGCACCATCCACGCCAACAGCGCCCGCGAGGCGGTGACGAAGATGTGCACCCTTCCCCTTCTCGCGGGTGAGAACGTCTCGGCGAGGTTCGTCGTACCCACCGTCGCGGCGTCGATCGACCTCGTGGTCCACGCGGCACTCGAGCGTGACGGGCGGCGGACCGTGCGCGAGATCGCAGCCGTGCCGGGCCGGGTGGAGGGCGACGTCGTCGAGATCGCCGACATCTTCGTCCGCCGGCACGGGGAGCTCCACCGGGCCGACGGCTTCCCGCCGCACGAGGACCGGTTCGAGCGCGCGGGGTACGACCTGTCCGCCCTGCTCGCCCAGGCGGCCGCATGACACTTCCTGAGTCAACCTCAGGCCGCAGCGGCGAGTTTGATGGCGTTGCCGTGGCGGTCGGGGTCGTAGGTGTTGTTGTCCTGCCAGCAGCGCCAGATGACGGTGGTCCAGGCGCGGGCGAGGATGCGGACGGCGTGGGGGTGGTCGTGGCCGCGGGCTCGTGCGCGGGCGTAGATGTCGGCGGCCCAGGGGCTGTCGTGGCGGGAGTTGTCGGCGAAGGTGGTGATGGCCCGTCGGAGGCGCTTGTTGCAGGCCCAGCGGAAGTGCACGGCGTGGGCTTTGCCGGAGGTCTTGGTGACCGGGGTGATGCCGGCGAGGGCTGCGACGGCGGCGGGCGACTCGTAGGCTTGGCGCACGTCGCCCCACTCGGCGAGCACCTGGGCGGCGTTGATCCGACCCGACCTTGGCAGCGACGTGAAGATCGGCGCGTCCGGGTGCTCTCCGAGGTGGGCGGCTACCGACCGGTCGAGGTTCTTGATGGTGGTGCCCAGCACGGTCAGTGCCGCGGTCATGGCCAGGACGGCGTCGCGCAGGGCTTCGGTCAGGACGGGGTCGGTGGTGCCGGCGGGTGCGCTCCGCAACCGGGCGAGCAGTTCGGCTGCGGATCGTCGGCCGGAGTAGCCGTTCTTGACCAGGAACGCGGCGAGGCGCTTCTCACCGAGCCGCTCGGCGCTGGCCGGGGTGGGGTAGCGGGTCAGGAACGCCAGCGCGATCGCGGACTCGATGTCGGCGAAGATCGCCTTGGCCCCGGGCCAGTGGTCGTCCAGCAGGGCGGCGAGCTGGTTGGTGGCGGCCACGCGCATGGTGATGAGGTCCTCACGGGTGCGGACCACGGTGCGCAGCGCCTTGGTCTCGGGCGAGTAGGGCCGCACGGGTCGCAGCCGGTGGGCTCGCAGGCGCAGGTACTCGGCGATCACGGCGGCATCACCGGCGTCGGACTTGGCGCCGGAGAGGACTTCGCCTTCACGCCAAGTCTTGATGGCGTTCGGGCTGACCGGCACCACGGGATGTCCAGCCTCGAGCAGGACATCGACCAGCCGCCCACTGGGTCGTTCGATCCCGACCTGGACCCGGTCCGGTTCGCCGTAGCGGGCCAGCCGTCGCTTGAGCCCGGTGAGCCCGTCGGCGGTGTGCTCGACGGTGAAGCTGGCCAGCATCTTGCCGGTGCTGTCGATGACGCACACGGCGTGCGTCTCGGCGGCCCAGTCCAGGCCGACGTAGAACAGGTCTTCCTCGGTGTCCGCGAACACGGCTTCTCCTCAGGGTGGCAGCGACGACTCGGCGAGGAGGCCGACACCCGGACGGTCACTAACTGGCGCTCTTCGGCGCGTCTTCCTGAAGCCGGTCCACGACCTCGGCAGAACCGGGGGCAGCGGTGTCATGCAGGCCCTCAAGGAGCGACCGAACCTGGCTGTCACCCCGGCTCCCGCCGAGTCCCAACAACGAGTCCCACAACTGGACCCATCGAAAGGATGGTGCCCTAGTGACCGGACTCCTCCTCGGGCTCACCCTGGGCTTGGGGCTGTTCCTCATCTGGTGGAGCGTGTGGGTGCCCGCGCCCCGACCTGCCGGTCTCGCGGCACGTGTCGGTCCCGTGGACCGCCTCTCCGACGAGGTCGTCCAGGCCGGGTTCACAGGCCTGTCGGTGCGCACGTTGCTCGCCTCCTGCGTCACGACCGCGCTCCTCGTGCTCGCGCTGGTGCAGGCCTCCGTCGGGGTGCTGCCCATCGCGATCTGCTTCGCTGCCATGGCGGCATACGCACCGCTTGGCTTCGTGCGCCGGCGGGCCCGGCGCCGCCGTTCCAGGCTCCGTGAGCTGTGGCCGGATGCCGTGGACAACATCACGTCGGGCGTCCGGGCGGGCATGGCCCTCCCAGAGGCCCTCTCGCAGCTCGGCACCCGCGGGCCCGACGAGCTCCAGGAACCGTTCCGCGCCTTCGCGGACGACTACCGGCTGACGGGCCGGTTCCATGACTCGCTCGACCGGCTCAAGGACCGCCTCAGCGACCCCGTGGGCGACCGCCTCGTCGAGAGCCTGCGCATCGCCCGAGAGGTGGGCGGCACCGACCTGGGACACCTGCTCCGCACCCTGTCAGGATTCCTGCGGGAGGACGCGCGGACACGAGCCGAGCTCGAGACCCGCCAGTCGTGGACCGTGAATGCCGCCCGCCTGGCCGTCGCCGCACCGTGGGCCGTGCTCGCCATGCTGTCGACGAACCCCGAGTCGGTGCGCGCGTACTCGACGGGACTGGGTGCCGCGGTGCTGGCCGTGGGCGCCGCGGTCACGGGTCTCGCCTACTGGGCGATGGTGCGGATCGGGCGGCTGCCCGAGGACGAGCGGGTGCTCCGGTGACCGACCTCGTGCGCAGCGGCGCCGCCCTCGGGTTCGCGCTGGGCGTCGGCCTCATGCTGGTCTGGCTGGGGCTGCCCCGACACCGCAGGCCGGGTCTGGCCGGGCGCGTGGTCCCCTACCTTCGCGACACTCCACGCCCGTCCCGGCTCCTCGACGACGAGGCACGCCCGGTCGGCGGGGCCGTGGGCGCCATCGCCGGCCCTCTGGTCCGCGACCTCGGACGCGGGGTCGAGCGCGTCATGGGCGGCGCCGACTCCGTCCGCCGCCGACAGCTGCGGGCGGGTCTCCCGGCCGACGTCGACCGTTTCCGCGCGGAGCAGGTGCTCTGGGGTGCCGCGGGTGCGGTCGTCGGCGGCTCGCTGGGCACGACCCTCATGCTGCTCCGGGACGGCGGCGTCGTGACGGTCGTGATGATGACCCTCGTCGGGCTCGGCCTCGGCGTGACCGGCGCGGACTACCTCCTCTCCCGTCGCGCGACCCGACGGGAAGCGCGGATGCTGACCGAGTTCCCCACCGTGGCAGAGCTTCTCGCTCTCGCCGTCGGTGCGGGTGAGGGAGCGGTCGGGGCCCTCGACCGGGTCTGCCGCCTCTCCCGGGGCGAGCTCGCCGGAGAGCTGAGGCGGTGCCTGGCCGACGCGAGAGCCGGCGCCAACCTACCCACCGCCCTCCAAGGCCTCGCCGACCGCACCGGCCTGCCCTCCCTTCGCCGGTTCGTCGACGGCGTCGTCATCGCGGTGCAGCGTGGAACCCCCCTCGCTGAGGTGCTGCGTGCGCAGGCCCAGGACGTCCGGGAAGAGGGACGCCGGGCGCTCATGGAGGCGGGCGGCCGCAAGGAGATCGCCATGATGGTTCCGGTGGTCTTCCTCATCCTCCCGGTCACCGTCCTGTTCGCCGTCTTCCCGGGCTTCACCTTCTTCCGATTCACCCTCTGACCGGCCGGAAAGGACCCGATCATGACCCTCCACCACACCCTCGCGGCGCGCTTCGAGCACGCGGCACAACGGCTCCACGACCGCGCGCGACAGCGCGCCGAGCGCGGCGACGTCCCGGGGTGGGTGCTCATCACGCTCATGACCGCGGGCCTCGTCACGGCGCTGTGGGTCGTCGCCAAGGGCCAGCTCGTCGCCATGTTCCAGAGCGCCCTGTCGTCCGTGAAGGGCTGAGCCGTCCCGATGCGACCGGCGCGGGACGAGCGGGGCGCGGCCACCGCCGACTTCGCGATGGTGTCCGTGCTCGTCGTGGTGGTCTTCCTCGCCGTGCTCCAGATCGGCCTCGCCCTGCACACCAGGAACCTCCTCATCTCGTGTGCGTCCGAGGGTGCCCGGATGGGTGCCCGCGCGGATGCCGTTCCCGGGCAGGGCGTCGCGCGCACCCAGGCGCTCATCAGCGCCTCGCTCTCGGCGCGTTACGCCCGGAGCGTCACCTCACGGGAGACCGGCGTGGGTGGCGTCCGCGTCGTCGAGGTGCGGGTGGTCGCGCCGATCCCGGTCCTCGGGCTGCTGGGACCCGACGACCGGCTCGACGTCGTGGGGCGCGCCTTCCTGGAGTCCCAGTGAGCCGAGGCGCACCTCACCGGGTGGCGCGGGACGAGCAGGGCACGGCCGTCGTCGAGTTCGTGTTCCTCGCGGTGCTCATGCTCATCCCGCTCGTCTACCTCGTCATGATGATGGCCCGTCTCGAGGCCGGGTCGTATGCCGTCAGCCACGCGGCGCGCGAAGCAGGCCGAGCGTTCGTGACCGCCGACACGGCGGCGTCCGCCGAGGCGCGCGCTGCCGCAGCGGCGCACATCGCCTTCATGGACCACTCCTTCGAGGACTCGGGACGACTGACCATCGCCTGTGACGGCACACCATGCCTGCGTCCGGACGGTCAGGTCGAGGCCACGGCGACCATCCGAGTGCCCCTGCCTCTCGTGCCTGCGTTCGCCCGGGACGTGGTCCCGTTGTCGGTCCCCGTGTCGGCCAGCCATCTGTCGACGGTCGACCGCTTCCGGGGCCTGCCATGAGCTACCGAGGGATACCTACCGAGAGGAGGGTCCGGGTGCGCAGTGAAACCGGCTCGATCAGCCTGCTGATCCTCGGGCTGGCCGTCATCGCGATGGTTCTCGTCGCCGGCACGGTCGCCGTCACGTCGGCGCACGTGGCACGCATGCGGCTCCTCGACGTCGCCGACGGAGCAGCGCTCAGCGCGGCCAACGCACTCGACGACTCGGCGTACCAGCAGGGCCTCGGCGAGTCCGTCCCCCTGAGCAACGCCTCGGTGCGCGAGCGGGCCGTCGACTACATCGGAAGCCGGCCTCGGCCCGTCAGCATCCTCGCCTGGCGCCTGGGACCCGAGACCGGAACCCCCGATGGTCGCACTGCGGTCATCGCCCTGACCGGGGAGGCCAGGCTCCCGATGATCGGCCCGGCGCTTCGCGAGCTCGGCGTCTCGGTGACGATCAGCGTGAGGGCCGAGGCCCGCGCGGACCTCGTCGTTCCATGACAGACGACACTGACAGGGTGCGCGCGCTGTCGGAACGGCACTGACGCGCTGACACGCTCTTCGGCCGGGACCACCCTCGGTCACGACGGCAGAGCGGCCCCGTGGCAGTCGGAGAAGGGCTGGCCGCTGCCACAGGTGCACGGCTCATCGGGCGGACGCCTGGCGTCGCGCACGGCATACCAGTCGCGCAGCCCGGTGGCGTCCCGCCCCTGGCGGAGCAGGCTTGCCATGACGCGCATCGGGCCGTCGACGTGGTGGAAGAACTCCTTGTAGCCGGCACAGAGGTAGTGCAGCCCGGGCTCACCGTCGGGCGTGCGGGTGAACCGGTCCTTCGGGCAGCCGCCGTTGCACGCGAACCGCACGTCGCAGGTCCTGCAGTACTCAGGCAGCGTGTCGAGCTTGGCCTGCCCGAACCCCCGCTGCTGCGGCAGGTTCACGAGCTCGAGCAAGGTGCGACCCTCGGCGATGTTGCCCAGGAGGTAGCCGGGCTCCACGTAGTGGTCGCACGAGTAGAGGTCGCCATTGTGCTCGAGGGCGACGGCATCCCCACAGGTGCGGGCGTGCACGCAGAGGCCGACCTGGTCCATGCCCATCCAGTGCGCGAGTGCTGTGTCGAACATCGAGACGAACACGTCGCCGACGTCGTGACGTGCCCACTCCTCGAACACGTCGACGAGGAACTGGCCGTACTGCCTCGGCCCGACCGTGCGATGCGTGACGAGGTCGCCCTCCTGCCGGTACAGAGGCCGCTGCCCGGCGCGCTCACCCCAGCCCGACTCGGCCAGCGGCAGCAGCTCGGCAGTCACCCGCTCGACGATGGGGATGAGCTGGACGAATGTCGCGCCGAGCTCGTCGCGCAGGAAGGTGTAGACCTCGCGCCCGTGGTCGCCGTTCGCGGAGTTGACGGTCGTCAGCGCGTTCCAGTCGACCTCGTGGCGGCGCAAGGCCTCCAGTCCTCGCACGACTCGGTCGAAGGTCGGCTTGCCGCCCTTGTCGACCCGGTAGGCGTCGTGCATCTCGCGAGGTCCGTCGATCGAGACGCCCACGAGGAAGTCGTGTTCCTTGAAGAACGCGCACCACTCGTCGTCGAGCAGGGTCGCATTGGTCTGCACCGTGTTGAGGACGCGCTGACCGGGCGTGGCATACCGAGCCTCCAGCTCGAGCGTGCGGCGGAAGAAGTCGAGCCCCATGAGCGTCGGCTCCCCGCCCTGGAAGGCCACGACGACCTCCTCGACGCCGTGCTGGGCCCGGAGGAGCTGGGAGATGTAGGCCTCGTGCACGTCAGGCGGCATCCGGAAGCCGCTGCCCGGGTACAGCTCGTCCTTGGACAGGAAGAAGCAGTACTCGCAGTCGAGGTTGCAGATCGCACCCGTGGGCTTGGACATGACGTGGAAGGCCCGCGGTGCCGTCAGAGCCGTCATCGCGGGTCTCCCGTCGTCTGGGCCGACGCGTCCGAGCCGGCGGTGTGCGTCAGTCGAGGATGAACCAGCCGCGGACCTCGGCCTCGTGGTCGACGTAGCGTTCGCCGGAGACGTCGACGACCACCTTGTCGATGGTGCCGCCGGTGAACCGGAAGGGCGCGGTGTACGCCGGCGTGACCGGCGACGCGTCGTCGCGCCCCACGCAGAGCCCGTCACCCACCGCGCAGAAGACTCCCGGCTGGGTGACGATCTCGTCGCTGCCGACGACATCGCCGTCGACGTAGAGGGTCAGGGTGCCGCGGGCGCCCGCCATCATCGGGTCCTCGTTGCGGCCCTGCGCCACGAACTCGGCCGTGACAACGTGTGCGCCGGGCTCGAGCACCCGGTCCGCGGTGATCGTCTGCAGGAAGGTGCCGACCCAGTTGAAGGCGTAGGTGAGCTGGTGGTTCTGCACGAACAGGCTGTGTCCGCCCGCCACGCCACCGTGCGCGAAGATCACGCCCTCGGCGTCCGGCGACGCCACGTCCACACCGGCCGAGATCGTGTAGGAGCGGCCGCTGATGGTCACCGTCGACTGTTCCGGCACCGCGGCACAGTCGGGGTAGTAGACGTACCGGTCGCGCACGGGCGAGCCGCTGGGCCGGTCGGCGAGCACCTGCTCCAGGGCCGTCCGGTCGTCGAGCGGCAGCCCGTTGAACTGCTCGGCGAGCTCGAACCACCGCGTGATCATGGCTCGGACCCGCTCGGGCTCGGTGTCGGCGAGGTTCGTCGACTGCGACCGGTCTGTCTCCACGTGGTAGAGCTCCCAGACGTCCTTGTCGAATCCGCCCCAGCCGGAGAGCGGCGGGTGCAGGGTGCAGGCGAGCCAGCCGTCCTCGTAGACCGCGCGCTGCCCCAACATCGCGTAGAACTGCGTCCGCTTCGCCGGTGCCGCGACCTCGGTCAGGGAGGCCGCGAAGCTCTCGCCCTCGATGGGGCTCTGCGCGTAGCCGTTGACCGACTGGGGCGGGGTGATGCCGATCAGCTCGTAGATCGTCGGCACCACGTCGACCGCGTGCACGTACTGCGGGCGGACGGCGGTGTCCGCGGCGACCTGGGCCGGCCACGACACCACGCACATGTCGGCGATGCCGCCCTCGAAGCCGGACCACCGCTTCCAGTAGGGGAACGGGGTGTCGAAGGCCCACGCCCAGCCCGTGTTGTAGTGGTTGTACGACGTCGGGCTGCCGAGCTCGTCGATGTGCTGCAGCGACAGCTCCGTCGGGGTAGGCACCCCGTTGAAGAACCGCCACTCGTTGAAGGTGCCGTTCGGGCCGCCCTCGCCGCTCGCACCGTTGTCCGAGACGACGACGATGATCGTGTTGTCGAGCTGGCCGCTGGACTCCAGGAAGTCCACGACCCGGCCGACCTGGTCGTCGGTGTACTCGACGTAACCCGCGAACACCTCGGCCATCCGGATGAAGAGGCGCTTCTCGTCCTCGCTCAGCGAGTCCCACGGGCGCACCGTGTCGAGCATCGGCCAGGGCTGCCCGTCGGGGCCGGTGACCCCCGGCTCGCCGTGCGGGTTGATGCCGGACAGCTCGGTGTCCTCGGGCAGCAGGCCCAGATCCTTCTGCCGAGCGAGGATCGTGGCGCGGATCGCCTCATAGCCCTCGTCGAAGGTGCCCTTGTACCTGTCGGCCCACTCGGTGAACACGTGGTGCGGCGCGTGCGCGGCATCCAGACTGAAGTAGAGGAAGAACGGCTTGTCTGGCTCGACGACCTTGGCGTCCCGGATGAACTCGATCGCTCTGTCGGACAGGTCTTTTGCGATGTGGTAGCCCTGCTCGGGTGTTGCAGGCGGGTCGACCGGGTGGTTGTCGTGCACGAGGTCGGGGTACCAGCAGCTCGACTCGCCGCCGAGGAAACCGTAGAACCGCTCGAATCCGCGGCCCAGCGGCCAGCGCTTCTTGGAGGCGGCCATCCCGGTCTCGTCGCCGGGGGTCAGGTGCCACTTGCCGATGCAGTACGTGTTGTAGCCGTGCTCGAGCAGCACCTCTGAGATGAAGCCGTTCTCGAACGGGATCCGGGTCGAGATGCCGGGGAACCCGGCTCCGAACTCGGCGATCGTCGCCATCCCGTTCGACGTGGCGTTCCGCCCGGTCAGCAGCGAGGCCCGGGTCGGCGAGCACAGGGCCGTGGTGTGGAAGTTGGAGTACCGCACCCCGCGGTCGGCGATCCGGGTCATCGTCGGCGTGCGCACCGGACCGCCGAAGCAGTCCATGGTGCCGTAGCCCACGTCGTCCCAGACGATGAAGACGACGTTGGGCGACCCCGGAGGCGCCTTCGGTGCCAGGTACGGCGCCCAGTCAGGGGTCGAGTCCCTGATGTCCAGCTTGATCGTGCCGGCGAACTCCGGTGCCATGTGATGCGCCTCCTCAGCGGTCCGGGCCGCCGGCGCGTCGGTCGGGTGGCGATCCCCGACCCCGACCCTGGACCGCCGGGCCGGGCCACGTCGTGCCCAGGTTCCCGATGCTTCCGCCGTCGACGACACTCGTCGTCACCCACGAGAGTGAGATGTGGCCTGTGGGCCGCACGCCGACTGATCGCCATGCCGGGCACGACGACGTCATGGACGCAGCACCGTCCGCCGGTGCACGGACTGCCACGGACCGCCCCAGGCGGCCACGTACTGCCATGGAGTGCTCGTGGCGGGTATCCCCGGGGCGCCACGCCTCTCCTGACCACTGTGCACGAACAGCTGGTCCCCTTCCTCGCGGTGACGTCGGTCGTCATGGTCGTCCCCGGCCCGTCCGTGCTGTTCGCCGTGACCCAGCGGCTTCGCTCCGGTCCCCGTGCCGGCCTCCTCGCGGTCCTCGGCCTCGAGTCGGGGCTGGCGGTGCACGTCGCCGCCGCGTGCCTCGGGCTCTCCGCCGCCGTTGCGGCATCCGAGGGGCTCCTCCGGGCGCTCCAGGTGAGCGGCGCGGCATACCTCGCCTGGCTGGGCCTCGGTGTTCTCCGCCGGCCGACCAAGCCGCACACCGGGACGGCGGCGCAGGCCTCGGCCGAGGTGCCGGGCAGCCTGGTGCGGGTCTACCTGTCCGGCGTCCTCGTCGACCTGCTCAACCCCAAGACGGTGCTCTTCTTCGTCGCGATCCTTCCCCAGTTCGTCCGGACCGGGTCGGGGACCGTCGCGAACCAGTCGGTGCTGCTCGGCGCCTGCTGCGTCGCGATGGCCCTGCTCGTCGACGGGGGGTATGCCGCGCTGGCCGGCCGCCTGCAGCGGCGGCGGCTCCCGGCATCCGCCGGGCGGTGGGCCGAGCTGGCCTCCGGATGCTCGTTCCTCGGCCTGGCCGCCTGGACGCTGACTGCCTGACCACCTCACCGGGCGGCGCGGGCGTCTCCCCGGTGCGGTGCGCGGCGGGCTCCCATCGCCCGCGTCGTGAGTGCCGATTCCGCGGGACGGGCCCGGCTACTGCACCGGGCCCCGAGGGTCGCTCGCTCCGCCTGCGCAGCCTGGTCAGAGAGGTCAGGTCCTCCCGGGTCACCCTTCGGTGCTGAGGAACTGCGTGACGACCTGTGTCCACCTCGTGCGGTCGGTGTTCCACGACTCCACGTGCAGGGCTCCTGGGAACTCCTGCAGCGTGACGAGGTCGGGTACCTGTGCAGCCAGCTCCTGGGACACGGTGGCGGGCACCGTGGGGTCATCCAGGCCGTGCACGACGAGCGTCGGCACGCGGACCCAGGCCGTGTCGTCGAGGTAGTCGACGGCCGACCAGTCGAGGCCGAAGCGCAGCGACGCGATCTGCTCGGCCGCCCAGATGATGGGGGTAGGGACAGCCCCGCCCGTGACGGGCATCGCCGTCCGTGCCCCGTAGTCGACCACCTGTGCCAGCGAGAGCATCGGCGCGTCGAGGACGACCCTGCTCACCACAGCAGCCTGCGGCGAGCTCTCGAGGAAGGCGGCCACCACGCCGCCACCCATCGACTGCCCCACGAGCACGATGTCGGACGCGCCGTGCTCCGTGGCCCACGAGACGGCGGCCTGCAGGTCTGGCCACTCCGTCGCTCCGTAGCCGAGCTGCCCGGAGGCGTCTGCCGGTGCGCCTGCATCGTTGCGGTACGTGACGACGAGGGCCGGCATCCCGAGGCGGTGCAGGGTGTCGACGACCCGGAGGCCGTCGAGCCGCGAGCCGTTCTGCCCGTGGACCACGACCGCCATCGTCGTCTGGTCGCCCTCGGCGGGGAAGAACCAGGCCGGCAGCGGGCCGTCCGGGCCCGCGACGGAGACATCCGTCCACTCCAGCCCCAGGGAGGACGGGTCGGATCCCAGCCAGTAGGCGCGCTCGTAGGCCGCCATCGCCCCGACAACGGGGGCAGAGCCGTCCGCAACAGTCAGGTCACGTGCCACCGTGTCTGCGTCGACTGCGGTGGCCGGGCCCACGTAGCCCCGCCCACCGTCCCAGACCATCCCGTAGGACGCGGGGGCGTCGAAGCTCGCACCGGCGTCGGGGCCCTTGTCGAGTGTCACGCGTCCGTCGGTGACCGAGACCACCCGTACGTCGTCGAAGGCCGGGGGGTAGGTGAAGGGCGTGGAGGCCAGCGCCCCGGAGTAGATGCGCCCCGAGAAGTACCAGGCGGCCCCCAGGAAGGCGACCAGGACGAGGACGACGACCCCCGCGACCCACCTCCACCAGTGGTGGGACCCGGTGCCAGCACGATGCGTCGGACGGTGCTGCGACTGGGACGGTGTGGTGGTGTGAACTGCGGACATCGCGCTCACCCTCTCGGCGGCACGACCGCGGGCGTCGCGGACGACGGGAACCGCCCAGAGCCGGGTGGCTCCACCCCGATCGTCCACCTCGCGGAGCCGGCCCAGGAAGGCCCGACAGGTGTATCCCTCGGCACACTCGGGGGGTGCTACCGGCCCACGATCACCCGATGCTCACCGGCATCCAACCTGGCCAGGAGGTCCGAGCGGGACAGCTCGACGGGTCCGCAGTCGCACCACGCCGGGATGCCGTCCCCGACCCCTGGGCCGGCGTCGAGCAGGTCGAGCCGGTCCGCGCGCCGGGCGCCGTGGTGCCCGGTGTCCGCGAAGTCCTTCGACCCGTGCGCGTGGGGTCCGGGATGGGTGATGACCACCGGCCCCACGTCCGTCTCGAAGACGGCACCAAGGTGGTGGCTGCGGCGGCACTGCACGGTCATCCGCTCGGCCTCGGCCCGCCGGTCACCCCAGGCATCCAGGCCCTCCCGGGCGCGTCGCTGCCTCGTGTCGGTGTTCGTTGCTCCTCGTGGCATGGTGCCTTCGGCCTCCTCCGTCGACCCGGTCGGTCGACACGTGCCCCACACTCAGGATAGTCCTGGTGTGCCGTGTCGGGAGGGCACCCAGCGTCCATGACGACCGTGATGAGTGTGACGAATCAGTCTGTCGCACAGGGGCGGAGCGGCCGTTCCCCTCTGGGAGTGGCGCCACCCCCGGAGTACCGTGAACGGTGGGGAACCAGTCGAGTCCCCCACTCCCCAGGGAGGCATGGACTGCCCCCGACCGGGGCAGGAAGAAGGTGTTCTCATGAGTCTGGTCAAGCGCGAGACCGCGTGGCCGCTGGACCTGGTGCTGACCGAGGACCGGGTCGACAAGGCGTTCCGCGACATGTTCCGGGGCTTCTTCGGTGAGGGTTGGCGTGACTGGCCGGCCGAGTCGAAGGTGATGAAGGTCGAGGAGTTCGTCGAGGACGGCACCTACGTCATCCGCGCCGAGGTCCCCGGCATCGACCCGGAGAAGGACGTGGACCTCACCGTCGCCGACGGAGTCCTCCACCTCACGGCCACCCGCGAGGAGCGCTCCGAGGAGGAGCGCCCCGACGGCTACCGCACGGAGTTCCACTACGGCAGCCTGCGGCGCAGCATCCGGCTGCCCGAGGGCGCGAGCGCCGACGACATCACCGCCAGCTACACCGACGGCATCCTCGAGGTGCGCATCCCGGCCCCCAAGGAGGTCGAGAAGCCCACGGCGAAGATCGCCGTCACGCGGGGCTGAGGCGACACTGCGGGTGGGGACCCACCGAGGGCGGGCCCCCGGCCCCGCTCGCGTAGGCTTGACCCTTGTGGCTGTCGACTTCTCCCAGGAGATCAAGGACCTCCGCACGACCATGGCGTCCGTGCGCGAGGTGACCGACCTGACCAAGCTCGAGGCGACCATCGCCGACTTCGAGAGGCAGGCCTCCGACCCCAACCTCTGGGACGACCAGGAGAAGGCACAGGTCGTCACCTCGGGACTCTCCCGGGCCAAGGCGGAGCACGAGCGGGTCACCGGCATGGACGCGCGCATCGACGACCTCGAGGCGCTCGTCGAGATGGGCCAGGAGGAGAGCGACGCCGAGACCCTCGCCGAGGCCGAGCAGGAGCTCGTGGCCGTCAGGAAGGCGGTCGGCGAGCTGGAGGTGCGCACCCTGCTGTCGGGCGAGTACGACGAGCGCGCGGCCGTCGTGACGATCCGCGCCGGCGCTGGTGGGGTCGATGCCGCCGACTTCGCCGAGATGCTCATGCGGATGTACCTCCGCTGGGCCGAGCGCCACGGCTACCCGGTCAAGGTGCTCGACACGTCCTACGCGGAGGAGGCGGGCCTGAAGTCGGCCACCTTCGAGGTCGACGTCCCCTATGCCTACGGCAACCTCTCCGTGGAGGGCGGCACCCACCGCCTCGTCCGGATCAGCCCCTTCGACAACCAGGGCCGCCGCCAGACGAGCTTCGCCGCGGTCGAGGTCGTGCCGCTCATCGAGCAGACCGACACCATCGAGATCCCCGAGAACGAGATCAAGGTCGACGTCTTCCGCTCGTCCGGCCCCGGCGGGCAGTCCGTCAACACGACCGACTCCGCGGTGCGCATGACGCACCTCCCGACCGGCACCGTCGTGTCGATGCAGAACGAGAAGAGCCAGATCCAGAACCGCGCGGCGGCCCTGCGGGTGCTGCAGTCCCGGCTCCTCCTGCTCAAGAAGGCCGAGGAGGCCGCCGAGCGCAAGGAGCTCGCCGGCGACGTCAAGGCCAGCTGGGGCGAGCAGATGCGCTCGTACGTCCTGCACCCCTACCAGATGGTCAAGGACCTGCGCACCGAGCACGAGGTCGGCAACACCTCGGGCGTCTTCGACGGTGACATCGACGGCTTCATCGAGGCCGGCATCCGGTGGCGTATCGCCCAGGGCAAGGCCGCCGCCGGAGTCTGAGGCATGTCCGAGCCACTGCCACAGGGCGGGTCACCCCGGCCGAGCCAGCCCACCGCCTCGACCGAGCCCACCGCGTCGGCCGAGCCCAGCTCGTCGGCCGAGCCCACCGCCTCGACCGAGCCGGATGCCGGGAGCCCGGGTGAGGCGGCCACCGCACCTCCCGCGGGCTCGCCCGGCGACTCGTGGGACGCCTGGCAGGCCGAGGTCGTGGAGGCCGTCCGGTCCCTGCCCGACGGGGGCTCGCTGACCCTGGCGGCCGCCGAGGGGGACGCCCGGCCGGTGCGCGTGCGCAAGGCCCGGCTCGGAGGCTTCATCCCGGCGAAGCACGTCGTCGTCGCGCCGTGGGTCCGGCTCGAGCGCGAGGAGGACCTCCTCAGGGGCGTCTGCGTGGGCGCGGAGTCGTTCGGCGGCTCGTTCCCGTTCTCGCCCGAGGAGGATGCCGCGCTGCTCGCCCTCGGCTGGCACCACCAGTCGGCCGCCGAGGGTCGCGACTACCTGCGCTTCTGGCCCGACGACGTCCCCCAGGGCCCGTTCCTCCCGCTCGACGAGGCGCGGCGCGCGGCGGCCATGGTGGCCGCGACGTTCCGCCTGGTGCTCGTGGGGGAGGGGGCGCACCACCTCCCCACCGTGACCCGAGGCTGACCCCGCGGGAGTCGAGCGCCGAGACGCTGCCGGGCAGACGACTCAGCTTTCCCGCCCGATGGGGGAACCCTCAGGTCAGCAAGACAACAGTTGCCCTGCGGGGCTGAAGGTTCCCCCATCGGGCGGGAAAGTTGAGGTCGGATGCCGGGGGGTGGGCCCGTGACCCGCCGAGGGTGAGGCGCTGACCGGCATCCCCGGCATCGCGACCTATCCTCGAAGCGTGCCGTGCCCGCCGAGGTGCGTACTACCGTCCGCCCCCGACCTGCCGTGAGGCCACCCCTCCATGATCCGCTTCGAGAACGTCAGCAAGGTCTACCCCCGGTCGACCCGACCTGCGATCGAGGGCGTGACCCTCGACATCGACCGTGGCGAGTTCGTCTTCGTCGTCGGCCCCTCGGGGTCCGGCAAGTCCACGATGCTGCGGCTGGCGCTGCGTGAGGAGGCCGCCACCGAGGGCACCGTGCTCGTGGCGGGCCACGACCTCAGCACGATGCCGATGCGGCAGGTGCCCCGGCTGCGCCGTGAGATGGGTGCGGTGTTCCAGGACTTCCGGCTCCTCCCCAACAAGACCGTCCACGAGAACGTCGCCTACGCCCTCCAGGTCATCGGCAAGCCCGGCCACGTCATCCGCCAGCTCGTCCCCGAGACCCTCGAGATGGTCGGCCTCGAGGGCAAGGACAAGCGCTTCCCGCACCAGCTCTCGGGCGGTGAGCAGCAGCGCGTCGCCATCGCGCGGGCCGTGGTGAACCGGCCGCAGATCCTCCTGTGCGACGAGCCCACGGGCAACCTCGACCAGGCCATCAGCCTCGACATCGTGCGCCTGCTCGACCGGATAAACCGCACGGGCACGACCATCGTCATGGCGACGCACGACCACGACATCGTCAACGACCTGCGGCGACGGGTCATCCAGCTCGACGACGGTCACGTGGTCCGCGACGAGCAGGACGCCACCTACGACCCCGTCACGGAGGACTGACCCGTGCAGTTCCGCTTCCTGCTCTCCGAGGTCGGCTCCGGCCTGCGCCGCAACCTGTCGATGGCCGTCTCGGTCGTCCTGGTGACGATGGTCTCGATGTTCCTCCTCGGCCTCGGCATGCTCGCTCAGCGCCAGGCCGACACGATGAAGGGGTACTGGTACGACCGCATCCAGGTGTCGATCTACCTCTGCACCCAGGACTCCCGCCAGCCCAACTGCGAGGGCCGGGCGGTCACCGAGGCCGAGAAGGCCGCCCTCCAGACCCAGCTCGAGGCACTGCCGGAGGTGAAGCAGGTGTTCTACGAGTCCGAGCAGGACGCCTACGACCGCTTCAAGGAGCAGTTCCGCAACAGTCCCATCGCCGGCAACGTCCAGGTGGGTGACATCCCGCAGAGCCTGCGGGTCCAGCTCAACGACCCGACGAAGTATGCCGTGGTGA
Organism: Ornithinibacter sp.; assembly: GCA_035703305.1. Taxonomy (GTDB): domain Bacteria; phylum Actinomycetota; class Actinomycetes; order Actinomycetales; family Dermatophilaceae; genus Fodinibacter. The sequence goes on along the minus strand of DASSYJ010000012.1, from coordinate 30,359 downwards.
CCGAGCAGTTCCAGGGCGCGCCGGGGGTCGCGACCGTCCAGGACCAGGAGAAGGTCCTCAGCAAGTTCTTCACGATCATCAACTACGTGACCTTCTTCGCGGTGCTCCTCGCGGCGCTCATGGTCGCGTGCGCGGCCCTGCTCATGGCCACGACCATCCGGCAGGCGGCCTTCATCCGGCGTCGGGAGATCGGCATCATGCGGCTCGTCGGCGCCTCCAACTGGACGATCCGGGCGCCCTTCATCTCCGAGATGGTCATCGTCTCGGCGATCGGGGTGGTGCTTGCGGTCGCGCTCCTCATCGCCCTCATGGACTACGTCTTCAACGAAGGGGCGAGCCAGATCGCCCTCAGCCAGGCCTTCATCGGCACCTCCGACGTCTGGCTCATCGCCCCGTGGATGCTGCTGGGCGTCATCGGCCTCGCCGTGCTCACCAGCCTCGTCACGCTGCGCCGCTACCTCCAGGTCTGACCCTTCCCGAGCCTCACCCTGGGCATCGGCTGAGGAAACGTCGAGCCATTTCGGCTCGTCGTTGTTCCCGAATCCGTGTGAAACGTGTTACCAATGGTGATCATGGGACTTCCAGGCCGGGTTCCGGCACGCGCCTCACGCCGGGTGATCGCCCTCGGCGCGGCGCTGCTGTGCGCGGCGTCCCTCGCGACGACGTCGGCGCAGGCCCTGCCCACCGGCACGGACCCAGGCATCGAGAAGCGCAGGGTCGACGCCCAGGTGGACCGGCTCAAGGACCAGCTCGACGAGACCAGCTCCGACCTCGCCGACGCCTACACCGCCCTCGAGAGCACCAAGGGCAAGCTCCCCGGTGCGCGGGCCGAGCTGGAGCAGGCGCAGAGCGCCGCGGTCGCGGCCGACCGGGCCAACGCGATCGCCGCCCAGGAGCTCGAGGCGGCCGTGGCGAGCGAGGCCAAGGCCGAGGCGGAGCTCAAGGCCACGACCACGGAGGTCACCGCCAGCCGCACCCGGGTCGCACAGTTCGCGGCCCAGATCTACCAGGAACAGGGGTTCGGCCAGCTGGACATGGCCCTGTCGAGCACGGACCCGCAGCAGTTCGCCGACCGCATCGCCCTCGTCGACACGGTCATGGACGTGCAGGGCCAGACCATGGACCGGCTCGCGACCGAGCAGGCCTCCCTCACCGCCCTCGAGGACCACCTGTCCGCCCTGCGCGCCGACTCCGCGGCGAAGAAGAAGCAGGCCGAGGCGGCGCTGGCCCGTGCCCAGAGCGCGCGTGACGCGGCCGCCGCGGCCAAGGCCCAGCTCGACGCGCTCGCCGCCCAGCAGGCCACCGAGGCCGAGAGCGTCAAGGGCAAGCTGGCCGACGAGAAGGCCCGGCTGGCCTCGATGCAGGCCGAGCAGGCCAGGCTCAAGAAGATCCTCGTGCAGCGCGCCGCCGAGGCGAGGCGACGTGCGGAGGCGGCTCGCCGGGCCGCCGCGGCCGCCGCGAGGAAGAAGCACCAGAGCAGCGGGGGCAGCACGTCGAGCGGTGGTGGTGGCGGTGGTGGCGGAGGTGGCTCCTCCTCCGGCGGCGGCTACCTGAGCCGTCCGTCGAGCGGCAGGGTGAGCTCCGAGTTCGGGATGCGCTACCACCCGATCTACCACTACTGGCGCCTGCACTCGGGTCGCGACTTCGCCGCCCCGTGTGGCGCCCCGGTCCGCGCGGCCGCGAGCGGAACCGTCATCATGGCGGGCAGCGCTGGCGGCTACGGCAACCGGGTCGTCATCGACCACGGCCTCGTCTCCGGTGAGTCCCTCGCGACGACCTACAACCACCTCCGCAGCATCCGCACGTGGGGCGGCCACGTGAGCCGCGGCCAGACCATCGGCTACGAGGGCTCGACGGGCACCTCCACGGGGTGCCACCTGCACTTCGAGACCCTGGAGAACGGCGACTTCGTCGACCCGCGCAAGTGGCTGTGACCGGCGCGGGCACGGCATACCTGCTGGGGCCCACCACGGAAGGCGGGTAGCCTCCTCCCGTGGCCAAGGAGACCGGACGCAAGGTCGTCGCGAGCAACCGCAAGGCCCGTCACGACTACCTCATCGAGGACACGTACGAGGCGGGCCTCGTGCTCATGGGCACCGAGGTGAAGGCCTTGCGGATGGGTCGAGCGTCTCTGGTCGACGGCTGGGCCGGCTTCGACAGCGACAACGACCTGTGGCTCGAGGGCGTCCACATCCCCGAGTACACCAACGGGACGTGGAACAACCACACGCCGCGGCGGCGCCGGAAGCTCCTCCTGCACCGGCGCGAGCTCGACAAGATCCTCCACGCCACCCGCGAGACGGGTCACACCGTCGTCCCGCTGTCCCTCTACTTCAAGGACGGTCGCGCCAAGGTCGAGCTGGCCGTCGCCAAGGGCAAGAAGTCCTACGACAAGCGCCATGCCCTCCGCGAGCGCCAGGACCAGCGCGAGGCCGACCGCGCGATCTCCGCCCGCCGACGCGGCGAGGACTGAGTGTCGCCCGTCGGTGGGCGGCGGATGCCGTCCGCGGTGTCCTCGCCGGACGTCGTGAGCTCCCAGCGCACGCTGTCGCCGGGCGTCGTGAGCACCCTGCGGGCGCTCGGCTGCGTGCTCGTCGTCGTCGCCGCCCTCCTCCTCGTCCCCCTCGCCCTCGCGGCGCCCTCGACACCGGTGCCCGGGGCTCCGGTCGGCGAGGGCGTCCCGGAGCTGGCTGCCTGGCCCACCCGTGGGCACGCGGCATCCGCCCTGCTCCCGGCCGAGGAGCAGGCGGACAGCCTCTCCACGGACTTCGCGGTCGACACCGACGGCTCGGTCGTCGTCACCGAGACGATCCGGTGGCGGTTCCCCGACGGGGAGGAGCGGCACGGCATCCTGCGCAACGTCAAGGTGCGCGCGGGGTACCAGGACAGCAAGACCCAGTACCGGTACTACGAGCTGACCGGTGTCTCAGTGACCTCCCCGTCAGGGGCCCCCACGGACATCGCCATCTCGGACTTCGGTGCCTACCGCCAGATCCGGATCGGGAGCCCGTCCCAGACGGTCTCGGGGACCGCCGACTACGTCGTCCGGTACCGGCTCGCCCACATCGTCAACGACATCGGCGACGGGACCGCGGAGTTCTACTACAACGTCGTGGACCCCTCCAACGGCTTCCCGCAGCTGAACGTGTCGGCGACGGTGACGGGCCCGGTCGCCGCCACGCGGGCCGCGTGCTTCTTCGGTGAGCTCGGCTCGACGACCCCGTGCGAGGCGGTGGCGGGTGAGACCTCGAGGTTCACGGTGCCCGACCTCGCGGCGGAGGAGGGCGCGAGCGTGCTCACCTCGTACCCCCGCACGGCGTTCGGCGACCTCACTCCGGACCTGCGCGAGGGCGACCCCGAGAGCGACTCCACCGCCGTGGTGAGCCACGGCACGGCCCGGCTCCTCGGGTGGCTCGCCATCGGCCTGGGCGTGCTCCTCCCGCTGCTCGCCCTCGGGCTCATGGGCCTGCTCGTGTGGAGCAGGGGGAGGGACGAGCAGTATGCCGGGCTCACCCCCGGACTGACCCCGGGCGTCGGCCAGGAGGTGCCCGTCGTCGTCGGTGGGCCCGAGCCCACGGTCGCCGTGCAGTTCACCCCGCCCGCGGGCGTGCAGCCCGGCATGCTGGGCACGATCCTCGACGAGGAGGTCAACCTCGTCGACGTCACCGCGACGCTCGTCGACCTCGCGGTCCGCGGGCACCTGCAGATCGCGCGGGACGACCAGGGGGTGTTCCGGGCCGATGACTGGATCCTGACCCGCACGGCGCCGCCCGCTGGGGCCCCCTTGGTGCCCTACGAGCAGGTGCTCCTCGACTCGGTCTTCGCGGCCGGGAACCGGGTCGCGCTGTCGCAGCTGAAGAACACCTTCAAGCCGACCTTGGATGCCGTGGAGCGCCTCATGTACGAGGACGTCGTGCGCCGCGGCTGGTTCCGTCGCAGCCCGGAGCGGCAGCGCTCGGGGTGGGTCGGGTTCGGGACGTTCGTGGCGGGCGCCTCGGTCGTGCTGCTCTTCATCGCGGGGGGCACCCTGTGGTCCGTCTTCGGGGATGCCGGCTTCCTCGTCTCGCCCGCCTGGGTGCTCCTCGGGGGCGGGGTCGCCACCGGGCTCATCATCCGGTCGATGGGCAAGAGGATGGCGGCCCGCACGGCCACGGGGTCCGCCGTGCTGGCCCAGTCGCGCGGCTTCCAGCGCTACATCGCGACGGCGGAGGCCAACCAGATCCGGTGGGAGGAGGCCCAGGACGTGTTCAGCCGCTTCCTGCCCTTCGCCATCGTCTTCGGCCTCGCCGACCGGTGGGCACGCGTGTTCGAGGAGGTCGCCGCCGCCGCGACCGCCGCAGGCCATGCCGTCGCCGCGCCGACGTGGTACGTCGGCGGCTGGGGCTCGGGAGGCTTCACCGACGTGGCCTCGAGCATGGACTCGTTCTCGACCGTCGCGGCCGGCACGTTCGTGTCCACGCCGGGCTCATCCGGGTCGAGCGGGTTCAGCGGCGGCGGAGGGTTCTCCGGCGGTGGAGGGGGCGGCTCCTCCGGCGGCAGCTGGTAGCCGGTCCGGCGACGGCATCCACGCTCGGGTCCGACGTGCACACGACCTGGGCGTCCCTGGCCGAACGAGAGGCCACGACCCGGCGTGCGGGTCGTGGCCTCTCGGGTTCTCGTGCCGTCAGTTGCGGAAGGCGTCCTTGGCCTTCTCGCCGGCCTGCTTGAGGTCGGCCTCGGACTGCTCGACGCGACCCTCGGCCTCCAGGCGCTCGTCGTCGGTCACCTTGCCGGTGGCCTCCTTGCCCTTGCCGACCATGTCGTCCTTCATGTTCTCGAGCTTGTCGCCGAGTCCCATGTTGCTCTCCTTCACTCGTGAATCGGAGCACCGAGCCACTTCTTGACCGGATGCGGTTCCCCCACCGTACGAAAGCCCCGCCCCCGACGGGGCTTTGCTGACGGAGGCACCCCGGGGTCCCGGTTCTGGGTCAGCCCGGCGCCACGACGAGGACGAGGTCCCCGCCCTCGACCTGCACGGACCCGTTGATCGCGACCCGCTCGACGGTTCCGCCGACCGGGCTCGTGATGTTGGCCTCCATCTTCATCGCCTCGATCGTGGCCACGACCGCTCCGGCCTCGACGGGGTCACCCTCGGCGACGGTGGGCGTGACCACGCCGGCGAACGGCGCCGGCACGTGCCCGGCATTCGATGTGTCCGCCTTCTCCGCGGCCTTGACGTCGGCCTTGACCGAGCGGTCCCGCACCTGGATCGGCCGGAACTGGCCGTTGAGCGTGCACATCACCGCGCGCATGCCCTGCCGGTCGGCGTCGCCGATGGAGGTGATGCCGAGGAGGAGACGCTTGCCCGCCTCGATCTCGGCCTCGTACTCGGTCCCCTGCTCGAGGCCGTGGAGGAACTCGATGGTCCCGAGCACCGAGAGGTTGCCGAAGCGCTCCCGGCTGTCCTCGAACTCCTTCGTGGGCCCGGGGAAGAGCAGCTGGTTCAGGGTCCGGCGCGGGTCGGTGCGCAGGGCCTCCTCCTGCTCCGGGGTCAGCTCGGTCACGCGGGGCTTGGCGTGGCGCCCCTGGAGCGCCTTGGTGCGGAACGGCTCGGGCCACCCGCCAGGAGGGTCGCCGAGCTCACCCTCGAGGAAGCCGATGACGGAGTCCGGGATGTCGTACTTCGTGGGGTTCTCCTCGAAGTCGGCAGGGTCGGCCCCGGCCCCGACGAGGGCCAGGGCGAGGTCGCCGACGACCTTCGAGGACGGGGTCACCTTGACGAGGTTGCCGAGGATGCGGTTCGCCGCGGCATACATGTCCTCGATGTCCTCGAAGCGGTCGCCGAGCCCCAGCGCGATGGCCTGCTGTCGCAGGTTCGAGAGCTGCCCTCCCGGGATCTCGTGGAAGTACACCCGACCGGTGGGTGAGGCGAGCCCCGACTCGAAGGGCTTGTAGACCTTTCGCACGCCCTCCCAGTAGGGCTCGAGGGAGAAGACCTTGTCGATGTCGAGGCCGGTGGGTCGCTCGGTGCCGTCGGTCGCCGCGACGAGGGCCGACAGGCTGGGCTGGCTCGTCGTGCCGGACATCGACGAGCAGGCCGCGTCGACGGCATCCACCCCGGCGTCGATGGCGGCCAGCAGGGTGCCGATCTGCCCGCCGGCGGTGTCATGGGTGTGGAGGTGCACCGGGAGGTCGAAGCTCTCGCGCAGCGCGGTGACCAGGCGGGTGGCGGCCGGTGCCCGGAGCAGGCCGGCCATGTCCTTGATCGCCAGGACGTGGGCGCCGGTGCCCACGATCTCCTCGGCGAGCCGGAGGTAGTAGTCGAGGGTGTAGAGCGACTCGCGCGGGTCGAGGAGGTTGCCGGTGTAGCACAGGGCGACCTCGGCCACCGCGGTCCCCGTCTCGAGGACGGCCTCCACCGCGGGGCGCATCTGGTCGACGTCGTTGAGGGAGTCGAAGATCCGGAAGATGTCGAGGCCGGTGCGGGCCGCCTCGTGGACGAAGGCGTCGGTGACCTTCGTCGGGTACGGCGTGTAGCCGACGGTGTTCCGCCCGCGCAGGAGCATCTGGAGGGGGATGTTGGGCATCGCCTCGCGGAGCAGCGCGAGCCGCTCCCACGGGTCCTCGGAGAGGAAGCGGAGCGCCACGTCGTACGTCGCACCGCCCCAGGCCTCCATCGAGAGCAGCTCGGGCGTGAGCCGCGCGACGTGCCCCGCGACGTGCATGAGGTCCCGGGTGCGCATCCTCGTGGCGAGAAGGCTCTGGTGGGCGTCGCGGAAGGTCGTGTCGGTGACGGGCACGTCGGTGCGCTCGCGCAGCTGCGTCGCGAATGCCGCGGGGCCGACGCGCAGGAGGAGGTCGCGGGTGCCGGGCGGCACGGGAGCCGTGAGGTCGAGGGCCGGCAGCTTCGTCCGTGGCTTGAGGAAGGTCGTCGCGGGGCCGTGGGGCTGGTTGACCGTGACGTCGGCGAGGTACGTGAGGAGCTTGGTCCCGCGGTCGCCACCCATGCGGGCCTCGAGCAGCTCGGGTCGCTCGTCGATGAAGCTCGTCGTCGCGCGGCCCTGCTGGAAGACCGGGTCGGCGAGCACCGCCTCGAGGAACGGGATGTTCGTCGAGACGCCGCGGATGCGGAACTCCGCCAGGGCGCGCCGGGCCCTGCGGACCGCCATCGGGAAGGTGCGGCCACGACAGGTGAGCTTGACGAGCATCGAGTCGAAGTGCGGGCTCACCTGCGCGCCGACGAACACGGTCCCGCCGTCGAGGCGCACCCCCCCGCCCCCGGCCGACCGGTAGACGGTGATCTGCCCGGCATCCGGGCGGAACCCGTTCGCGGGGTCCTCGGTCGTGATCCGGCACTGGAGGGCCGCGCCGCGGATGTAGATGTCCTGCTGCGACATGCTGAGGTCGTCGAAGGTCTCCCCGCTGGCGATGCGCATCTGGGCCACGACGAGGTCGACGTCGGTGACCTCCTCGGTGACGGTGTGCTCCACCTGGATCCGGGGGTTCATCTCGATGAAGACGTAGCGGCCGTCCTCGCCGAGCAGGAACTCGACGGTGCCGGCGTTGCGGTAGCCGATCGACTCGGCGAAGCGCACGGCATCCGCGCACATCCGGTCCCGGAGGGCCGGGTCGAGGTTCGGCGCCGGTGCGATCTCGACGACCTTCTGGTGGCGCCGCTGGACCGAGCAGTCGCGTTCGTAGAGGTGCAGCACGGTGCCCCGGGAGTCCGCGAGGACCTGCACCTCGATGTGCCGGGGGTTGCGCACCGCCTGCTCGAGGTAGAGCGTCGGGTCACCGAACGCCGCGTCGGCCTCGCGCTGGGCCGCCTCGAGGGACTCGCGCAGCGTCGAGGGGTCGTCGACGCGACGCATGCCCCGACCGCCCCCGCCGGAGACGGCCTTGACGAACACCGGGAACCCGATGTCCTCGGCCGCGCCGGCGAGGACGTCGAGGTCCGCGGTCGGCTCCGCGCTGCGGAGGGTGGGGAGCCCGGCATCCCGGGCCGCCGCGATGGCCCTGGCCTTGTTGCCGGCGAGGTGCAGGGCGGATGCCGGTGGGCCGATGAAGGTGATGCCGTTCGCCTCGCACTCCTCGGCGAGGTCGGGATTCTCCGAGAGGAAGCCGTAGCCGGGGTAGATCGCGTCGGCACCACACTCGACGGCCACCCGGACGATGTTCACGTGGTCGAGGTAGGCCCGCACCGGGTGGCCCTCGTCACCGATCTGGTAGGACTCGTCCGCCTTGAGGCGGTGCTCCGACGTGCGGTCCTCGTGGGGGAACACGGCGACGGTCTTCGCGCCCAGCTCGGTGGCGGCGCGGAAGGCGCGGACCGCGATCTCCCCACGGTTGGCGACGAGGATCTTGGCGAACACGGTGGACCTCCCGGTCGGGTGGGCACGGCATCCGGCGTCGGCCGGTTCCGAGCAGCCTAGTGAGGGCGGCGGCGTCGCGCCCCGGTCGTCCTCAGCACGGACCGTGGGCGCCGACCGCCGCCGCACGCTGCATGGCCTGCGAGTTCGGCCGGTCCGAGGATCCGCAGGTGGGACCGGGAGGACGGCGGGGACTCGCGGCCCTGCCGGCGCCCCCGCAACGGAATCCGAAGGTCACCGGGCGGCGCGCCCGAACGGGCTAAAAGGCCCAAACCCATACCAATTCCGGCTCGTTGCCCCTAGCATCGCCTCGTCGCACCTCTATGACGCCGGTCACAGCGGCCGGCCGGACCCCGTGGGAGCCACCGTGGCAGTGCAGCTCGACCCTGAACTCAACGACGACGAGCGAAAGCTCGCGGAGCTCGGCTACAAGCAGGAGCTCAACCGGACGTGGTCCGGCTTCTCCAACTTCGCCATCTCGTTCTCGATCATCTCGATCCTCGCCGGCTGCTTCACGACGTTCTACGTCGGCTGGAACAACGGCGGCCCGGCCGGCATCGCCTGGGGCTGGCCGATCATCTCGATGTTCATCCTGGTCATCGGCTTCTGCATGTCCGAGCTGGTCTCGGCCTACCCGACGTCGGGCGGCATCTACTGGTGGGCGTCCAAGCTGGGCGGGGTCAAGGCCGGCTACTACACCGGCTGGCTCAACCTCATCGGCCTGCTCGCCATCGTGGCTTCGGTGTCGTACGGATGCGCCACGTTCCTCGACTACACGCTGTCCTCGTTCAGCGAGTCGTGGGCCTCGGGCTACTCGCTTCAGCGCGTCTTCTGGATCTTCCTCGGGGTGCTGCTCGTCGCCGGCGCCGTGAACATCTTCAGCAGCCAGCTGCTGGCGCTGGTCAACAACGTGTCGGTCTGGTGGCACGTGGTCGGCGCCGTCGTCATCGTGCTCATCCTGGCCTTCGCGCCCGAGAGCCACCAGAGCGTGTCGAGCGTGTTCACCACCTGGGTCAACAACACCGGGTTCGGCGACGGCACGGGCGGGCCCGTCTTCCTCCTCTTCGTCATCCCCCTGGGCTTCATCCTGACCCAGTACACGATCACCGGGTACGACGCCTCGGCGCACCTGTCGGAGGAGACCCACTCGGCCGCCGACTCCGCCGCGAAGGGCATCTGGCGCTCGATCTTCTACTCGGCCATCGGTGGCTGGATCATCCTGCTCGCCTTCCTCTTCGCCGTGCAGAACGTCGACGAGGTCAGCAAGGGCGGTGGCTACATCAACATCGTCTTCGCGCAGGCGCTTTCGCCGAAGGTGGCCGGTGCGGTGCTGCTCATCGCCACCGTCGGGCAGCTGTTCTGCACCATCGCGTGCATGACCAGCGCCACCCGCATGCTCTACGCCTTCAGCCGTGACGGCGCCGTGCCGGCTGCCCAGCTGTGGTCGCGGCTGAGCAAGAACAAGGTGCCGGTCAACGGCGTGATCCTCACTGTCGTCATCGCCCTCCTGCTCACCTCCCCGGCGCTCATCGAGGTCGACGTCAACGGCGTCCCCTCGGCCGTCGCGTTCACGGCGGTCGTCTCGATCGGCGTCATCGGCCTCTACGTCGCCTTCGCCATTCCGATCTTCCTGCGCTGGCGCGCCGGCGACAGCTTCGTTCCGGGCGGCTGGACGCTGGGCAGCAAGTACAAGTGGATGGCGCCGGTCGCGATCCTCGAGATCCTCGTGACCTCGTTCTTCGCACTGATGCCAGGTTCGCCGTTCGCCATCCCGTGGGGATCGCAGTTCGGCGGCTGGGAGTACGTCAACTACACGCCGATCGTGGTCGGTACCGCCCTGCTCGCTCTATGGATCGGCTGGCACCTCTCGGCGAAGAAGTGGTTCACGGGGCCGAAGATGACGATCGACCTCCCCGACGACGTCACCTCTGCGGACGAGATCGCCCTCGAGCACCACGGCAAGACCGCCCACGGCGGGCAGCAGCACGACTGGAAGCCGGGCGACCCGCTGTCCTGACCGGCACGAGTCCGTGACCGATCTCGACGAGCTGCTCGACGGCATACCGGTCCTCACCGGGCAGGGGCGTGACGTGACGCCCCTGCCCGGTGGGCTGACCAACCACAACTACCGGGTGCGCACCGACGGCGGGCTCGACGTCGTCGTGCGCGTGTCCTCCCCCGACACCGGCCTGCTCGGCGTGGACCGGCATGCCGAGCACGTCAACACCCTGGCCGCGGCAGCCGCTGGTGTGGGGGCGCCCGTCGTCGACTACCTCGAGGGTCGCGGCATCATGGTCGTGGCCTTCCTGCCCGGCGTCACCTGGGGGGATGCCGACGTCGCGGCCAACCTTCCCCGGCTCGCCGCGGCGCTCCACCGGCTGCACGCCGGGCCCGCCTTCCTCGGCAGGTTCGACATGTTCAGCGTGCGGCGGAGCTACCTGGCCGTCGTTCGCGAGCGGGGGTTCTGGATGCCGCCCGGCTACCTCGCCCTCGAGCCGTCCGCCGACGCGGTCGAGCGGGCGTTCGACGTCGCGCCCGAGGCGCTCGTGCCGTGCCACAACGACCTCCTCGCCGCGAACGTGCTCGACGACGGGGGAGACCTCCGCATCGTCGACTACGAGTACTCCGGCATGAACGAGCCCTCGTTCGAGCTGGGCAACGCCGCAGCCGAGGCGGCCCTCGCCCCCGAGGCGCTCGCCGAGCTCTGCCGCGCCTACTACGGGAGGGTGGACGAGGCCCTCGTCGCCCGGGCGGAGCTCTGGGGGTTCATGGCGCGCTACGGCTGGACCCTGTGGGGGAGCATCCAGGAGGCCACGAGCCCGATCGGCTTCGACTTCCGGGGGTGGTCGCTGGAGAAGCTCGAGCCCGCCGAGCGGTTCGCTCGGAGCCCGCGCTTCGACGACCTCCTCGCCCGGGCGTCCGGTCGATGACCGACGCCGACGCCCCACCGGCCGCGACCCAGCCGCAGGGAGCCACCCCGGGAACAGCCCTGCCCGCTCGTGCCCGCGTCGTCGTCGTCGGCGGGGGCGTCGTCGGGGCGTCGACGGCATACCACCTCGCCCACCTCGGCTGGACCGACGTGCTCCTCCTCGAGCAGGGGACCCTGTCGTGCGGGACGACGTGGCACGCCGCGGGCCTCGTGGGCCTGCTGCGGGCGAGCGAGAGCGGCACGCGCCTCGTGCAGCACTCGGCGGAGCTCTACCAACGGCTCGAGGCAGAGACCGGTCTCGCGACGGGCTACCGCGCGTGCGGCGGGCTCATCGTCGCCCGGACCCCCGACCGGATGACCGCGCTGCGGCGGACGGCTGCCACCGCCGCCGCCTACGACCTCGAGTGCGAGCTGCTGGCTGCCGAGCAGGCAGGCGAGCGCTACCCCCTGCTGCGCACGGACGACCTGGCCGGCGCCATCTGGCTCCCCGGCGACGGCACCGTGAACCCCACCGACGTCACCCAGTCCCTGGCGAGGGGGGCCCGCCAGCTCGGGGTGCAGGTGCGGGAACGCGTGCGGGTGACCGGGTTCGACGTCATCGCCGCCCCGGCAGCGCCCGGCGGGCGGCGGGTGCGAGGGGTGCGCACCGACCACGGTGACGTGGAGTGCGAGGTCGTCGTGAACTGCGCCGGGCAGTGGGCGAAAGCGGTCGGGGCGCTCGCCGGGGTCGGGGTGCCGCTGCACTCCGCGGAGCACTTCTACGTCGTCACCGACCAGGTCGAGGGCGTCCACAGGGACCTGCCGATCCTGCGTGACCCCGACGGCTGGACCTACCTCAAGGAGGAGGTCGGTGGCCTGGTCGTCGGCGGGTTCGAGCCTGAGGCCAAGCCCTGGGTCGCGCCGGAGGCGATCCCGTACCCCTTCGAGTTCCAGCTCCTCGACGAGGACTGGGAGCACTTCTCGGTGCTCATGGAGAGCGCGGTGCACCGGGTGCCCGTGCTGGAGCACGCCGGCATCCGCCGTTTCTACAACGGCCCCGAGAGCTTCACCCCCGACAACCAGTTCGTCGTGGGGGAGTCGCCGGACGTCGCTGGGTTCTTCGTCGGTGCGGGCTTCAACTCGGTCGGCATCGCCTCGGCCGGCGGGGCGGGGCGGGCCCTCGCCGAGTGGGTGGTCTCCGGCGAGCCGCAGGAGGACCTGGCGCTCGTCGACCTCCGTCGCTTCGCGCCGTTCAACGCGAGCACGCCGTGGCTGCGCGAGCGGGTCTCCGAGGTGCTCGGGCTGCACTACGCCGTGCCGTGGCCCAACCGCGAGCTCGACTCCGCGCGGCCGTTCCGCTGCTCACCGGTGCACGACCGGCTCGCTGCCGCCGGCGCCTGGTTCGGCTCGAAGATGGGGTGGGAGCGACCGAACTACGTCGTTCCGCCGGGGACAGCGCCGGCGCACCGGGCAGCGACCTACGGCTGGGGGCGGCAGCGCTGGCACGACTGGGTCGACGAGGAGCAGCGCGCCACCCGGGAGGCGGTGGCGCTGTTCGACCAGACCTCTTTCGGCAAGCTGCGCGTGCGCGGCCCGGACGCCCTGGCCCTCCTGCACCTCGTGTGCACCGCCGACGTCGACCGTCCCACGGGGACCGCGGTCTACACCGGTCTCCTCAACCACCGCGGGGGCTACGAGGCCGACGTGACCGTGACGCGCGTCGACGAGGAGGAGTGGCTGGTCATGACCAGTGCCGCCTCACCCGTCCGCGATGCCGACTGGCTGCGGCGGCACGTCGCCCCAGGCGCGAGGGTCGCCGTCGAGGACGTCACCACCGCGTATGCCGTGCTGGGCGTCATGGGGCCGCACTCGCGCGAGCTGCTGGGTCGCCACACGACGGAGGACCTCGGGACCGACTCCTTCCCGTTCGCGACGAGCCGCGTGCTCGACCTCGGTCCGGCCCGCGTCCGGGCGACCCGGATGACGTACGTCGGCGAGCTCGGCTGGGAGCTCCTGGTGCCGACCGAGCTGGCCACCGGCGTCTGGGACCGCCTTGTCGCCAGTGGGGACGACCTGGGGCTGAGGCTCGCGGGGTACTACGCCATCAACGCGCTGAGGCTGGACAAGGGGTACCGCGCGTTCGGGCCGGAGCTCTGCCCCGACCGCAACCCCGTGGAGGCGGGCCTGACCTTCACGTGCGACCTTGCGGGTGACCGCCCGTTCGTCGGCCGTGAGGCGGTGGAGCGCGTGAGAGCCGCCGGCCCGGGTCGCCGCCTGGCGTCGTTCGTCGCCGAGGACCCGGAGGTCGTCATGTGGGGCGGCGAGCTGCTCGTGCGCGAGGGTCGGGCCGTCGGCCAGGTGACGAGTGCCGCGCAGAGCGCCACCCTCGGGGCCGCGGTGGGGCTGGCCTGGGTGTGGGAGGCCGACGGAGGTCCGGTGCCCCGAGACGTGCTCACGCTGCCGGGGTACGGGGTGGACGTGGCGGGGCAGCGGCACGCCGTGCGGCTGTCCGCCCGCGCCCCGCACGACCCCGGCAATGTCCACGTTCGTGCCTGAGCCTGTTGCCGGTGGGGCTAGAGTGCCCCCATGCCCCGGGCCGCGCCACGTCACCGTGCCCCCAAGCCGCCGCAGGGGACGCACAACGTCCTCCAGGCCGTCGCCGTCCTCGGTGCGGGCCTGACCGGCGTGGCGGTGCTCACCGTGGTGGCCGGTGGCCCGGCGTCGGTCGGGGTCGTCAGCCCCGACGGGTCGATCGTCACGTCGCCGAGCGAACCCTCCGCGCGGTTCGGTTCGGGTAGGCCCACTCCGACGGGCGACGAGCCGGTGGCGACCGGTGTCCCGTCGCTGCCTCCTGGGCAGGGACCCGTCTCCACCACCCCGGACGGCACGACGCCCGCGGGCACGACACCTGCGGGCACGCCGAGCGGGCTCCCGCCGGGGAGCGGCGTGGGGCCGTCCTCACCCGTCCCCACGAGCACCCCCGTGACGACGAGCCCCGAGCCGTCACCGTCGCCCACCCCGACCAAGACCCATCCGACCCCATCCGGGGGCCCGAAGACACCGAAACCACCGAAACCGTCCCCCACCCGCTGACATGGCGTCGACCTGGCCTGGCGCGAGCCCGGTCGTCGAGACCCGAACCGAGGGAATCCGTTTGGGCCCCACGACGTTGAACGGCATACTGGCTGCTGCTGGGCGCTGCGTCACGCAGCAGCCAGTCACAAAGTGAACAGCGTGGGAGTGAGCCCCTCACGGGGGTGATCGGTTTCGACATTGGTCGGCAGACCATGGGGAAGCGGGTCGAGGACGCACGGTCATCTCGTCAAACGATCCGTGCAAACCAATAGGTGCCAATTCCAAGCGCACCGACTTCGCCCTCGCCGCCTGAGCGAGCCCGAAGTCCGTTGGCCTGAGTTCGATCCCGACTCAGTAACCAGCGTCAGCTAGGGATCTTGCTGCGTCGTCATGTCGGGGGACGGCGCGGGACTCCTTCTCGACTGGGCCTGTCAGCGGACGTGTGCGTGCGAGCGCTGGGGCCGAGAAACTCCACAGCGCACTGCACCCGGAGAAGCCCTGGTTTCCCGTCAGTGGACGCGGGTTCGATTCCCGCCACCTCCACCACGGCCACCCCACCTGTCACCGGCCCGGTCCCGCTCCCGCGGGGCCGGGCCGCCGTGCGTCCGGGACGCTGTGCTGGAGTTCCGTATGCCGTCCACCGCACCGGACCCGTCGGATGACGGGCTGCCCGGCGGCTGGGACCCCCGTGGCCTGCCGGTCGACACAGGGGACCCGGTGCCCGACGAGGAGCGGATCGGCGACCGGGACCTCGCCGAGTGGCGCACCGCGACCGGACGGCTCCTCGTGGACGCCATCGCCCGTCTCGTGGCCGCCCTCGGCCGGGTGTGGCGCTGGAGCCTCGCCAACCTCGCACTCGTCATCACGGTGCTCGTCGGCGGGGGCGTCGTCCTCGCCGCCAACGCCCTCGCGGGCGAGGTCTACGAGGCGGTCGTCGAGCACGACGGGCTCGCCGCGTTCGACCAGCCCGTCCTCGACGCCGCGGTCGCCACCCGCACGCCCATGTCCGGCCGGCTCGTCACGGCCTTCACGGACCTCGGGGGCACGGTGGGCATGCCGGTCATCGCCGTGCTCATCGCCGTGACGCTCGCCGTCCGCCGCAGGTCATGGCTCCCGGTCGTGCTCATGGCGATCGCGACGGCGGGCTCGGTGCTCGTCACGGTGCTCGGCAAGGTCCCCGTCGCCTCGGCGGTGGTCGCCTTCGTCCTTGGCATGGGGCTGTCGCGCGTGTGCCTCGGCCACCACTGGCTCACCGACGTCATGGCGGGCTGGCTCGTCGGCCTCGCGTGGCTCGCGGCGGTCGTCACCGGCCACCGCGTCAAGGTGACCCTCGACCGCCGGCAGCGGTCCCCGGAGGACCCGTGGCCTCAGCCGTCGCGAAGCATGACGGCGCGCCCCGCCTCGAGCCGGGCCACCGGCACCCGGAACGGGGAACACGAGACGTAGTCGAGGCGGCGCTCCTCGAAGAAGTGCACCGACTCGGGGTCCCCGCCGTGCTCCCCGCAGACCCCGACCTTGAGGCCGGGCTTGGTCCGACGGCCCTCGTCGGTGCCGATGCGCACGAGGCGACCGACCCCGGCCCGGTCGATGGTCTCGAAGGGCGAGTCGCCGAGGATGCCGACCTCCATGTAGCGCGAGAAGAAGCTCGACTCGACGTCGTCGCGCGAGAAGCCCCAGGTCGTCTGCGTGAGGTCGTTGGTGCCGAACGAGAAGAAGTCGGCGGCCTCGGCGATCTCCCCGGCCGTGAGGGCGGCCCGGGGGAGCTCGATCATGGTGCCGACGTGGTGCTCGAGGTGCACGGAGTACTCGGTGCGCACCTCGTGGGCGGCCTCGTCGATCTCCTGGCGGATGTTGCGCAGCTCCTCGACGGCCCCGACGAGCGGAACCATGATCTCGGGCTGCGCGTGCCCGCCACGCTCGGTGACGATGGCGGCCGCCTCGAGGATGGCTCGGGACTGCATCTCGAACAGACCGGGGATCGCGATGCCCAGCCGCACGCCGCGCAGGCCGAGCATGGGGTTCTCCTCGTGGAGCCGGCGCACCGCCAGCAGCAGGAGCGAGTCGGTGTCGTGCTCCCGCCCGGTGGCCTCGGCGACGGCGACCTTGACCGACAGCTCGGTGAAGTCCGGGAGGAACTCGTGGAGCGGGGGGTCGAGGAGCCGCACGGTGACCGGCATCCCGTCCATCGCCTCGAAGAGCTCGACGAAGTCCGCGCGCTGGAGCGGCAGCAGCTGGTCGAAGACCTTCTTCCGGTCCTCGTCGGTCTCGGCCAGGATGAGGTGCTCGACGAGCTCGCGACGCTCACCGAGGAACATGTGCTCGGTGCGGCACAGGCCGATGCCCTCCGCCCCGAACCGGCGCGCACGCGCGGCGTCCTCGGCGTTGTCCGCGTTGGCCCGCACACCCATGCGGCGGTGCTTGTCCGCCACGCCCATGAGCCGGTCGACCGCGGCCACGAGGGGTCCGCCGTCGTCGACCGACATCGTGCCCTCGAAGTAGCGGACGACGGGGGAGGGGTGGACCGCGACCTCGCCGGCGAAGACCTCACCCGTGGTGCCGTCGATCGAGATCGTGTCGCCCTCGCGCACGACCGTCCCGTCGTGGGTCGTGAACTGCTTCGCCTTGGTGTCCACCTCGAGGGTCTCGGCGCCACACACGCACGTGCGTCCCATGCCCCGCGCGACGACGGCCGCGTGCGAGGTCTTGCCACCCCGGCTCGTGAGGATGCCGGTCGCCGCCACCATGCCGTGGAGGTCGTCGGGGTTGGTCTCCCGCCGCACGAGGATGACGGCAGTCCCCTTCTCGGCGAGCTCGACGGCGGTCTCGGAGTCGAACACGGCCGCACCCACCGCGGCGCCCGGCGAGGCGCTCATCCCCTTGGCCAGGAGGGACCGGGCGCCGTCGGGGTCGAAGTGCGGGAACATGAGCTGTGCCAGCTGGTCGCCCTTGACGCGCATCAGGGCCTCGTCCTCGGTGATGGCACCCTCGTCGACGAGGTCGACCGCGATCCGGAAGGCCGCCTCGGCCGTGCGCTTCCCGACGCGGGTCTGGAGCATCCAGAGCTTGCCGTCCTCGATGGTGAACTCGATGTCGCACATGTCGCGGTAGTGGGCCTCGAGGCGCTCCATGATGTCGACGAGCTCGTCGTAGCTCGTCTTGTCGATGCCCTCGAGGTCGGCAAGGTGCAGGGTGTTGCGGATGCCGGCCACGACGTCCTCGCCCTGCGCGTTCTGGAGGTAGTCGCCGTAGACGCCCTTGGCGCCCGTCGAGGGGTCGCGGGTGAAGGCCACCCCGGACCCGGAGTCGGAGCCCCGGTTGCCGAAGGCCATCGCCTGGATGTTGACGGCGGTGCCGAGGTCGGTGGGGATCCGCTCGCGGCGGCGGTAGAGGGTTGCCCGGGGCGAGTTCCACGAGCCGAAGACGGCCACGACGGCACCGCGGAGCTGCTCGCGCGGGTCCTGCGGGAACGGCGCCCCGGCATCCTCCTCGACGATCATCTTGTAGGTCGAGACCAGGGCCCGGAGGTCGTCGGCGTCGAGGTCGACGTCCGCTGTGACGCCTTTGGCGTCCTTCGCCGCGTCGAGGGCGTCCTCGAAGCGGTCCCCCGCGAGGTCGAGCACCGTCTTGCCGTACATCTGCACGAGTCGCCGGTAGGAGTCCCAGGCGAACCGCGGGTTGCCGGTCTGCCGGGCGAGCCCCTCGACCGAGGCGTCGCCGAGCCCGATGTTGAGGACCGTCTCCATCATCCCGGGCATCGAGAACTTCGCGCCGGAGCGCACCGAGACGAGGAGCGGGTCCTCGGGGTCGCCCAGCCGCCGGCCCATCCGCGACTCGAGGTTCGCGAGGTGCTCGTCGACCTCGTCGAAGAGCTCGACGGGCACCGCGCCGGAGGCGAGATAGGCACGGCACGCGTCCGTCGTGATCGTGAAGCCCGGGGGTACGGGGATGCCGAGCCGGGTCATCTCCGCCAGGTTGGCACCCTTCCCGCCGAGCAGGTCCTTCTGGTCCATGCTGCCGGTCTCGAAGTCGTGGACGAACGGTGCCATGGCGGTCTCCTCAGGGCAAGGTACTACGCGTCGTAGTACCTTGACATCGTAATACTCCCGCGCGCGTTGCACCCCCCCGGTGGCTCGTCGCGGGCCCCTCCGGGGCCGCGAAATTGGTCACACGGTCAGGGAAGGGTGAGCACGTAGCGGTCGTCGTGCGGGGTGAACCCGAGGCGCGCGTAGTAAGGGGCCACCATCCCGGGAGGGGTGAGGATCCGGGTGAAGCCCTGGTCCCGGAAGACCCCGGACTTGCGGAACACGAACTCGCCCGGGGTGAAGTCGCGGTACCGCGGTGTCACGTAGTCGAGCTCGACCTGGGCGGTGCCCTCTCCCGTGTCCCGCACCACAATGACCCCGACGGTCTCGTCGCCGTGCTCGACGAGGTAGGCGGAGCGACCGGCGTGCTCCCCGACGGTGTACTGCGGGAAGAAGCGGTCGATGTCGGAGCGGTGGACCTCGAGGAAGTGCGTGAGGTAGGTGTCGTCCTCGCGGACGGGGAGCACGGCATACGCCCTCTCGTCCCCGCGCTGGCGCAGCATCCGCGCGATGAAGAAGAGGTTGATCGCCGCGAGCACGATGTTCATCGCGACCATCGGCCACACGCCGATGAGCCCGTTGAAGACGACGAGGATGGCGCAGGCGATCGTGTTGAGGACGCGCAAGCGCAGGATGCGGGCCTGGAGGAGCGAGAAGACGAGGAGGGCTGACCCGAACCAGCCCAGCGCGTCGACCCAGCTCATCGGTCGCCCAGCCCGAAGCGCACCGTGACGGCGACGGAGACCGTGGACTCGCCGGCCTCCACCGGCATGGCGCCTCCGGAGTCCATGGCCGCCTTGGCGAACGCCCGGGGGGCGGGGCCGCCCCCGTCGACGCTCTCCGTGACGCGCAGCACCGGACCGAGGGCTCGGACGGCGAGCCCGGCATACTGCTCCGCCTTGGCGCGGGCGTCGGCGAACGCGGCGGTGCGGGCCTGCTCGAGGAGCGGTGCGGGGTCGGCCACCTCCAGCGTCACGCCGTCCAGGCCGAAGGCGTCCCCCGCCGCTCCGGCGAGCGCCTGGATCAGGTCGCCGACGCGCTCCTGCTCGCGCACGAGGAGGCGCACGCTCTGGTGGGCCGTGTACCCCACGACGCCGCGCCCCTCGCGGTCCCAGCGGGTCTGCACACCCATGCCGGTGGTCCGGCGGTCACGGCCCTCGACGCCATGGTCGCCCGCAGCCTGCAGCGCGGCGCTGATGCGCTGGGTCGCCGCTGCGAGGGCGGTGGCGACGTCGGGCGCCTCGCACTGGACGCGCGCGTCGAGCACGACGACGTCGGGGACGGCTCCGGCCGTCCCGGTCCCGGTCACTTCCACATGGTCTGGCATGCGCGTCACTGTAGGCGTGCCGCGGGCTGCCGTGACGGCCGTTTCGGTCTACCTGTCGGTAGCGGGTTCAATCGTGCGTATGCCGTCCGCACCCTCGATCGCCAACTCCGTCACCGTGCGCCTCATCCTGCCCGCGCGGGCCACGGCCGTGAGCGAGATGACCGGCGTCATCGAGGCGGCGGGTGGAGTGGTCACGGGCCTCGACGTCACGGCGTCCGGCGCCACCAAGATCCGCATCGACCTCACGATGCTCACGCACGACCCCGAGCACGCCGAGGCGATCGTCGACCGGATGCGCGAGGTCGAGGGCGTCGAGATCGGCCGGGTGTCCGACCGCACGTTCCTCATGCACCTCGGGGGCAAGCTGTCGGTGGAGTCCAAGGTGCCGATCCGCAGCCGCGACGACCTCTCGATGATCTACACCCCCGGCGTGGCCCGGGTCTGCCAGGCGATCGCCGACAACCCCGAGGACGCGCGCCGACTGACGATCAAGAGGAACACGGTGGCCGTCGTCACCGACGGGACGGCGGTGCTCGGCCTCGGGGACATCGGGCCGCTGGCCGCCCTTCCCGTCATGGAGGGCAAGGCGGCCCTCTTCAAGCGGTTCGCCGACATCGACGCCTTCCCCATCTGCCTCGACACGACGGACACCGAGGAGATCATCCGCACCGTGAAGGCGATCTCCCCGGCCTTCGCTGGGATCAACCTCGAGGACATCTCGGCCCCGCGGTGCTTCGAGATCGAGGCGCGGCTGCGCGAGGAGCTCGACATCCCGGTCTTCCACGACGACCAGCACGGCACGGCGATCGTCGCCCTCGCGGCGCTGCGCAACGCCCTCCGGGTCGTCGGCAAGCGGCTCGAGGACGTCCGCCTCGTCATGAGCGGTGCGGGGGCCGCGGGCACCGCGATCCTCAAGCTCTTCCTCCACGCCGGGGCGCAGCACGTCGTGGTCGCGGACGTCGACGGGGTGGTCCACCGCCAGCGGGCGGACGTCCTGTCCGGGGACCACCCCAACCACGCGTGGATCGCCGAGCACACCAACCCCGACGGCGTCACGGGCACGCTCTCCGACGCGATGCGAGGGGCCGACGTGTTCCTCGGTGTCTCGGCGCCGCACATCCTCACGGAGGAGGACGTCGCCTCGATGGCCCCGGACAGCGTGGTCTTCGCGATGGCCAACCCCGTGCCCGAGATCGACCCGGACGTCGCCGCTCGTCATGCGGCGGTGGTGGCGACGGGTCGCTCCGACTTCGCCAACCAGATCAACAACGTGCTCGTCTTCCCCGGGGTCTTCCGAGGGCTCATCGACTCGGGCGTCTCGCACGTGACGACCGACGTGCTGCTCGCGGCCGCCGACGCCCTCGCGGACGTCGTCCACGAGGACGAGCGCAACGCGACCTACATCATCCCGAGCGTGTTCCACCCCGACGTCAGCACCGTCGTCGCCGAGGCGGTCCGGGCCGCGGTCGGGACACGGTCCGAGGGGTGAGCAAGGGGACGACGGTCGACGGGGTCGGGGGAACCCCTCGGGAGCGACGCCTCGGGCGCGCGGTGCTGTGGGTGCTGCTCGTCGCGGCAGTCGTCGTGCAGCTCGTCGTGCTGTACGTCCCGAGCGGCGTGGGCCAGCAGCCGTTCCCCGGTTCGGACAAGGTGGTGCACGTCGTCGTCTTCCTCGTGCCGGTCCTCGTCGCCCTGCTCGCCGGGGTGCGTCCCGGGGTCGTGGTGGGTGTCTTCGCCGCGCACGCCGTGGTCAGCGAGACGGTCCAGGCGCTGTTCCTCCCGGCCCGGTCGGGGGACCCCGCAGACGTGCTCGCCGACCTCACCGGGGTGGCCCTCGGGGTGGCGGCCTGGCGGCTCGTGGGTCGGGTCGTCGAGGGGCGTGCCGCGGCGCGCGCTGGAGTGAGGGCGGCCGCGGGTACGAGCTGAGGTCGGCCCCCGGCATACGGGTGTGGTGGGCCCGGCCCCGGCCTCGGGTGGTCGGGCGGATGCCGTGCCGCTGGTAGAGTGGTCCGTTCCACCGAGGTGACGGACGCATGGCTGCGTCCACCGCGGTCACAGAGCGTGACCCCCGACCATCCCACCCGGTGCGCCGGTGACACCCCCGTCGAACCGGCCGCACGGACCTCCGAGTCCGAGGCTCGTCTTGCTCGCCCCTTCGCCACCGGCCGAAGACGTGTCTGTCTCCAGCCGTTCGATGACGAAGCACAGGTGAACACCCCCATGCCCAAGAAGGCATCCGGGCCGAAGAAGGCCCGCTGGACCGCTGCCCAGAAGAGCGAGGCCCGCAAGGGTCCCAAGAAGCCCCACCGCGGGCAGCCCGACGGCCCGAGGAGCGCACCCAAGCGCGCGGTGCGCTCGGACTCGGGCGAGGGCTACTCCAAGCGCCCGCGGTCCGAGCGCTCGCCGCGCTGGGACCGGGAGGACCCGCGCCGCCAGGGCGGCCCGAGCCGCCCGTCGCGCGACGACTCCCGCGGTGAGCGTCCGAAGCGCTGGGTCTCCGACTCGCGCGAGGAGCGCCACGTGCACCGCCCCCACGACGAGCGGCCGCGCCGCGAGCGCGGCGAGCGTCCGGTGCGCGACCGCGAGCCGCGCGTGGCCGACCCGGTACGCCGCGACCGCCACGAGGGAAGGCACGCGGACCGCGGGCCCTTCCGTGGCGCGGAGCGCCGTGACGACCGCGGCGGGTACCGCGGTGGCAGTGACGCACGGGACGACCGCGGTGGGTACCGCGGCGACCGTCGCGACGACAGGGGCGGGTACCGCGGTGGCGCCGACCGTCGTGAGGACCGGGGCGGGTACCGGGCTGGCAGCGACCGTCGCGACGACCGGGGCGGGTACCCCGGTGGCAGCGACCGTCGGGACGACCGGGGCGGCCACCGGGGCCGGAACGACCGCGGCACGGACCGTCCCGCCTTCCCCCGCGACGACCGCGCCGGCCGCCCCGACGACGCCGACCGTCCGATGTCGTTCGAGGAGGCCGAGGCCGAGCGCGCCGAGGCTGACACGTGGACGGCATACACCTCGACCGCCGGCGGTCCGCGTGAGGTGACCGCCGACAACGGCTTCGCCGTCCTCGGTGTCCCCGCTCGCCTCGTCGAGCGGCTCGCCCGCGACGGCATCGTCGACCCGTTCCCGATCCAGGCGGCGACGATCCCGGATGCCCTCGCCGGGCGCGACGTGCTCGGCCGCGGGCGCACCGGCTCCGGCAAGACCCTCGCGTTCGGGCTGGCGACGATCGCGCGCCTGGACGACGGCACGAGGCCCGAGAGCCGGCGCCCTCGCGCGCTCATCCTCGTGCCGACCCGCGAGCTCGCCATGCAGGTCAGCGACGCCCTCGAGCCGTTCGTGCACGTCACCGGCCTGCGCCACAAGCTCGTCGCCGGTGGCCTGTCGTACGAGCCGCAGATCAAGGCCCTGAACAAGGGCATCGACATCCTCGTCGCGACGCCGGGTCGCCTCGCCGACCTCATGGAGCGCGGCGCGGTCGAGCTCGGTGGCGTGCAGATCGCCGTGCTCGACGAGGCCGACCACATGGCCGACATGGGCTTCCTGCCCGAGGTCACCGCGATCCTCGACGAGGTGCCGGCCGGCGGGCAGCGGCTGCTGTTCTCGGCGACCCTCGACAAGGGCGTCGACACCCTCGTCGACCGCTACCTCGTCGACCCGGTCGCCCACTCGACCGACGAGGCCCAGGCGGCCGTCACGACGATGAGCCACCACGTGCTCCTCATCGACCCGCAGGACAAGAAGGCGCTCACCGCCGAGCTCGCCGGTCGTGGGGGACGCGTCATCGTCTTCGCCCGCACCCAGCTCGGTGCCGACCGCATCGCCGGTGAGCTGCGCGACCGCGGTGTGCTGGCGGCATCCCTGCACGGCGGCCTGTCGCAGGCTGTGCGCAACCGCGTGCTCGGCTCCTTCCGCGACGGGACGATGAACGTCCTGGTCGCCACCGACGTCGCCGCGCGCGGCATCCACGTCGACGACATCGGCATGGTCGTGCAGGTCGACCCGCCGACAGACCACAAGGACTACCTCCACCGGGCCGGCCGCACGGCCCGCGCAGGCGAGGAGGGTGCGGTCGTCATGCTCGCGCTGCCGCACCAGCGCAAGATGGTGACGCGCATCGTCGAGGGCGCGGGTGCACAGGCAAAGACCTCCAAGGTCTCACCGGGCGACGCGACCCTCCAGGCCCTCGGTGGACGCACGCCGAGCGGTGTGCCGGTGCCCGACTCGGTCTGGCGACCCATCATCGAGGGCTCGCCGCGGGCCCGGCGGAACCAGCGGGCGGGCGGTAGGCCCGGTGGCCGTCCCGGTGGGCCGCGTCACGGGTCCGGCGGACGCTCGCGCGAGGGACGTCGCGACGGGTCCGCGCGCACCGGCGGCAGCCGGGGCAGAATGGACGGGTGAGCGGAACCCACCTCACCGGGAAGCTCCTCGTCGCCACGCCGCAGATCGAGGAGGGGGTCTTCCGACGCTCGGTCGTCCTCGTGCTGCACCACGACGAGGACGGCGCGCAGGGCCTGGTGCTCAACCGACCCATCGATGCGGACGTCGACGCGGTCCTCCCCGGGTGGGAGGAGCACGCGAGCCACCCCGCGAAGGTCTTCCAGGGCGGGCCGGTGCAGCTCGACTCCGCGCTGGGGCTCGTCGCCGTGCCCGGCGACTCGCCCGAGCCCACGGGGGTGCGGCGGCTCTTCGGGTCGGTGGCGCTCGTCGACCTCGACACCCCGCCGGTGCTCGTCGTGCCCGAGCTCGCCGGGCTGCGGATCTTCGCCGGGTACGCCGGGTGGTCGGCCGACCAGCTCGAGGACGAGATCAGCACGGGGTCGTGGTACGTCGTCGACACCGAGGGTGGCGACGCCTTCACCGACGAGCCGGACGAGCTGTGGCGGCGCGTCCTGCGTCGCCAGCCCGAGCCCCTGCGCTGGGTGGCCTGGTTCCCACCCGACCCGACCCTCAACTGACCTCTCGCCGCCTTCCCCGACCTCCCCGCCTCCCCGACCTTGTCTGTCGGGCGGCTGCCGACACGCCGCCCAGACCTACAAGGTCGGGGAGACCGGGGTGGGTTTGGGGTGCGGCATAGAATCGCGGGATGAGCGAGACGACGCCTCCGCTGGACGACCCGAACGCCCCGGCCAGGCAGCCGCAGACGCAGACGGCCGTCCTGGAGCGCACCGAGGCGCTGCCGCAGGTGGCCGAGCCGGGGGACCACGAGCGCTTCGCGCACTACGTCCGCAAGGAGAAGATCCTCGAGAGCGCCCTGTCCGGGGAGCCCGTCACGGCGTTGTGCGGCAAGGTCTGGGTGCCGGGTCGCGACCCCGACCGCTTCCCGGTCTGCCCCACGTGCAAGGAGATCTACGACGGGCTTCGTCCGCCGGAGGACGGTGGCGAGTGACCGCCTGATGCCGGGGCCCTCGGGTGCGGGGGCTCGCTCCGGCTGCGTGGATGCCGGGCTCCCCAGTGCCCTGGGCTCACAGCGATCGTGTTGGATGCCGGTGCGTCAGTCTCGCGGACACCCGCGCCTGAGCTCCGTGGCGGCGTGCGGCGGAGGGGTTGACGTGACCCGCTCGGCGACCTAACCTACAACCATATGGTTGCAAATCTGGTCCAGCCGTCCGACACCGACCTCCTCTTCCGGGCGCTCGGTGACGCGACACGGCGTGACATCGTCGCCACGGTGCTCGTGCGCGAGCAGTCGGTGTCGGCCCTGGCGCGGCGCTACCCGATGAGTGTCGCCGCCGTGCAGAAGCACGTCGGCGTCCTCGAGCGGGCCGGCCTCGTCACGCGTCGGCGCCACGGCCGCGAGCAGCTCGTCAGCGGTGACGTCGTTGCGCTGCGCCGCGCGCGGGCCGCCCTCGACGGGCTCGAGGAGCTGTGGCGCGGACGGATGGACCGGATCGGCGACCTCCTCACCGACCCCGACACAGGAGAGCAGCGATGAGCACGATCACCGTCGAGAAGGACACCGAGGCGCTGAGCTTCACCATCACCGCGAGGTTCGACGCCCCGCTGGAGCGGGTCTGGCAGGTCTGGTCCGACCCGCGCCAGCTCGAGCGCTGGTGGGGTCCGCCCACCTACCCCGCCACCGTGACCGAGCACGACCTCACGCCGGGTGGCCGGGTCGCGTACTACATGACGGGTCCCGAGGGAGACCGGCACCACGGATGGTGGGAGGTCGTCGCGGTCGAGGCGCCCCACCGCCTCGAGTTCGACGACGGGTTCGCGGAACCCGACGGGAGCAAGGTCGTCGACGGCCCCGTGACCCGGGCCGTCGTCAGCCTCACCCCGACCGGGGACGGTACCGAGATGGAGGTGCGCTCGGCCTTCCCCTCGGCGGAGGTCATGGAGCAGATGGTCGAGATGGGCATGGAGGAGGGCATGACCCTCGCCATGGGCCAGATCGACGGCATCCTCCTGGACGCGGGCTGAGCCAGGCGCCAGGCGACCTCCGGTCCCCGGAGGCCGCCTGGCAGCATGCACGACTCCTTACTCAGTCTTTGCCTCCGCCAGAGTTGATCGGGTGCGCGGCTGACCTACAGTTCCGTCAGCCGCACCACGTGGGTGCGCTCCACCCCCTCGGAGGCCGCCATGCCCTCACGATCCCTGACCCTCCTCGCTGCCCTCGCCCTCGGCGTCGTCGGTGCCGCGGTGCCAGCCACCTCGGCCTCGGCCAGACCCGTGGCCACCGACTCGTCGGTCGCGGCCGACTGCGTGTCGCGTGACGTCGCGGGCCGCGGCACCGGCACCGCCAAGGACCCCAACGAGCTGACCCTCGAGCAGACCCGGGCCAACGAGACCGCCCTCCGGTCCGCGCTCGCCGCCAAGGGCCTCACGCGCAATGCCAAGGGCCAGGCGGTCGACGCCACCACCTCGGCAGCCGCGTTCTCGCCGGCGACCATCGACGTCTACATGCACGTCATCACCGACGGCGTCAACGGCAAGGTCACGACCACCCAGATCTCCAACCAGATCAAGGTCCTCAACAACGCCTACTCGACCTCCGGCTTCTCCTTCACCCTGGCCTCGACCGACACCACGGTGAACTCCCGGTGGTACACCAACCTCCGCAGCGGGTCCCGGAACGAGAAGGACATGAAGAAGGCCCTCCGGAAGGGGACCATGGGCGACCTCAACCTCTACACGGCCGACCTCGCCAACAACCTCCTCGGGTGGGCGACCTTCCCCAAGAGCGCCTACGACAGCTACGACGGGGTCGTGCTCCTCGACCAGTCCCTCCCCGGGGGTTCGGCGACCAACTACAACCTCGGTGACACCGCGACGCACGAGGTCGGCCACTGGCTGAACCTCTACCACACGTTCCAGGGCGGGTGCACGGGCTCCGGCGACTACATCGACGACACCCCGGCGGAGGCCTCCGCGGCCTACCAGTGCCCGACCGGCCGGGACACGTGCTCGGCGCCCGGCCTCGACCCGATCACGAACTTCATGGACTACACGTACGACTCGTGCATGTACCAGTTCACGGCGGGACAGGCCAGCCGCATGCAGGCTGCCTTCCTCGCGTACCGGAACATCTGAGTTCGCCTGCAGCGCAGGCAGATCACGCACCGCATAGCACAGCCGGGCCCCCGCACGAATGTTGCGGGGGCCCCGCGTGTGTCGTCCCCCCGAGCGGCTAGGGTGACGGCTCCCCATGAGTACCTCAGCTGCCGGCCACCTCCCACCCGCCTTCCCCGAGCGGGCTGCGTGGGGAACCGCCGCCAAGCTGCGCGCGTGGCAGGAGGAGGCGCTCACGGCATACCTCGACAGCGGTGAACGCGACTTCCTCGCGGTGGCGACGCCGGGAGCCGGCAAGACGACCTATGCCCTCCGGGTCGCCACCGAGCTGCTCGACCGGGGCCTCGTGCGTGCCGTCACCGTGGTCGCCCCGACCGAGCACCTCAAGACCCAGTGGGCGGATGCGGCGGGGCGGGTCGGCATCCAGCTCAACCCGGCGTTCTCCAACGCCGCCGGCGTGCAGTCGGACGACTACGACGGCGTCGCCCTCACCTACGCCCAGGTGGCGTCCCGACCGGACCTCCACCGACGACGCACCGAGCGGACCCCGACCCTCGTCATCCTCGACGAGATCCACCACGGCGGTGACGCGCGGTCGTGGGGCGACGGCATCCGGGAGGCCTTCGAGGGTGCCGCGAGGCGGCTGTCGCTGACGGGCACGCCGTTCCGCTCCGACACGACTCCGATTCCGTTCGTCCGCTACGACATGGCGGAGGGCGGCATCCTGCGCTCGGCCTCCGACTACAGCTACGGATATGCCGCGGCGCTGCGTGACGGTGTCGTGCGGCCGGTGCTCTTCCTCGCCTACGGCGGGGCGATGCGCTGGCGCACCAGCGCGGGGGACGAGGTCGCTGCCCGGCTCGGCGAGCCCATGACCAAGGACCAGACGGCGCAGGCGTGGCGCACCGCGCTCGACCCGAAGGGGGAGTGGGTGCCGTCGGTGCTCGCCGCCGCGGACACCCGGCTCAGCGAGGTGCGGCGCCACGTCCCGGATGCCGGGGCGCTCGTCATCGCCTCGAACCAGACCTCGGCCCGCGCCTACGCCCGCCTCCTGCGGACCATCACGGGGGAGGAGCCGACGGTCGTGCTGTCCGACGACGCCGGTGCGAGCGCCAGGATCGAGGCGTATGCCGGGAGCACCTCGCGCTGGATGGTCGCGGTCCGCATGGTGTCGGAGGGGGTCGACGTGCCCAGGCTGTGCGTCGGGGTCTACGCGACCTCGACCTCGACCCCGCTCTTCTTCGCTCAGGCGGTCGGCCGCTTCGTCCGCGCGCGGCGACGGGGCGAGACCGCCTCGGTGTTCCTCCCGTCCGTGCCCGTGATCCTCACCCACGCAGCGACGATGGAGGAGGAGCGTGACCACGCCCTCGACCGCCTGACCTCCGACGAGGGCGAGGCCTCGCTCTGGGCCGAGGAGGAGGGCCTCATCGCTGCCGCGAACCGCACCGAGCGGGCCCTCGGGCTGGAGGAGGCGTCGTTCGAGGCGCTGGAGTCGGACGCGCACTTCGACCACGTCGTCTTCGACGCGCAGCAGTTCGGCCTGCACGCCGCCGTGGGTTCGGAGGAGGAGCAGGACTACCTCGGGCTGCCGGGGCTCCTCGAGCCCGACCAGGTGGCGCTGCTGCTCCAGGAGCGCCAGAGCAGGCAGTCGCGGGCGGCGGGGGCGCGGGGCCGTCGGGGAGGGGCGGCGGGAGGGGCGTCCGGCTCAGCATCGGGCATCGCTTCCGGCTCCGGTCCGGGCGCGGCGTCCGGCTCGCCGTCCGGGACCCCGCATGGCACGGCATCCGGCCCGCCCTCCGGTGCGCGCCCGGTGGCGGCGCACCGTGCACTGGCCTCGCAGCGCAAGGAGCTCAACAGCCTCGTGGCCGCGTACTCGTCGAAGACCGGCACCCCGCACGCGACGATCCACCTGGACCTCAGGAGGGCGTGCGGCGGGCCGGAGCTCGCGGCGGCGACGAGCGAGCAGGTGCTCGAGCGGGTCGACCGCATCCGCCGGTGGTTCGTCGGCCGACGGTGACCCGTCGCGCGAAACCCGGTCGACGGTGGGGAGCTCGCCTCGTCGCCTGGACGCACGCGGGGTGGTCTCTCCTCTCGACGAGTGACGCGGGGGCGGCTGAGCACCTGCTGAGACCCAGCTGGCGCTGCTGGGCAACGCGCTCGTCTCCCCGACGCGCGTGGGCCACCGTCCCGGGTTAGGGTCCCCGATCGTGACTGACATCCGAACCTCACCCGCCTCCCGTCGACAGCTCCTCACCATGGCAGCGGTCGGCGGCGCCGGCCTCTTCGCCGCCCCTGGAGCGGCCGCCGCCACGGACTCCCCCGGGAACGGCGGCGACCCGTTCCGCATCACCGTGCTCGGCACGACCGACCTGCACGGCAACGTGCTCAACTGGGACTACTTCAAGAACACGGAGTACACCGACAGCAAGGCCAACGACATCGGCGTGGCCAAGGCCTCCACGATCATCAAGACGGTCAAGGCCGAGGTCGGTGCCGAGCGCACCATCACGATCGACGCGGGCGACACGATCCAGGGCACGCCGCTGGCGACGTACTTCGCCAAGCAGGAGCCGATCACCTCGGTCCCGCACATCCACCCGATGGCCACGGCGATGAACCTCATCGGCTACGACGCCGTGACGATGGGCAACCACGAGTTCAACTACGGCATCCCCTTCCTCGACACCTGGGCGAAGCAGCTGCACTTCCCGGCGCTGGCTGCCAACGCGGTCGACGTGCACACCGGCAAGCCGTACTTCCAGCCCTACGTGATCAAGACGATGCAGACGAAGCGGGACGGGTACCCCCTCCGGGTCGGCATCCTCGGCCTCACGAACCCCGGCGTCGCGATCTGGGACCGCGACAACGTCGCAGGCAAGCTGCGGTTCGACGACATGGTCGCCACGGCAGCCAGGTGGGTGCCGGTGATGCGGGCGAACGGCGCCGACGTGGTCATCGTGTCGGCGCACGGTGGAGACAGCGGCACGTCGAGCTACGGGCCTGAGCTGCCCGTCGAGAACGCCGCGGCGCTCATCGCGCAGAAGGTGCCGGGCGTCGACGCCATCCTGTTCGGGCATGCCCACAACGACGTGCCGCAGCGG
>DASSYJ010000058.1:0-39010 GCA_035703305.1 Ornithinibacter sp. | reverse complement strand
GGCCCGCCGCGACGGTCCCGAGGCGGCCACCCACCCGACGATGACGAGGACGGCGAGGCCGTAGAGGGCGAAGCTCGTGTTCCCAAACCCGTAGAACCTCCCGCCGACGACGGGGTTCTGCCCGAACACCGACCCGAGCTGGAGGCCCGACCCGCTGAGCACGTCGCCCGCCAGCACGACGAGGGTCACGAGGGCGACGAGCCGCAGCCCCCCGATGCGGCGCCGAGCCCCGATCCGCACGACCAGGGCCGTGAGCACCGCGACGGCGACGGCCAGGCCGGCGAGGAAGACGAGCACCGGCGCGGGTGCGCGCCACCACGGCACGAGGTTGACGACGAAGCTCGACACCGGCGTCGCTGCCAGGGCCACCCCCGCGACCACGAGCCATCTCGGCAGCTCGGTGCCCGCCCGACGGCGCCACCACAGCAGCGCGACGGCGACCGCCCACACGGCGTATGCCGCGGCGAGCCAGGCCGTCACCTGCGGGCTGACGGCTCGCATCGTCGCGGCCCGCGTCTCGAAGGCCACCCGCTCGCCGACGCGCTCACCCACCCGCGCGGACCCCGCCTCGTCCGACGCCACGACCGTGAGCGGCCGGCCCGTGAGCGCCTCGGAGCCCACACCGCTCCGCTCGAGAGCCGTCGCCGTGAGGTCCTGCAGCTGGCTGACGCCCGGCTGGCGCGTCGACGCCGAGCCGAGCACGCCAACGGGGAAGGACGGACCCGCTGCGAGAAGGGCACGGGGCCGCACGGGTGAGTCCCCGTCCCCCACCCCGGCGACCACGACGTCGGCGCCCGGGGCCGCCCCGAGCAGCTCCCCGACCAGGGCGTCGAGGCGCTCCACGGCGGTCCGCCGCTCGGCCCCGGCCGCAGGCAGGACACCTCCGTCGACGAGGACCACCGGGCAGCTGAACGACGACGGCAGCGACTCGTGGTGCACCGACACCCGACCCGAGCCGTCGGCGCCACCGATCGCCGCACCGGCGCCGACGGTCTCGACGCAGCCGCCCGCGGTGGCCACGGCATCCGTCAGCGCGCCGGGTCGGGCGTCGTACGAGTCGGAGGCCGCCGCGGCGACGTACTCCCCCCATCGGGGCACGCTGCCGCCCGACACCGGGAGCGGCTCGCGGCACGGTCCCGCTCGGTCGGCCGCCCGGCGACCGGCCGACAGGGTGAGCCAGCCGTCGACGGCACAGGCGCGGGTGCGCACGGCTCGCACGGTGAGCGAGCCGACGGCGCCCTCCGCCGCCACCGCCTCCAGAGC
Organism: Ornithinibacter sp.; assembly: GCA_035703305.1. Lineage (GTDB taxonomy): Bacteria > Actinomycetota > Actinomycetes > Actinomycetales > Dermatophilaceae > Fodinibacter. The sequence goes on along the minus strand of DASSYJ010000058.1, from coordinate 37,747 downwards.
GGACAGGTGCTGACGGTCGAGATCTGACCACGCCAGGCCCGGCGCACCGACGACGACCAGGCGCGGCACCGTCCCGCCCTCCGCCGCACCGCCCTCCGCCGCACCGCCCTCCGCCGCACCGCCCTCCGCCGCCACGCGAGCCACCCACGGCGAGGCGGATGCCGGTAGCGCAGCTCCGACGATGAGCGCCACCGCCGCGGGCACACCGGTCAGGAACGCCCACCGGCGCCAGAGACCTCTCACCCGCGCACCAGCTCGTGGCACGCGATGACGACGAGCGAAGCCGTCCACGCAAGAGGGGCCACGGCGGCGGGCCGTCCGTCGTGGAGCACCTTCTCGGGGAACGACCCGACCTCCGTGCGGTGGTCCCCCAGCCAGCGCAGGAGCAGCTTGGCCCGGGGGCCGTGGCCCGTCGCGGCCCAGGCGGCGGCGAAGAGCGCCGTCTCGGGGGTCCAGCTGATGCCGTCCTGCTTCCACGCGGCCCCCGGCGCCAGCCCCCCGGCGGGGCGGCCCATGGCGGTCTGCGCGCGGTCGATCGCGGTGAAGACCGCGGCATCGGGCTCGGGGGCCCCGATGGGTGCGACGAGGAAGGTCACTGCCGCGTCGGCGGTCGACCCGCCGAGGAGCCGCGGATACCCCTGCGACCCGAAGCGGGCCCGCACCTGGAGGGCCAGGCGCTCGGCCGCGGCCCCGGTGCGGTCGGCGAGCGCCCGCTCGCCCACGAGGGGCAGGACGTGCGTCGCGCTCCTCAGCCCGGCGAGGACCGCCGCCACGGTGCCGAGGGTGACCCGGTCCTCGACGAGCTCCCAGTAGTCCGAGGACGCCGGCGGGAGGGCCGTCGCCCTGTCGAGCGAGGCGAGCAGCCGCCGGGCACAGCGCACGAGCATCGGCCGCAGGGGCGCGAGGAGCTCGACCGCTCGCCCCGGCGCCGCAGCGGCGACCTGGCTGGCCCCCCACGCCGCCCAGCCCGACCCGTCGAGCTGGAGGCCGCGCTCGTCGGGAGTCCGGCGGGTGGCGATGTCGTAGCGCGCCTCGAACCACCCGTCGGGCCGCTGCACCCCCTGGAGGAAGGCCAGCTGGGCGACCGCGTGCTCCAGGTGGCCCGCCCGGGCCAGCGCGGCCGCGGCGAACGACACGTCCCGCGGCCAGGCGTAGCGCCACCGGTCGGTCCACCCCGCGACGACCGCCGGCAGCCCGGCCGACAGGGCCCGGAGGTCGAGCAGGGCCGAGAGGAGCAGGTCACCGTCGACGTCGAGGCGCCGTCGCACCCACGGGGAGCAGCGCTCCAGCCAGGCCAGCTCCTCCTCGACGAGCAGGGCGCTCTGCGGCCTCGCCGAGAGCACCCGGGTCCCAGGGACGACCGCGTCGAGCCGACCGGCCGGCACGAGCTCGCGCACCCCCTGCGCGGCGAACGCCACGGTCTCGCTGTAGAGCGGCACCTCCACCCGTCGGCTCCGGTGCAGCGCGACCCCCGCACCGACCGTCGCGCTCGCGAGCGCCGCGGCCCCACCGAGCAGGGCCCGGCGGCGGCTGACGGGGGTGGCGACCACGAGCGCACTGTATGCCGCGCCACCTCGCCGCGTCCCCGGCCGCCCGTGAGCCGGATCACGGCGTGAGTGCTGTCTCAGGCCTCGAGGTGGTCGGCGCCGGGCGGCTAGGTTCAGCCGTGGTGTCCGCCGACGCACCACGCTGCCCTCACCACCCCTCACAACACGCTCACCGCCCCCCTGCGCCGAAGGAGCACGACCCCATGGACCAGATCCGCGAGGCCATCCTCTCCGGGGACCGCACTGCCGAGACGTATGCCGGGATCGAGGTCCCCGCGACGTACCGCGGTGCCACGGTCCACAAGGACGAGGTCGAGATGTTCGCCGGGATGGCGACCCGCGACAAGGACCCGCGCCGCTCGCTCCACGTCGAGCAGGTGCCGACGCCCGAGCTGGCTCCCGGCGAGGCCCTCGTCGCGGTCATGGCGAGTGCCATCAACTACAACACCGTGTGGACCTCGATCTTCGAGCCGGTGCCGACCTTCGGGTTCCTCGAGCGCTACGGCCGCACGTCGGAGTTCGCGAAGCGTCACGACCTGCCCTACCACGTCGTCGGCTCCGACCTCTCGGGTGTCGTGCTGCGGACCGGCCCGGGCGTCACCAAGTGGAAGCCAGGCACCGAGGTCGTCGCGCACTGCCTCTCCGTCGAGCTCGAGGACGCCGAGGGCCACGACGACACGATGATGGACCCGCAGCAGCGCATCTGGGGGTTCGAGACCAACTTCGGCGGCCTCGCCGAGCTCGCGGTCGTCAAGGCCAACCAGCTCATGCCCAAGCCCGCCCACCTCACGTGGGAGGAGGCGGCCGCCCCCGGGCTGGTGAACTCCACGGCATACCGGCAGCTCATCTCGAAGAACGGCGCCCACATGAAGCTCGGCGACCGGGTGCTCATCTGGGGTGCCTCGGGCGGCCTCGGCTCGTACGCCACGCAGATGGCCCTCGCGGGCGGCGCGACCCCGGTCTGCGTCGTCTCGTCCCCCGAGAAGGCCGCGATCTGCCGGGCGATGGGGGCCGAGCTCATCATCGACCGCTCCGCGGAGGGCTACCGGTTCTGGAACGAGGACGGGACCGCCCAGGACCCCAAGGAGTGGCAGCGGTTCGGCAAGCGGATCCGCGAGCTCACCGGCGGGCACGACGTCGACATCGTCTTCGAGCACCCCGGGCGTGAGACGTTCGGGGCCAGCGTCTACGTCGCGCGCAAGGGCGGCACGATCGTCACGTGTGCGTCGACCTCGGGGTACATGCACGAGTACGACAACCGCTACCTCTGGATGAACCTCAAGCGCATCGTGTCGAGCCACTTCGCGAACTACCGCGAGGCGTGGGAGGCCAACGCGCTCGTGGACCGCGGGCTGATCCACCCCACGCTCTCCAGGACCTACCGCCTGGAGGACGTCGGCCAGGCCGCGCTCGACGTGCACCGCAACGCCCACCAGGGCAAGGTCGGCGTCCTGACGCTCGCCCCGCAGGAGGGCCTCGGCGTGACGGACACCGAGAAGCGGAGCCGGCTGGAGGGCGCCATCAACCGCTTCCGCGACGCCTGACCGACCGGGTCGACCTCTGGCGGTTCTCCCCCGGCTGCGCAGGCGGCCGCCGCTAGGGTGAGGTCCGGAGGTGGGACGTGAACCTGTCGAGGCTGTACAGCCCGGTGACCCGCTGGGCCGACTTCCGGCGTCGCCAGCTCGCGGCTCTCGAGGAGAGCAACCGGATCGCCGCGCAGGTCCACGACGGTGACATCGCCCCCGCCACGGCAGCGGAACAGCTCGACGGGGTCGCCGGCCCCCCCGACGGGCCACCACCGCCGGCGGCGCCGGCGGCCTCGGTCGGGCCGGTCCAGACGACGCCGTTCGGCGTGGTCGGTCGCCCGCTCAACCGGCATTCGCCGTTCTACCTCGGCTTCTTCGGGGCCATCGGCGCGCTGCTCGCCATCGGGCTGTGGCACCTCGTCGGACGGCTCACGACGACGCTCACGCTGCTCGTCGTCTCGATGTTCCTCGCCATCGCGTTGAACCCCATCGTCGACGGCCTGACGGGGCGTGGCGTGCGGCGCTCGCGGGCGGTGGCGCTCGTGTTCGCCGGACTGCTGGCCGTCTTCGCCGTCATGGCGGCGCTCGTCATCCCACCAGTTGTCGTCCAGGGCGCCGAGCTGGCCAAGCAGGCGCCGACCTATCTGGAGAACCTCCTCAACACGCCGTGGGTCCGCGAGATCGACAAGAGCTACGACGTCATCGACAAGGTGCAGGCCGAGATCATGACGAGGATGTCGGACCAGAAGTTCCTCGAGGGGGTGCTCGGGGGCATCCTGGGTGCCGGCCGGGTGGTGCTCACCGGCGTCTTCCAGGTCTTCACCGTGCTCGTCCTGACGCTCTACTTCCTCTCCTCGCTCCCGCGCGTCAAGGACGCGGCGTACGCCGTCGTCCCCGCCACCCGCCGCTCGCGCGTCGTCTCGCTGTCGGAGGAGATCTTCCGCCGGGTCGGGTCCTACGCCATCGGCCAGGTCGCGATCGCCTCCCTCAACGGCGCCCTGTCCTACGTGATGATGACCATCGTCGGCATCCCGTATGCCGCGGTGCTCGCCGTGGCGGTCGGCCTCCTCGGCCTCATCCCGATGATCGGTGCCACCCTGGGTGCCGCCATCGTCGTGATCGTGGCGTTCTTCGACGAGCCGAGGAAGGCGCTCATCGCCCTCATCTACTACCTCGTCTACCAGCAGCTCGAGAACTACGTCGTGGCCCCCCGGGTCATGCAGCGCACCGTGTCCGTTCCGGGCCCCGTGACGATCGTCGCGGCCCTGGCGGGCGGAGCGCTGCTCGGCGTGCTGGGCGCGCTGCTCGCCATTCCCGTGGCGGCGGGGCTGCTGCTGCTCTACGAGGAGGTCCTCGTGCCGCGCCAGAGCCGCGCCTGACCGGGCTCAGCGTCCGGACAACCCGCGGGTCACCGGCCCGCCTACCGGGCCCCGGGAGCAGTCGGCCTGGGGCGACGCGGGTCAGCGGGTGCCGTGCCCGGGCGGGGTCGCGTGCCGGCTCTGCCAGCACCTCGAGTGCCAGTGCCGGCGTGCGTCGATGCCCCCGAGGCCCTCGGCCGGCCAGACCACGACATGGGGTGTGCCGACCGCGATCTCCTGGTGGCAGCCGGGGCAGCGGTACTCGCGGGTGGCCGACGCGCCGGTGAGCCGGCGCACGAGCCAGGACCGGCCGGCATACGCCTGGCTGGTCACCTCGCTGCCGCTGGCGAGCGGCCGCGCGTCGAGGTCGCGGCGACGGCGGTTGGCGCGGGGCATGCGGTCCATCGTCCCAGACGGGCGGGCGCGGCCGGCCCCTCGCTCACGCGGTGACGCGCGCGCTCGTGGGGTCGTACATCGGCCGGAGCGACACGCGGGCGGGGTGCCGCGTGCCGGCGACGTCGACCTCCCAGGAGCCGTCGGCGAGCCACTGTGGCGTCACGGGGCCGTCACCACCGACGAAGGCGAGCCCCACGGCGCCCCCGAGGGTCCAGCCGTAGGAGCCCGCCCGGACGTAGCCGACGACGACACCGTCACGCAGGACCGGCTCGGCGTGGAAGAGCAGCGGCTCCGGGTCCTCGAGGAGCACCTGGACGAGGCGGTGGCGCGGCGTTCCCGTCTCCTTGGCCGCGAGCGTCGCGTCGCGCCCGGTGAACCCCCCGGGCTTGTCGAGCGCGACGGCGAAGCCCAGCCCGACGCGGTAGACGTCGTCGGTGTTGTCGATGTCGTGACCGTAGTCGCGGTAGCCCTTCTCCATCCGCAGGCTCGACAGCGCCCGGAGGCCCGCGGGCCGGATGCCGTGCGCCTCCCCCGCGGCGAGCACGCCGTCCCACACCACGGTCGCGCGGTCGGCCGGGACGTAGAGCTCCCAGCCGAGCTCACCGAGGTAGGTGATCCGGATCGCGAGCACGTCGACGCCCGCGAGCTCGACCCGCCGGGCGGCCCGGAAGGGGAACGCCTCGGTGGACCAGTCGACGTCCGGGGCGAGGTCCGCGAGGGTGTCGCGGGACGCCGGACCCTGCACGGTCATCAGCGCGAGGTCGGTCGTGATGTCGTCGACGGTGGCCTCGGCATCGCCGACCGCCCGTCGCAGCTGCCCGAGCGCGGACCCGTGCGCCGTGTCCGAGGCGACGACGAGGAGGTCGTCGGCCGCGAGGCGGGTCACGGTGAGGTCGGCGCGGATGCCGCCCTGGTCGTCGAGCCACTGGGTGTAGGTGATGAACCCGTCGCGCTGGTTGACCGCGCCGGCGCTCAGGCGGTCGAGGACGGCCCCGGCGTCCGGCCCTCGAACGGCGAACTTCGCCATGAACGACATGTCCATGAGCCCCACGGCCTCGCGGACCGCACGGTGCTCGGCGGCCCAGCACGCGAACCACGGGTGGTGACCCCAGCCCGGCTCGGCGGTCGCGACCTGCCCGCGCCCGGCATACCACTCGGCCGACTCCCACCCGCTCACGTCGCGGAGTCGAGCACCCTCCGCGACCATCCTGTCGTGCAGGGGCGACACGAACTCCCCACGCGCAGAGGTGAGCTGGATGCCGGGGGTGTGCGCCGTGTACACGGTGCCGAGGATCTCGGCGGTGCGCTCCGCCCGGTGGCGGGGGGCGAGCTGCCACTCGCGGAAGCGGGCCACGTCGAACTCCGTGACGTCGACGTCGGGCCGGCCGTCGGCCACCCACTGCGCGACGACGCGCCCCAGGCCACCGGCCGAGAGGACGCCGACGGAGTTGAGGCCCGCGCAGACGAAGTAGCCATGGATGCCGGGTGCCTCCCCGACCGCGGGCGAGAGGTCGGGGGTGAAGGACTCGGGCCCGCAGAAGAAGGTGCGGATGCCGACGGTCTCGACGACCGGGACACGGGAGATGGCGCGCTCGACGAAGGGCCCCATGCGGTCCCAGTCCGGGGGGATCTCGCCGAACGAGAAGTCGCGCGGGATGCCCTCGACGCTCCACGCCGCGGCGACGGGCTCGAAGAGGCCGACCATCATGCCGCCGCCCTCCTCGCGGTAGTAGCCGTAGGAGGCGGGGTCCTCGAACACCGGGGCCTCGGGGCTCATCCCGTCGATGGGCTCGGTGACGAGGTAGTAGTGCTCCGCCGCCTGGTTGGGGACGACGACACCGTTGCGCTCGGCGAGCTCGCGGGCCCACATCCCGGCGCAGTTGACGACGACCTCGCACTCGACGTCACCGGCGTCGGTGCGGATGCCGGTGACCTCCTCGACGAGACCGCGCCGGCGGGTGACCACCTGCTCGACCGAGACGCCCTCGACGACGCGGACGCCGAGGTTCCGGGCGCCGCGGGCGAGGCTCATCGTGAGGTCGACCGGGTTGACCCGGCCGTCCCCGGGCACGTGGAAGCCCGCGAGGAGGTCGTCGGTGCGGGCCAGCGGGAAGAGCTCGGCCATCTCGCGCGGCCCGATCTCCTCGACGTCGAGCCCGACGTGGCGCTGGAAGGCGGCGACCCGGCGGTACTCCTCGAGACGGTCGGCGTCGGCCGCGGCCTCGATGAGCCCGACGGGCCTGAAGCCCGTGGCCACGCCGGTCTCGGCCTCGAGGCGCGCGTAGAGGTCACGGGAGTCGAGCCGCAGGCGGGTGCTCGTCTCGCTCGTGGAGCCGAAGCACGTCATCAGGCCGGCTGCGTGCCACGTCGTGCCGGACGTCAGCCGGTCGCGCTCGAGGACGAGCACGTCGGTGATGCCGAGGTGGGCGAGGTGGTAGGCGACCGAGGTGCCGATGACCCCACCACCGATGACCACCACCCGCGCCCGCTGCGGAAGGGCGCGCGGGGTGGGCCGGGACGACGGCCCGGGCCCGGTCGAGGGGGAGGCCGGGGTCGATGGGTCTGCTGGGGTCGAGGCGACGCTGCTCACCCCCCGAACCTATCCGGAGGCCGGGTCCTCCCTTGGACCCGCTCCCCGCGCCCGTGCGGCTCGCGCCCGCGAGGCACTCGTCGAGAGGAGGCAACACGCAGACATCCGGGCGCACGCGGTCTGCGTGTTGCCTCCCCTGGACGGCGGCGTCTCGGGAGCTGTGGATGACCTGACGGCACCGTGGCCGGGGTTGGGCACCCTCGGGGGATGCCGCCGCCGCAGCTCCCACCGCTCCCGCCGGGACCGCTGTCCCTGGGCGCGGCACGTCGGCTCGGCCTGAGCGACCACGAGTGGCGCCTGCCCGGGCTGCGGCGTCGGACGCAGTCGGTGCGGAGCCTCAGCGACCCCACGACGACCAGGGAGCGCGCGGCCGCCTTCGCCCTCGCCCTGCCCGAGGACTGCGTGTTCTCCCACGTCACGGCCGCCCAGCTCTGGGGCCTCCCGCTCCCCCGTACCCTCGAGGCCCAGGTCGCGCTCGACGTCATCCGCCCGACGACCCGCGGCCGCATCGAGCGACGTGGGTGCATCAGCCACCGCGGCTCCGAGCGGCGAGCGACCGTGACGGTCGACGGCCTGCGGGTGACGGACCTGGCAGACACATGGGTGGACCTGGGCGAGGTGATGAGCCGGGGTCTCGACGTCGACGACCTCGTCATCGCCGGTGACGTCGTGGCGAACCGCTGCGCCGTCGAGTCGCTCCACGAGGTGCTCGACGCGCGGGTGCGACCCCGGCACGGCCGCTCCCTCACGGTGGCTCTCGGCCTGGTCCGGGCCGGGGTCGCGTCGCCGATGGAGACCCGGGCGAGACTGGTGTTCCACCGGGCCGGGTTCCCCGAGCCCGAGGTCAACGGCGCCATCCACGCCAGCGACGGCGGATGGCTCGCTGAGGGAGACCTCGTCTGGCGCGCCCAGCGCGTCATCGGCGAGTACCAGGGCGCCGTGCACGCCGGCATCCGGAACCGCAGTCTCGACGCCTACCGCAACGGGTCGCTGGCGGACGAGGGGTGGACGGTGCTGGAGATCTTCGCCGAGGACCTCGCCGGGGGAACGCGACGGGTGCGGACCCTCACCCGGTTCGCCCGCGCCCTGGCGCTCGACCCCGGGGCGTTCGACATCCGGTGACCGCGTTCTCGAGAGGAGGCGACACGCAGACGTCCGATCGCGCCGGGTCTGCGTGTTGCCTCCTCTCGACGAGGAGGGTCGGGCACGAGTCACCCGGCGAGGGGTGTCAGGCGTAGGTGCGGAACCCGCGGCCGGTCTTGCGACCCAGGTAGCCCGCCGTGACGAGGTGCTCGAGCAGCGGCGCCGGCGCGTAGCCCGGCTCGCGGAACTCCGTGTAGAGCTCGCGCTCGATGGCGAGCGACACGTCGAGACCCACGACGTCGAGCAGCTCGAACGGGCCCATCGGAAGCCCGCACCCGGTCTTCATCGCGGTGTCGATGTCGTCGGCGCTCGCATAGTTGGCCTGGAGCATGCGGACCGCGTCGTTGAGGTAGGGGAAGAGCAGGGCGTTGACGATGAAGCCCGAGCGGTCGCCGCAGGTCACGGCCACCTTCCCCACCGTGGCGCAGAGGTCCTGCACGGTCGCCGTGACGTCCGGGGCCGTCGACACCGTGTGCACGACCTCGACGAGCTTCATGACCTGCGCCGGGTTGAAGAAGTGCATCCCGATGACGTCCTGTGGCCGGGACGTCACCTTCGCGCAGTCGATGATGGGCAGCGACGACGTCGTCGTGGCGAGGATGGCGCCGGGCTTGCAGATCCGGTCGAGGTCGCGGAAGAGGTCCTGCTTGATGTCGAGGTCCTCGGCGATGGCCTCGACGACGAGGTCCACGTCGGCCAGCGCCTCCCGCGACGTCGCCCCGGTCAGCCGGCCCAGCACCGCCTCGGCGTCCTCGGCGGTCATCCGCCCCTTCTCGACCTGGCGGGACGTGCTGCGCGACAGCGCCGCGCGCACCCCCTCGACCTTGTCCTCGCCGCGCGCGACGTACGTCACGGCATACCCGGCCTTGGCGAAGACCTCGATGATGCCGGTGGCCATCGTGCCCGAGCCGACGACCCCCACGGACGACACCCGGCGCAGGGCGATGCCGGCGGGCGGCCCACCGTCGGGCGTCTGCGCGTCCGCGACCACCTCGGGCGAGCCGGGGGCGGCATAGGTGTAGAACCCCCGGCCGGACTTCCGGCCGAGCAGCCCCGCGCTCACCATCTGCTTGATGATGGGGCTCGGGGCGTGGAGCCGGTCGCGGCCCTGCTTGTACATCGTGTCGAGGATCTCGTAGGCCGTGTCGAGCCCGATGAGGTCGAGCAGCGCGAGCGGCCCCATGGGGTACCCGCAGCCGAACCGCATCGCTGCGTCGAGGTCCTCGCGCGTGGCGTACCGGCTCTCGTACATCGACACAGCGTGGTTGAGGTAGCCGAAGAGCAGGGCGTTCGCGATGAACCCCGCCTTGTCCCCGACGACGACCGGCTTCTTGCCCAGCCGCTCCGCAAGGGCCTTGACGTCCTCGAAGACGTCGTCGGCCGTGATGACCGTGCGGATCACCTCGACGAACTGCTGGACCGGCGCCGGGTTGAAGAAGTGCATGCCCACGACCCGCTTCGGGTCGCTGGTGGCCACGGCGATCTCGGTGACGGGCAGCGACGACGTGTTCGTGGCGAGCACCGCGTCGGGCGAGACGATCTTGTCGACCCGGCTCAGGAGCTCCTCCTTGAGCTCGAGGTGCTCCGGCACTGCCTCGACGACGAGCTGGCAGTCGGCGAGGTCACCGAGGTCCGTCGTGTAGGTCACCCGGGCGTGCAGCGCGTCGTGCTCCTCCTGGGTGAGCTTGCCGCGGCTGAGTGCGCGGCCCGTGCTGCCGGTGAGGACCTGCTTCCCGTGCTCGAGGCCCGCCTCGTCGATGTCGACCGCGACGACGTCGACACCGTTGCGGGCGAACACCTCCACGATCCCCGCACCCATCGTCCCGAGTCCGATCACACCCACCCTGGTGAAGTCACGCGCCATGTCCGCGATCCTTCCAGAGCGGCCACGGGGTCACGAGGCCCGAACGGCGTGACGCTCCTTACCCCCGAGGCCCCGGCTCACCAGTCGTGGCCCGCGGCGACGAGCTCGGCCTCGAGGGCGAGCCGTTCACGCGACGGCAGGGGCACGAGGCCGACATCGGTCGGCAGGTCCAGCCTCTCGCAGAGCTCGAGGAGGAGCTGGTCGTATGCCGCGAGCACCGCCCTGAGCCGCATCGCGCGGTGAGGTGCGTTCCCCTCCTCGACGCGACGGATCTCGACCTCGAGGCGACGGAGCTCCATGCACAGCAGCACCGGGGGGAGCGGCTGCGACGGGCGGCGGCCACGGAGCCGGCGGTAGACCGGTGTGACCCTGTCGACCACCGGCTGCAGGGCCCGGGGCGGCTCACCCTCGAGGAACCAGCGCACGGCGCGTCCCTGGACGACGAAGCAGGCTGCGGGCAGCAGGACGAGAACCCCGGTCCACAGGGCAACCTCCATCGGCCTCACCTCCCCTGCAGTGTGCGTCACGACCATGGTCCCGGGCAACGGGTTGGTGCCGAATCGTGATCGGTAGGGTGGTCGACCGTGCGACTCGTGATCGCGACGTGCAGCGTCGACTACGACGGGCGGCTCTCCGCCCACCTGCCGCTCGCGACCCGCCTCCTGCTCGTCAAGGCCGACGGCTCGGTGCTCGTGCACTCCGACGGCGGCTCCTACAAGCCCCTGAACTGGATGTCGCCACCCTGCGCCATGGCCGAGGTGCAGCCCGACGACGCCGAGGCCGCCGAGGGCGTGAGCACCGTGTGGGTCGTCCAGCACGCGAGGTCGGAGGACCGCCTCCGCGTGCGCATCCACGAGGTGCACCACGACAGCGCCCACGAGCTCGGGGTCGACCCGGGGCTCGTCAAGGACGGCGTCGAGGCCCACCTCCAGCGGCTCCTCGCCGAGCACATCACGACCCTCGGACCGGGCTGGACGCTCACCCGTCGCGAGTACATGACGCCCATCGGCCCCGTCGACATCCTCTGCCGCGACGCGACCGGCGCCACGGTCGCCGTCGAGATCAAGCGTCGCGGCGAGATCGACGGCGTGGAGCAGCTGACCCGTTACCTCGAGCTGATGAACCGCGACCCCCACCTCGCCCCGGTCACCGGCGTGCTCGCGGCCCAGGTGATCAAGCCGCAGGCGCGCACCCTCGCCGAGGACCGCGGCATCCGGTGCGTCGTCCTCGACTACGACGCGCTCAAGGGCGTCGACACGAGCGAGCACCGGCTGTTCTGAGCGCCCCGGCCGGTCCGGGCACGGTCGGCCACCCAGACCGGATGCCGGGCCGCTCACTCCCCCGTCAGCAGCGCCCAGCCGTCGTCGCCGACCTCGAGCCGCACCACCCCGCCCGACCCGACGGGCGCGTGAGTGCGACCGAGGTGCTCGAGCGCCGCGGCCACCTGGTCGCCGGTGACCGGCACGACGACTCGCTCACCCCGGTGCACGTCGGCCAGGGCCTGCAGGGCGTCGACGACGTCGGTCCCGGGAGCCAGCTCCTCGGCCACCAGGGCGCCGGAGCCCGCCACCCCCTCGACCGGACCACCGGCCGGCACGAGCACGAGGGTCGCGGCGCAGTGCAGGGCCATGGACCGACGGTACGCCGGCGTACGGCCCTACCGGGCGCCGGCAGCACCGCTGGGCTGGGCGCCCCGCCCCGGGTCAGGCCGGGGCGGGTGTCGGCGCGTCGACCGGGAGGCCCCGCGACGCACGGATCACGTCGACGAACCGCACCATGATGTCGTTGAGCCCGAAGTCCTTCGGGGTGAAGACCTCCGCGACGCCGAGCTCCTTGAGCCGCGCCGCATCGGCCTCGGGGATGATCCCACCGACGATCACCGGCACGTCACCCGCTCCGGCCTCCCGCAGGCGCTCGAGCACCTCGGGGACGAGCACCATGTGCGAGCCCGACAGGATCGAGATGCCCACGAGGTGCACGTCCTCGGCGACGGCCGCCGCGACGATCTGCTCGGGCGTGAGCCGGATGCCCTGGTAGACCACCTCGAACCCCGCGTCACGGGCCCGGACGGCCACCTGCTCGGCGCCGTTGGAGTGCCCGTCGAGGCCGGGCTTGCCGACGAGCACGCGCAGCCGCTCGCCGAGCTCCTCGCTCGTGCGGGCCACCCTCGCACGCACGTCGGCGAGCGCCTCGGACCGGGCGCCGACGCCGACCGAGCCGCTGACACCGGTGGGGGCACGGAACTCGCCGAACACCTCACGCAGTGCGCCGGCCCACTCGCCAGTGGTGACCTCGGCGCGCGCGCACTCCAGGCTCGCGGCCATGAGGTTGGTGCCGTCGGCGGCGTCGGCCCTGAGGCGCTCGAGGGCGGATGCCGCGCGCTCCCGCCGCACCGGGTCGGCGTCGCGCTCCTCGCGCCACCGGCGGACAGCGGCGGCCGCCGCGGCCTCGACTCCCGGGGCGACGCCCTGGATCGCGGTCTCCAGGTCGGCCGTGAGGGGGTTCGGCTCGGTGGACTCGAAGCGGTTGACACCGACGACGACGTCGTCGCCGGCCTCGATCCGCTGCCGGCGGCGGGCGTGCGAGGCCACGAGCTCCGACTTCATGTAGCCGCCCTCGACCGCAGGGACCGCCCCGCCCATGGCCTGGACCCGGTCGACCTCCGCACGGGCACCCTCGACGAGCTCGGCCACCTTGGCGGCGACGACCGGGGAGCCCTCGAAGAGGTCGTCGTACTCGAGGAGGTCGGACTCGTAGGCGAGCACCTGCTGGATCCTCAGCGACCACTGCTGGTCCCACGGGCGGGGAAGGCCGAGGGCCTCGTTCCAGGCCGGGAGCTGGACGGCCCGGGCCCGGGCGTCCTTGGAGAGGGTCACCGCGAGCATCTCGAGGACGATGCGCTGGACGTTGTTCTCCGGCTGCGCCTCGGTGAGCCCGAGCGAGTTGACCTGCACGCCGTAGCGGAACCGGCGCTGCGTGGGGTCCGAGACCCCGTAGCGGTCGCGCGTCAGCTCGTCCCAGAGCTGGACGAAGGCGCGCATCTTGCACATCTCCTCGACGAAGCGGACGCCGGCGTTGACGAAGAACGAGATCCGGGCGACGACGTCACCGAAGCGCTCCGGGGGGACCTGGCCGGAGTCGCGCACGGCGTCGAGCACGGCGATGGCCGTGCACATCGCGTAGGCGATCTCCTGGACCGGGGTCGCCCCCGCCTCCTGGAGGTGGTAGCTGCAGACGTTGATGGGGTTCCAGCGCGGGATCTCGGCGACCGTGTAGGTGACCATGTCGGTGATGAGCCGGAGCGAGGGTCCCGGGGGGAAGACGTAGGTCCCCCTCGAGAGGTACTCCTTGATGATGTCGTTCTGCGTCGTCCCCGACAGCGCCCGCACGGCCTCGGCCGGGTCATCGCCCGCAGCGTCCGCCTGCTCCTCGGCGGCCACCTGGTAGAGGGCGAGCAGCCACATCGCCGTCGCGTTGATCGTCATCGAGGTGTTCATCCGCGACAACGGGATGTCGCGGAAGAGCGCCCGCATGTCGCCGATGTGGGACACGGGGACGCCGACCTTCCCGACCTCACCGCGGGCGAGGACGTGGTCGGGGTCGTAACCCGTCTGGGTCGGCAGGTCGAACGCGACCGAGAGACCCGTCTGCCCCTTCTCGAGGTTGCGCCGGTAGAGGGCGTTGCTCGCAGCGGCACTCGAGTGCCCGGCATACGTCCGCATCACCCACGGGCGGTCACGCTCGGGGCGGGGGGCGTCGGTGCTCTCGGACATGCGACGAACGCTAGCCGCGCCCTCCGGAGGCGGGTAGCGGCCCGCACGGTGAGAGTGCCCACACCCCCCGGGGGGCGGGTCAGCCGGCGACGCCCGCCAGGACCGACACCGGGGACTCCGCGGACACCGGGAGCGCCGCGAGCAGGCTCCCGAGGCGGGCCCGCCGGAGCAGCCGTCGTGTGCGGTCGTCGGCCGCGACGATGCGCAGGGGTCGCCCCGCGTGCCGAGCGCGTCGGAGGCACTCGACGATCAGCCCGAACCCCGTCGCGTCGCCCACGTGCGCCTCCCCCAGGTCGAGCAGGACCGGCGAGGTGCCGCCCTGGATCAGCCGGTGCAGCGTGAGCCGCAGGTCAGCCACCGTGCGCACGTCGAGACGACCGCGAAGCGCCACGTGGCACCCCCGGTCGTCGTGATTCTCTGCGATGGTCACGATGACATTCCCCTGATCCGCCACAGTGGCCCCCCTCTCACCTCGTCGTGCCTCCATTAGACCCACTGGATCCGCTCCGCGTCTCCCCCGTTCGGCCAAAGAAAGGGTAAAGAACGGACAATGTCCGCTTGGTGCCACACGGCGCCTTGCGGCCGGTCTGCAAGGCTGGGGGCATGGTCAACCTCACCCGGATCTACACGCGCACGGGCGACGACGGCACGACCGCGCTCGGCGACCTCAGCCGCACCCGCAAGACCGACCCGAGGCTCGCGGCCTACGCCGACGCCAACGAGGCGAACGCCGCCATCGGCGTCGCGGTGGCGTGTGGAGACCTCGCCGAGGATGTACGGAGGGTGCTCACCCGGGTGCAGAACGACCTCTTCGACATCGGCGCGGACCTGTCGACCCCGCTCCAGCACACCTACGAGTACCCACCACTGCGCGTCAAGGAGGAGTGGGTGACCGAGCTCGAGGCGGACTGCGACCGCTACCTCGCCCGGCTCGAGAAGCTCCGGTCGTTCATCCTCCCCGGCGGGACGGCCGGTGCGGCGTACCTCCACCTGGCGCTGACGGTGGTCCGCCGGGCGGAGCGCTCGGTGTGGGCCGCCGTCGAGGCCTACGGCACCGAGCCCGGCGGGACCCGCGGCGAGGGCGGGGTCAACCCGGTCACCGCGAGGTACCTCAACCGGCTCTCGGACCTGCTGTTCGTGCTCGCCCGGTGCGCGAACCTCCCCGGCGGAGACGTCCTGTGGGCGCCGGGCGGCGGAAGGGAGCCGGCCCCGCGTCCCCGGCGCTGACCGCACACCGGGCGGGGCAGGCGACGTGACGGCGGACGTCAGGCGAGGTAGCCGCGGCCGTTCAGGCGACGTTGATGTTGTAGCCCGGAGGGCTGGACTCCAACCACGCCCGCACGGCGGTGTAGGCCGCGGGCACGAAGGCGAACTCGCAGTCCACGCCGCCCGAGCTGCCCTTGACCGCAACGGGTTCGGCGAGACCGGGGATCGGGTCGGCGATCGACCGCGGGGTGCCGAGGTCGAGCTCACCACGCAGCCACGAGACCTCGGGGCGCAGCGACGGGCCCACGACGCTGAACCACTCGAACCGCTCCGAACCGAGCCGGGCGAGCCCGAGGCGCCACCGGACGCCACCGATGTCCCTCCGGGCGCAGAGCATGACCGGGCGGCCGTCACCGGCGATGAAGCGCCGGCGCGCCCACACGAAGGTGAGCGCGCCGACGAGGAGCAGGACGATGAGGGCGAGGACGAGCTCGGCGACCGTGAAGGGCGTCATGCGCGCAGTCCCCGGCCCTCGATGTCAGGAGCCCATGCCGCTGGCGTCGACCGTCTCGGCGATGATCGTCACGCGGTCGTGGTCGACGGACAGGAAGCCGGCGTCGATCTGGGCCGTGCGCCAGGAGCCGCCCGAGTTGACCCGCACCTCGCCCTCGGCGAGCACGCAGAGCAGCGGCTGGTGACCCGGCAGGATGCCGAGGTCGCCCTCCGTCGACCGGGCGCTGACCTGGCTCGCCTCACCCTCCCAGACCTTGCGGTCCGCGGCGACGAGCTCGACCTGGAGCGGCATCAGAGGTTCTTCTGGATCTCGGCCCACTGGCGCTCGACGTCGTCGAGGCCACCGCACATGAAGAACGCCTGCTCGCCGACGTGGTCGTAGTCGCCGTCGCAGATCTTCGTGAACGCCTCGATGGTGTCGACCAGCGGGACCGTCGAGCCCTCGATGCCGGTGAACTGCTTCGCGACGTAGGTGTTCTGCGACAGGAAGCGCTGCAGGCGGCGGGCCCGGTTGACGAGGATCTTGTCCTCCTCGGACAGCTCGTCGATGCCGAGGATCGCGATGATGTCCTGGAGCTCCTTGTTGCGCTGGAGGATCTGCCGGACCCGCACGGCGGTCGTGTAGTGCTCCTCGGTGATGTAGCGGCGGTCGAGGATGCGGCTCGTCGACGTCAGCGGGTCCACCGCCGGGTAGATGCCCAGCGACGCGATCTCACGGGAGAGCTCGGTCGTGGCGTCGAGGTGCGCGAAGGTCGTCGCCGGGGCCGGGTCGGTGTAGTCGTCGGCCGGGACGTAGATCGCCTGCATCGAGGTGATCGAGTGCCCACGCGTCGACGTGATGCGCTCCTGGAGCGTCCCCATCTCGTCGGCGAGGGTCGGCTGGTAGCCGACCGCGGACGGCATCCGACCGAGGAGGGTGGAGACCTCCGAGCCGGCCTGGGTGAACCGGAAGATGTTGTCGATGAAGAGGAGCACGTCCTGCTTCTGGACGTCGCGGAAGTACTCCGCCATCGTCAGCGCCGACAGGGCGACACGCAGGCGGGTGCCCGGCGGCTCGTCCATCTGGCCGAAGACGAGGGCGGTCTGGCCGAGGACCCCGGCCTCCTCCATCTCGACCATGAGGTCGTTGCCCTCGCGGGTGCGCTCCCCCACGCCGGCGAACACCGAGACACCACCGTGGTCGCGCGCGACCCGGGCGATCATCTCCTGGATGAGGACGGTCTTGCCGACGCCCGCACCGCCGAACAGGCCGATCTTGCCGCCCTGGACGTAGGGGGTCATGAGGTCGATGACCTTGATGCCGGTCTCGAACATCTGGGTCTTGGACTCGAGCTGGTCGAACGGCGGCGCCGTGCGGTGGATGCCCCAGCGCTCGGTGACCTCGAAGGTCTCACCCTCGGCGAGGTTCATGACCTCGCCGGTGGTGTTGAAGACCTTGCCGAGGGTGACGTCGCCGACGGGCACGGTGATCGGGCCGCCGGTGTCCTGCACGGGGGTGCCGCGCACCAGGCCGTCGGTCGGCTGGAGGGAGATGGCCCGCACCATGTTGTCGCCGATGTGCTGGGCGACCTCGAGGTTCAGGTTCCGCGTCTCGCCCCCGACCTCGACCTCGGTGGTCAGCAGGTTGTACTGCTCGGGCATCGCGTCGACGGGGAACTCGACGTCGACGACCGGGCCGATGATGCGCGAGATGCGGCCGACGCCGCCGATGGCGTGGGTCCGGCTCCGCTCGCTGACAGGTGCAGTCATGGTCTCTCTCTCGCTCACTTGCTCTCGGCCAGGGCGCTGGCGCCACCGACGATTTCGCTGATCTCTTGGGTGATCTCGGCCTGGCGCGCCTGGTTGGCCAGCCGGGTGTACTTCTTGATGAGCTCTTCCGCGTTGTCGGTCGCCGACTTCATCGCGCGCGGGCGGGCCGCCAGCTCGGACGCGGCTGCCTGGAGCATGCAGTTGAACAGGCGCGCGTTGACGTACTTCGGCAGGAGGGCGTCGAGCACCTGCTCGGCCCCCGGCTCGAACGAGTACAGCGGCAGGAGGTCGTCGGCATCCGGCGTCTCCTCGCCCTCGACGACCTCGAGGGGCAGGAGGCGGATGACATCGGGCTCCTGCGTCACCATCGTGACGAACCGGGTGAAGACGACGTGGACCTCGTCGATGCCGCCGTCGTCGGTCGGCGTCGTGAAGTCCGCGACGAGCCGCTCCCCCACCTCGCGCGCCATCTCGAAGGTCGGCTTCTCGGACGACCCGCTCCACTCCGCCGCGAACTCGCGGTGGCGGAAGCGGTAGAAGCCGATGACCTTGCGCCCGAGGAGGTAGGGGACGACCTCCTTGCCCTCCTCGCGCAGGGCGGCCACGAGCCTCTCGCTCTCCTTGATGACGGAGGAGCTGTAGGCACCGGCCAGGCCACGGTCCGAGGTGATGATGACGACCGCCGCTCGGCGCACGTCGTCGTGCTCGGTCGTCAGCGGGTGGTCCTCGCGCGAGAAGGTCGCCACCGCCGAGACGGCGCGGGTCAGGGCCCGGGCGTACGGGCTCGACTCACGGACCGCCTGCTGGGCCCGCACGACGCGCGATGCGGCCATGAGCTCCATGGCCCGGGTGATCTTCTTGGTCGAGCTGACGGCCCGGATGCGCTGCCGGTACTCCCGGATCTGCGCTCCCATACGTTTCCGCCTTCCTGGTTCTTCTGCTCGGTATGCCGTGTGCCCCGGTGTCCGGGTGGGTCGCCCACCCGGCCGGCCGGGTCAGCGCCGCTGCTTGACGATGCGTTCCTGCTCGGACTCCTGGGCCTTGGCCGCGGCGTCGTCCTCGGCCTCGTCGCCCGCCTGGAGACCGTCGGCCCCGGTGCCCTGGAAGAGCTTGGACTTGAAGGTGGAGACCTCGCCCTCGAGGGCCTGCTCGGTCTCCTCGGCGAAGGTCCCCGTCTCGCGGATGGCCCCGAGCAGGTCGCTCTTCGTGCGCCGCAGGTGGTCGAGGAAGTCCGCCTCGAACCGCCGGACGTCCTCGACGGCCACGTCGTCGAGCTTGCCGGTCGTGCCGAGCCAGATCGAGACGACCTGCTCCTCGACCGGGAAGGGCGACGCCTGCCGCTGCTTGAGCAGCTCGACGAGGCGGGCGCCCTTGGCGAGCTGGGCCCGGGACGCCGGGTCGAGGTCGGATGCGAACATCGCGAAGGCCTCGAGCGCGCGGTACTGGGCGAGGTCGAGCTTGAGGCGGCCCGCCACCGACTTCATCGCCTTGATCTGCGCGGCACCGCCGACGCGGGACACCGAGACGCCCACGTCGATGGCGGGGCGGACGTTGGCGTTGAAGAGGTCGGCCTGGAGGTAGATCTGGCCGTCGGTGATCGAGATGACGTTGGTCGGGATGTAGGCCGAGACGTCGCCCGCCTTGGTCTCGATGATCGGCAGGCCGGTCATCGAGCCGTGGCCGAGGTCGTCCGACAGCTTCGCGCAGCGCTCGAGGAGCCGGCTGTGGAGGTAGAAGACGTCACCCGGGTAGGCCTCGCGACCCGGCGGGCGGCGCAGGAGCAGCGAGACGGCGCGGTAGGCCTCGGCCTGCTTGGAGAGGTCGTCGAAGACGATGAGCACGTGCTTGCCCTGGTACATCCAGTGCTGGCCGATGGCCGAGCCGGTGTAGGGGGCGAGGTACTTGAAGCCCGCGGAGTCGGATGCCGGTGCCGCGACGATGGTGGTGTACTCCATCGCGCCGGCCTCCTCGAGGGTGCCCCGGACGGCCGCGATCGTCGACCCCTTCTGGCCGATGGCGACGTAGATGCAGCGCACCTGCTTGTCGGGGTCGCCGGAGTCCCAGAACTCCTTCTGGTTGATGATCGTGTCGACCGCCACCGTCGTCTTGCCGGTCTGGCGGTCGCCGATGATGAGCTGGCGCTGGCCGCGCCCGATCGGGGTCATCGCGTCGACGGACTTCAGGCCGGTCTGCAGGGGCTCGTGCACCGACTTGCGCTGGACGACCGTGGGCGCCTGGAGCTCGAGCGCGCGGCGCTCGTCGCTCTCGATGTCGCCGAGGCCGTCGATCGGGGTGCCGAGCGGGTTGACGACGCGGCCGAGGAAGGCGTCGCCGACGGGGACCGAGAGGACCTCACCCGTGCGCTTGACCTCCTGGCCCTCCTCGATGCCCGAGAACTCGCCGAGGATGACGACGCCGATCTCGTGGACGTCGAGGTTCAGCGCGAGGCCGAGGGTGCCGTCCTCGAACTGGAGCAGCTCGTTGGTCATGGCCGAGGGGAGGCCCTCGACGTGGGCGATGCCGTCGCCGGCGTCGGTGACACGGCCGACCTCCTCGCGGGAGGCCGTCCCGGGCTCGTAGGACCGGACGTAGCTGTCCAGGGCGTCCCGGATCTCCTCCGGACGGATCGAGAGCTCCGTCATGTTCTGATCTTCTCCTCGGTCACCGGCCCCCGATGGGGCCGAAGTCTGTGGTGGGTGGTGCGTCTTCAGTTCTGGCGGGCGCCGCGGCGCGGGACCCGGTTCAGCTGCCGGTGACGTGCCGGCGGGCCTCCTCGAGACGGCGCAGGACGGTGCCGTCGACGACCTCGTCGCCGACCTGGATCCGGATGCCGCCCATGACCGTGGGGTCCTGCACGACCTGGAGGCTCACGGACTTCCCGTAGTGGGCCTCGAGCGCGCTCCGCAGGCGGGCGTGCTGCTGGTCGGTCAGGGGGGCCGCGACGGTGACGAGGGCGGTGAGCTCCTCACGACGCACCGCCGCGAGCTCGAGGTAGGACTCCATGACCCGGTCGAGCCGACGGCCGCGGGGCGCCCGGACGGCCTGCTCGGTGAGCCGGATCGTCTCCGGGGCCGCCTTCCCCTCGAGGAGCCCGTGGACCAGCGTGACCTTGCCCGAGGCGTCGGTGTTGCGGCTCGACAGCGTGTCGCGCAGGCCCGGGTTCCCCGCGACGATCCGCTCGAAGCGGAACAGCTCGTCCTCGACGCGGTCGATGCGGCCCTCGCGCTCGGCGGTCGCGAGCAGCGCCTGGACGGCGAGGCCCTCGAGCGTGTCGCCGAGGTCGCGCTCGGCGGACCAGCGCTGCCCGGCGACCTCGGAGACGAGGCCGGTGGTGGTCTCACCGACCTTGCCGCCGAAGAGCGCTCTGGCCAGTCCCTTCTTGTCGGACGCGGCTCGCGAGGGGTCGGCGAGGGCCCGTCGGAGCGAGGCGTTGCCGTCGACGACGGCGGTCACCGCGAACAGGTCCTCGGCCACGGCCTCCCAGCCCGCATCGGCGGCCAGCGCCGCGTCGAACGCCGCCTGGGCCGCCTTGGCCGCTCCTCGGGACGATCCACGCATCAGGCGTCCCGACCCGCGGGGGCGACCTTCTCGGGCGCGACCTCTCCGGCCTCGAGCTCGGCGAGGAAGCGGTCGACGATGCCCTTCTGGCGCACCTCGTCCTCGAGGGACTCGCCCACGATCTTGCTCGCCAGCGACGTCGACAGCGTGCCGACCTCCTGCCGGAGCTGGACCACGGCCTGCTGGCGCTCGGCCTCGACCTGGCGCTTGGCCGACTCCGTGATCCGCGCCGCCTCCGCCTGGGCCTGGCCGCGCATCTCCGCGACGATCGAGGCGCCCTGCTCGCGGGCGGACTCCCGGATGGCGTTGGCCTCGGTGCGGGCCTCGGCGAGCTGGGCGTTGTACTTCTCCAGCGCGGCCCGGGCCTCGGCCTGGGCCTCCTCGGCCTGCTGCATGCCACCCTCGATGGCCGCGGCGCGCTCCTCGTACATCGTCTCCATCTTGGGGACGACCTTGGTGGCGAACAGCCAGTAGAGGATGCCGAAGGCGATGAGACCCACGATGAGCTCGGCCGGGTGCGGCAGGAGTGGGAGGGCGTCGGGCCAGCCCACACCTTCGGCGGTCTTCACGGATGCGAGAACCACGGCGCTTCCTTGTCTGTCGATCGGACGGAGGGTCGGGACGGGCTCGTCAGCCTGCGAAGACGAACACGAACACCAGACCGAGGATGGCGAGCGCCTCGGTCAGCGCCATGCCGGTGAAGGCGATGGTCTGGAGCATGCCGCGGGCCTCGGGCTGACGCGCGACGCCGTTGATGTAGGCGGCGAAGATCAGACCCACACCGATACCGGGGCCGATGGCGGCGAGGCCGTAGCCGAGGTAGGTGATGTTCCCAGTCATTGCGTGTCCTTTCGGGGGCGCCGGGTCCGTCCCGGCGTCGTGGGTGTTCGGTTGTGGTGCTGCGGTCCTGCGGTCGTGCTGTCGGGCGGGTCGCCCGGGGCTCAGTGCTGCTCGCTCACGGCATCCGAGATGTAGAGGGCCGAGAGCAGGGTGAAGATGAACGCCTGGAGGAACTGCACCAGGAGCTCGAAGAAGGTCATGACGACACCGAAGGCCAGGCCGAGGATGCCGGACAGCTGGATGAGGATGCTGCTGCCGTGGAGGAGGAGGTACTCGCCACCGAGGATGAAGACGAGCAGCATGAGGTGACCGGCGAGCATGTTGCCGAAGAGTCGCAGCGCGAGCGTCAGCGGCCGGATGAGGAAGTACGTCAGGAACTCGAGCACGAACATGATGGGGCGCAGCCAGCCGGGCAGCCCGGGGGGCACGAGCGACTTCATGTAGCCGACGACGCCGTGCTTCCGGCGGAGCGCGACGGTGTGGTAGACGACGTAGACGATGAGGGTCAGGACGATCGGGAACGCGATCCGGCTCATCGAGGGGAACTGCACGAACGGCATGACCCCCATGACGTTGTTGAAGAGGATCAGCGTGAAGAGCGTGAGGAGCAGCGGGAGGAAGGGCTTGAAGTCCTTGGCCCCGATGATGTCGCGGGCGATCGTGTTGCGGACGAACCCGTAGGCCTGCTCGGCCACCCACTGGCGTTTCGTCGGGACGATGGCGAGCTTGCCCGCCACCGAGTAGAAGAACAGTCCGATGATGACGACCGACGCCATGACGACGAACGCCGGTCGGGTCAGGGTCCAGTTGCTCGTGTCGCTGCCCACGAGCGGCCACCAGAAGTCGGCCGTGCTCGGGGCCTCGAAGCCACCGTCACCCTCGGCGGTCGCGATGCCGACCTGAAGCCAGTGTGCGGGAACCACGCTCAGGCTCACAGCCTCTCCTCGGGGAATGCACAGGCACCGTCGATGGGCGCCCGGGGGAACGGGACGTACGCTACCGGACCCCCGCGGGTGGACGCACCGGCAGGTGAGGCCGCGATCGGGGCCTTCACGGGGCCTCCCCCGAGTCCGTCGGGGGGTCGTAGACGGGAATGCGCGCGCGGCGCAGGGCGCGTATCGCGAACACCTGCCACGCCACCGTGACGACGAGTGCGACGACCCCGAGCGCGACGCCGTCGACCCAGTCGGCGTCCTTGAACGCCATGATGACGAGGAGCAGGACGATGACCTGGCCGAGGTAGACCGCCATGGCCACGGCGAGGAACGCGTGGGGGCTCGCGCTGCGGACGAGCCGGCTGAGGAGGAACATCCCCGAGGCGAAGAACCCGACCGCGACGACGAGCCCGATGAGCGCTCCCGGAAGGGCGTCGACCCCGCGCCACAGGACGACCACGACGACGGCAACGAGGCCCGACAGCGTTGCCGGGACCAGGGCGCCTCGCAGCATGACCCCGAAGGGGGCGCCGGCGTGCGGCTCGGTGCTCGGGGAGCGGTCGGTCATCGGCGATCGGCCTCTTCGGGGGTCGTGACGGATGGTCTCCGGGACGGCTTGTGAAAGTTATCACAAGCGGTCTGCGGCACCCAAGTCCCGCCCGGCACGCGGCATACCGGCGTCGTCGCGAGGCCGGTCACACCCGCCGCGCGACGATGACCCAGATCGTGCGGGCGATGATCTCGAGGTCGAGCACCGGGGACCAGTTGACGAGGTACTGGAGGTCGTAGCCGAGCTTGTACTCGGCGTCGGTGTGGTAGCGGCCGTGGATCTGGGCGAGCCCGGTGAGGCCCGGTGGGACCTCGTGCCGTCGGGTGTACCCGGCGATCTCGCGCTCGAACCCCGCCGTGAGCTCGGGGCGCTCCGGGCGGGGCCCCACGACCGACATCCGGCCGGTCACGACATGGAGGAGCTGGGGCAGCTCGTCGGCCCTCGTGGCGCGCACCCACCGGCAGGCGGGGATGACCCGCGGGTCGTCCTCGCTCGACAAGCGGGCCACCCCGTCGCCCTCGGCGTCGGGACGCATCGTGCGGAACTTGACCATCTCGAACGTCTCGCCCCCGACCCCCACCCGGGTCTGGCGGTAGAGCAGGGGCCGGCCCGCGGCCACGAGCTGGTAGAGCGCCACGCCACCGAGGAGCAGCACCCAGACGGGCAGCGTCACGACGAGGAGGAAGAGGTCGAGGAGCCGCTTGAAGTGCCGCTGCGAGGGCGGCATGGTCTGCGGCTGGAGGAGGACGAACGGCAGCCCGGCGACCTCGCGGAGGCGGTCCAGGCCGAAGAGCGTCTCGCGGCCGGTGACCCGCAGGAGGGTCGTGATGTTGAGGCGGTCGAGGCGGCCGATCGTTCGGGGGTACCACTCGTCGAGCCAGGCGCCCGTCACGAGCAGGACGTCGCTCGCACGGGCCTCGCGGGCGACCTCGACGACGGCCAGGGGGTCACCCACCTCCGCGACGACGCGCAGGTCGGACACGTTGGCCGCGAGGTGCCGCCGGGCGAGCTCGAGGTCGGCCTCGTCGCCGGCCAGCACGACCCGGGGCAGGCCCTCGCGCCGGGTGCGGAGGGCGTGGACGATCGCGCGGTTGATGGCGACCGCGACCCCCGCGAGGACGATGACGGCGATGAGGTTGGGGATCGGGAACGGCAGGGCCCGGCCGATGGTCGACCCCCGCTGGCGGAGCAGCCCGCCCAGGGCGAGGTTGAGCAGGGCGACGAAGCTCCCCGCAGCCAGCGACAGCCGGGCCGCCTTCGGGAGCACGGCCGCACCGCCGAGCCGGGGCTCGCGCTCGTAGAGCCCCCCGAAGTAGAAGGCGAAGATGAAGATGAGGGTGGAGACCGTGAACGACAGTGCATAGGCACTCAAGGGGTACGTCGGCCACGGCGGGGCGCCGTTGCGCACCACCATGCTGAGCACCGACAGCCCGAAGACCGCCATCGCGTCGAGCAGCATCACGAGCCGGAACCCGCGCCGGTTCAGCCGGGTCAGCAGGCGCGGCTCCGGCGAGGGCACGGGCGTCGGGTCGGCCACGGGGGGCGGGGTCCCCGGCAACGCTCAGGCGCCGGGGCGCGGGTATGCCGGGAAGCGCCCCACCAGCTCGGAGACCTCGGCGCGCACCTCGCGCGAGACGGGGTGCTCGGGGTCGGCGTCGCCGGCGGTGACGGCGCGGTGGATGAGCCGCCCCACCGTGCGCATCTCGTCCTCGCCCATCCCCTGGGTCGTGACGCACGGGGTGCCGACCCGGATGCCGGACGCGATGTTGGGTCGCTGCGGGTCGAAGGGGATGGCGTTCTTGTTGAGCGTGATCCCGGCGGCGTCCGCGCGGGCCTCGGCGTCGATGCCGGTCACCCCCACACCCTGGAGGTCGTGGAGCGAGAGGTGCGTGTCGGTGCCGCCGGTCGTCGGCCGGATGCCGTGCTCCCCCAGCTCGGCAGCGAGCACCGCGGCGTTCGCGACGACCCGGTGGGCGTACTGCTGGTACTCCGGGGTCGCGCACTCCTTGAAGTTCACGGCCTTCGCCGCGATCGAGTGCATCTGCGGACCGCCCTGCATCATCGGGAAGACCGCCTTGTCGATGGCGGTGGCGTGCTCGGCGGTGCAGATGATGGCGCCCGACCGGGGGCCGCGGAGGACCTTGTGGGTCGTGAACGACACGACGTCGGCGAAGGGCACCGGGCTCGGGATCGCCCGCCCGGCGACGAGGCCGATGAAGTGCGCCGCGTCGACCCAGAAGATCGCCCCGACCTCGTCGGCGATCGCGCGGAACCGGGCGAAGTCGATGAGCCGGGGGATGGCCGAGCCACCGGCGAGGATCACCTTGGGACGGTGCTCGCGGGCCAGCTGCTCGACCTGGTCGTAGTCGATGTCCTCGGTCTCGCGGTCGACGCCGTAGTGCACGGCGTCGAACCACTTGCCCGAGAACGACACCTTGGTGCCGTGGGTGAGGTGCCCGCCGTGCGGGAGGCTCATCGCGAGGATCTTCTCGCCCGGCTTGAGGAACGCGCCGTAGACCGCGAGGTTCGCGCTGGCACCGGAGAGCGGCTGGACGTTCGCGTGGTCGGCCTCGAAGAGCGCCGTGCAGCGGTCGATCGCGATCTGCTCGGCCTTGTCGACCTCCGAGCACCCGCCGTAGTAGCGACGCCCCGGGTAGCCCTCGGCGTACTTGTTCGACAGCGTCGAGCCGAGTGCGGTCAGCACCTCGGGGCTCGAGAAGTTCTCGCTGGCGATGAGCTGGAGCCCACCCCGCAGGCGGTCGAGCTCGGCGACGAGGACCCCCGCGATGTCGGGGTCGAAGGCCTCCAGGGCGCGGAAGTCGGAGCCGTAGAACGTGTCAGTCATCGTCGGTGGTCTCTCGCTGCTCGCTGGGCGTGGACTCGTCGGGTGCCGCGGGTCCGTCGGCGTCGACCATCTCCTCGGGCTCGGCGCCCGTCAACTCTAGGGCGTCGGCCCGGGCCCGCTCGACGACGTCCATGACCTCGGACTCGGCGAGGGCACCGACCCGCAGGACCACCGGCTCGTCGCGGGTGCAGTCGACGATCGTGGACGCGAGGCCACCGGTGACCGGGCCCCCGTCGAGGTAGAACTCCACCGCCGCGCCGAGCTGGCTCGCGGCCTCGACGACGGTGCGCGACGCGGGGTTGCCGGTGCGGTTGGCGCTGCTGACCGCCATCGGTCCGACCTCGCGGAGGAGGGCGAGCGCGACCGGGTCGTCCGGCATCCGCAGTGCCACCGTGCCGCCGGTGTCACCGAGGTCCCAGGCGAGGGAGGGCTGGGCGCGCAGCACGATCGTCAGCGGGCCTGGCCAGAACGCCTCGACGAGCGCGCGCGCGTAGTCGGGGACGTCGGTCGCGAGGCCGTCGACCGTGCGGGCGTCGGGCACGAGCACGGGAGGCGGCATGTCGCTGCCCCGGCCCTTCGCCGCGAGGAGCGAGCGCACCGCGTCAGGCGAGAACGCGTCGGCACCGATGCCGTACAGCGTGTCCGTGGGGAGCACGACGAGCCGCCCCTCACGGACCCCCGCGGCGGCCTTGGGGATGGCGTCGGCCCGTCCGACGTCGGTCGTGCAGTCGAAGACGGGGCTCATGGGGCCAGCCTAGGGTTCCCGATTGGCCTGCACGGACGCGGCTCACCGAGCTCCGCGACCCCTAGTGTCGGTCGTCGCGGGCGCCCGCCCGTGCACGAGGCAACACGAGAGGTGTGAAACCACAATGCGTGGATCTGGTCTGATCTGGACGATCGTCGGGGTGCTGCTCATCATCGCCCTGCTGCTCTTCATCATCCCTCGGATCACCTGAGCGGCTGGGACGAGCGGGAGGGCGGGGGGCTGCGGTCGAGACGAGGCCGGGCCCCGCGCCGGCCCTCCCGCGGTTCACCGCAGGGCGCCCCTCACCGCAGGGCGCCGCGCACCGCCACCGTCGACCGGGGCCGACCGGTGAGGTCGGGATGGTCGATGACGTCGGTCCAGGAGCCCGTGGCGCGAAGCCTCGAGGGCAGGGAGGCGCCCTGGCTGTCGGCGTGCTCCATGACGAGGACGCCACCGGGCCGGAGCAGCCACGCCGCGCGAGCCGCCACGGCGACGGGGATGGCCAGGCCGTCGGCGGACCCCCCGTAGAGGGCGACCTCGGGGTCGTGGTCACGCACCTCCGGGTCGACGGGCACCGCGCCGACCGGGATGTATGGCGGGTTGCTCACGACGACGTCGACGGCACCCTCGAGGTCCTCGAAGGCCTGGGTGGCGTCGCCGAGCCGCACCTCGACGTCGAGCCCCAGGCGGTCCCGGTTGGCGACCGCCCAGCCGTGGGCGAGGTCGGACACCTCCACCGCCAGCACCCGGGCCTGCGGCACCTCGTCCTTGACGGCCAGCGCGATGGCCCCGGAGCCCGTGCACAGGTCGACGACGAGCGGGTCGGGTCCGGCGCGCAGCGCCGCCGCGATCGCCAGGCCGGCCGTCACCTCGGTCTCGGGCCGGGGGACGAAGACCCCGGGCCCCACGGCCAGGGCGATCCGGCGGAAGTGCGCGACGCCGGTGAGGTGCTGCAGCGGCACGCGAGCCGCACGCTCGGCGACGAGCCCGGCATACCCCTGCGGCTCCGGCCCGCCGAGCAGCATGGAGCGCCGGACGTCCGACGGCTCGACCCCGAGGGCGTGGGCGGCGAGCGCGACCGCATCGCTCTCCGGTGAGGGGATGCCGGCCGCGGCGAGCCGGGCGGTCGCCTCGCGGACGGCGGTGCGCAGGTCGCTCACCGGTCGGCGAGGGCGGCGAGCCGGGCCGCCTCGTCGGCGTCGACGCAGGACTGGATGACCGGGTCGAGGTCACCGTCGAGCACGGCGTCGAGGTTGTAGGCCTTGAAGCCGGTGCGGTGGTCGCTGATGCGGTTCTCGGGGAAGTTGTAGGTGCGGATCCGCTCGGAGCGGTCGACCGTGCGCACCTGGCTGGCGCGGGCGTCGGCGTCTGCCGCGTGCCGCTCGTCCATGGCGAGCTGGTGGAGGCGTGCCCGCAGGACGCGCATGGCCGCCTCGCGGTTCTGGAGCTGGGACTTCTCGTTCTGGCAGGACACGACGAGACCGGTCGGAAGGTGGGTGATGCGCACGGCGGAGTCGGTCGTGTTGACGCTCTGACCGCCGGGTCCGCTCGACCGGAAGACGTCGACGCGCAGGTCGTTGGGGTCGATGGAGACCTCGACGTCCTCGGCCTCCGGCATGACCCAGACGCCCGCGGCGCTCGTGTGGATGCGGCCCTGGCTCTCGGTGACGGGCACCCGCTGGACGCGGTGGACCCCGCCCTCGAACTTGAGACGGGCCCACGGGGCCTCGCCGGGCCTCGGCGTGCCCCGGGACTTCACGGCGACCCGGACGTCCTTGTAGCCACCGAGGTCGGACTCGGTGGCGTCGAGGACCTCCGTGCGCCAGCCCCGGCGCTCGGCGTGCCGGAGGTACATGCGGAGCAGGTCGCCCGCGAAGAGCGCCGACTCCTCGCCGCCCTCGCCCGCCTTGACCTCCAGGATGACGTCGCGGTCGTCGTCGGGGTCTCGCGGGATGAGGAGGCGGCGGAGCCGGTCCTCGGCGTCGGCGACGGCGGCCTCCAGGGCCGGGACCTCCTCGGCGAAGGCGGCGTCCTCCGCCGCGAGCTCCCGCGCCGCGCCGAGGTCCTCACGGGCGCGCAGCCAGGCGTGGTGGGCGCTCACGACCGGGCCGAGCGCGGCATACCTCTTCGTGACCTCCCGCATCCGGTCGGGGTCGGAGGCGACGGCGGGGTCGCCCATCGTCCGCTCGAGGTCGGCGTGCTCCGCGACAACCGCCTCTGCTGACTCGAGCACGGGGTGCCTCCGGTGGTCGGTGGGTGCGGGTGGGTGCCTGTCGTGCGGGTGGCTGTGGGTCGACCCCGGGGTGGGGAAACGCGACGCGCCGGCCCACCCGGAGGGGCGGACCGGCGCGTCGGGGTCGCTACTTGGCGGCCTTCTTGCCGTAACGGGCCTCGAAGCGGGCCACGCGGCCACCGGTGTCGAGGATCTTCTGCTTGCCCGTGTAGAACGGGTGGCACTGCGAGCAGACGTCGGCGTGGATGACGCCGTTCTTCGCGGTGCTGCGCGTGGTGAACGTGTTGCCACAGGTACAGGTGACCGTGGTCTCCACGTAGTCGGGGTGGATGTCCTTCTTCACGATGTCTCCTTGGATGCGTCCGGGTCGGCGGGCTCAGCACGGTGCTGCAAACCCTTGGCGCCCCGCCTGCGCCCCTCGTGAGGGAGGCGCTCAGGAAACGCGTCGAATGCCGTGAACCGGTCCAGCGGTCAAGTGTGCCAGAGCGGGCACACCGACACCTAAACGGCGCGGCACCCCCCGGCATTCCCCGACTCGGTCTGTCAGGGTGCTGGCGACACGCCGTCCGGACGGCGTGTCGGCGCACCCTGACAGACAAGGTCGGGGAGGTGGTGTCGGTGGGGGTCGGTAGCGTCGCCTCGTATGAGGTTCGGAGCCGTCATCCCCTTTGCCAGCGAGCGCGAGTTCGCCGACCTCGCCGGCGTCGCCGAGGGCGCGGGCTGGGACATGGTCTTCACGTGGGAGGCGGTCTGGGGGCAGGACGCGTGGGCCACCCTCGCCGCCGCGGGGATGGTGACCGAACGCATCCGCCTCGGCACGTTGCTGACCCCCGCGGCGCGCTACCGCCCGTGGGACCTCGCCTCGCGGGTCGCCTCCGTGGACCGCATCTCGCGGGGCCGGGTCACGCTCGGCGTGGGGCTCGGGGCGCTGCACGGGAACTGGCTGGCGTTCGAGCCCGACGAGGGGCGGGCCGTGCGGGCCCGCAAGCTCGACGAGGTGCTCGCGGTCTACGCGGGGCTCATGGGGGGCCAGCCGTTCGAGTATGCCGGGGAGCACTTCTCCGCCGCTCCCGTCACCGAGCTCATCCCTCCCGGGCCGGTGCAGCAGCCGCACCCGCCCGTCTGGTGCGTCGGGATGCTCGTACCCGGGCGCCCGCGGCAGCGCTCCCTGGAGCGGGCAGCCAGATGGCAGGGAGTCTTCCCGGCGATCGCGGGTGGCACCCTCGAGGACCCCGGGTCGCGCCTCACCCACGACGGCCTGCGCGAGCTCGTCGACCGCATCGGGGCGCTCCGCTCGGCCGCCGGCCTCACGATGGAGGGATACGACGTCGTCGTCGAGGGCGACAGCCACGGCTCCTTCGGCCAGACCCGCCCACCGGTCCAGGCGTGGGCGGACGCCGGCGCCACGTGGTGGGTCGAGTCGTGGTGGGACCTGCCCGACTCGGCCGAGGGACGGGCCGAGACGCGCCGCCGCCTGGAGCTGGGACCGGTGCGGTGACGGCATCCGGGGTGGTCGTGCGCGAGGCGACCCCGGCCGACGCCGATGCCCTGGTCGGGCTGCGGGCGGTGATGTTCGAGGCGATGG
Source organism: Ornithinibacter sp. (assembly GCA_035703305.1). Taxonomy (GTDB): domain Bacteria; phylum Actinomycetota; class Actinomycetes; order Actinomycetales; family Dermatophilaceae; genus Fodinibacter. The sequence goes on along the minus strand of DASSYJ010000058.1, from coordinate 6,791 downwards.
GTCTTCCGCCGCACCAGGTCAGCGACGCCCGGTGGCGGCTCGCGGCGCACGGCTGGTTCGTCGACCGCATCGCGGCGGCCGGGGTGCGGGTGGTCGTCGCCGAGGTCGACGGCGACGTCGTGTCCGGTGCGGTGGGCGAGGTCACGGCCCTCATCCCGGGACCCACGACGCCCAACGGGTCGGTCGGCCTCATCTCCAACGTCGCGACGGTGCCCTCGCACCGCGGCCGCGGGCTGGCCGGCGCCGTCACCGACGACCTCCTCGCCTGGTTCGCCGAGCGCACCGACGTCACCCGCGTCGACCTCTTCGCGACGACGGGTGGAGCACGCCTGTACGCACCACGGGGGTTCCGGGAGCGGGGGTTCCCCGCGATGTGCCTGCCGCTGCGCAGGCCACCGGACTGACCCACCAGCGCCCGGCCCGACGCGAGCACGCCGCCCCGCGGTGCGGGACGGCGTGCTCGGGTGTCGTGGGCACGGGAGCCGTCAGGCGTCGTCCTCGTCGTCGAGCTTGATCGAGCTCGTCTGCTGCACCTGGGTGAGGAACTCGTAGTTGTTCTTCGTCTTGCGGAGGCGGTCGAGGAGCAGCTCGATGCCCTGCTGGGAGTCCAGCGCCGCGAGGACGCGACGCAGCTTCCACATGATCCGCAGCTCCTCGGGCGCGAGGAGGATCTCCTCCTTGCGCGTGCCCGAGTTGTTGACGTCGACGGCCGGGAAGATGCGGCGGTTCGCGAGCTGGCGGTCGAGCTTGAGCTCCATGTTGCCGGTGCCCTTGAACTCCTCGAAGATCACCTCGTCCATGCGCGACCCGGTCTCGACGAGCGCGGTCGCGAGGATGGTCAGCGACCCGCCGTTCTCGATGTTGCGCGCGGCGCCGAAGAACTTCTTCGGCGGGTAGAGCGCGGCCGAGTCGACGCCACCGGAGAGGATGCGCCCGCTCGCGGGAGCCGCGAGGTTGTAGGCGCGTCCGAGCTTGGTGATCGAGTCGAGGAGCACGACGACGTCGTGGCCCATCTCGACGAGGCGCTTCGCGCGCTCGATGGCGAGCTCGGCGACGGTCGTGTGGTCGTCGGCCGGCCTGTCGAAGGTCGAGGAGATGACCTCGCCCTTGACGGCGCGCTGCATGTCGGTGACCTCCTCCGGACGCTCGTCGACGAGGACGACCATGAGGTGGCACTCGGGGTTGTTCGTCGTGATCGCGTTGGCGAGCGCCTGCATGACCATCGTCTTGCCGGCCTTGGCCGGGGCGACGATGAGACCGCGCTGGCCCTTCCCGATCGGGGCCACGAGGTCGATGATCCGGGTGGTGATGACGCCCTGCTCGGTCTCGAGGCGCAGGCGGTCCTGCGGGTAGAGCGGCGTCAGCTTGCCGAACTCCGGGCGCCGACGCGCCTCCTCGGGGGACATCCCGTTGACGGTGTCGAGCCGCGCCAGGGGGGTGTACTTGGCGCGGTTGTTGCGCCCGCCCACCGTCTGCTGCTGCGGCTCCTCGCCCTCGCGGACCGCCTTGATCGACCCGGTGACCGCGTCACCCTTGCGCAGGCCGTGCCGCTTGACCATCTGGAGCGGGACGTAGATGTCGCTGCTGCCGGGGAGGTACCCGGTCGTGCGGACGAAGGCGTAGTTGTCGAGGATGTCGAGGATGCCGGCCACGGGCACGAGCACGTCGTCCTCGGTGATGTGCGGCTCGGCTGCGCCCTCGGCCTGGTCACCCGGCTGCCCGCCGGGCGTGCGGCGCTTGTCGCGGTTGCGCCCCCGGTTGCGACGGCGGCGGCCGCCGCGGCCGTCCTCGTCGTCGAAACCACGGTTCTGACCCTGCTGGCCGCCCTGGTTCTGCTGTCCGCCCTGGTTCTGCTGGCCGCCCTGGCCCGGCTGGCCGGCGTGAGCCTGCTGCCCCTGACCACCCTGGGTGCCGTCCCGGCGGTCGGAGCGCTGGGGGCGCTCCCCGCGGTCCCGGTCACGGGACTCGCCACGGTCACGGGACTCGCCACGGTCGCGGGACTCGCCACGGTCCCGGTCCCGGAACTCGCTGCGGTCCTCACCCTCGGCGCCCTGGGCGCGCCGGCGGTCGGTGCCGTCGCGGGACCCGGCGCGGTCGCCGTCCCCGCGCTCGGTCTGCTCACGCGCCTCGGTGCGCTCGGGGCGCTCCTCGCGGGCGGTGAGGTCGGGCTCGCGGCGCTCACGGCGCGGCTCACCGGCGCTGGCCGGGCCGCTCTCGCCGTTCTGACGGGCCTTGATGGCGGCGACGAGGTCGCCCTTGCGCATCTTGGCCGTGCCGCTGATGCCCATGCTCGAGGCGAGGCCCTGGAGCTCGGCCAGCCGCATGGCGGTCAGCGCCCCGGAGCGGCGCGGGCTCGATGCCGCCGACGCCTCAAGAGTGGTGGTGTCTGTCACGAAGGATCCTTCCCCTCGCTCGTGGATGGCCTCGATGCGGCCGATCATTGGGAGCCCACGCCGGGCGCACAGCCGCATGGCTGGGGCGTGTGCCCTGGTCGTGGAAGGCGACTCGCGGCAGGCAACGGGACTGGCCCGGCATCGACTGCGGTCGCGTGCCCAAGAGTACCACCGCACCCGGGGCGGGCCGCCCAGGCCGACACGCACGGCATCCGGGCTCAGCCGCGGGCGACGACCCGCACCTGCGCCCCGCGGTCGGGGATGCCGGGGGTCAGCACCCTCCAGCCCGCCTCGCCGTGCGCTCGCACGTCGTGCACCCGGTCGCGGAGCGACAGGACGAGCACCGAGGGGCCCGCCCCGGAGATGACGGCGGCGTGCCCGGCGGCGCGGAGCGCGTCGACGAGGGCCATCGACGCCGTGTACGAGGGGCGGCGGGCCTCCTGGTGCAGCCAGTCGCGGGTGGCGGCGAGGAGGTGCTCGGGCGCCGCGGTGAGCGCGTGCGCCAGCAGCGCGGCCCGTGCGGAGTTGGCCGCGGCGTCGGCCAGGCGCACCTGGAGGGGCAGCACCGAGCGCGCCCGGGCGGTCGACAGCTGCGCCCCGGGCACGAAGACCACCGGCTCGATGCCGGCGTGGACCGGCAGGTGCACCGTGGTGGTCGACGCCTGCTCGTCGTCGCTCCAGGACAGAGTCACTCCCCCGTGCACGCTCGCCGAGGCGTTGTCGGGGTGTCCCTCGAGACGCGAGGCGAGGCTGTTGGCGAACCCGAGGTCGACGTCCTCGGCGTCGAGGCCCCGCGAGAGGTCGTGGAGCGCCTGGGCGCCGACGATGCCGGTGACGATCGCCGTGGCCGAGGACCCCATGCCGCGGCCGTGCGGCACCTCGTTGCGGCACTCCAGCCGCAGGCCCGCCGGCGCCTCGACGCCGAGCTCGGCCCAGGCCACCTGCATGGCACGGTGCACGAGGTGGGTCGCGTCGAGGGGCACGGCATCCGCCCCCTCGCCCTCGACGGTCACGACGAGCCCGCGCTCCTCGGTCACCGTCGCGCGACAGGTGTCCCACACCCCGAGCGCACAACCCACGGAGTCGAACCCCGGGCCGAGGTTGGCGCTGCTCGCCGGGACGCGGACCTCGACGCCGGCGCCCGGTCGCAGCCACTCCCCCACCTCAGCCCTCGAGGCCGAGCGCCGCCGCGACGCTGTAGGCGTCGACCGGCACCCGCACGGGTTCGACCTCGGAGCCGTCGGCGGTACGCAGCGCCCACTGCGGGTCCTTGAGGCCGTGACCCGTCACGGTGCACACGACCGTGGCATCGGTGGGGACGACGCCCTCGCGGTGTGCCTTGAGCAGGCCCGCGATGCTCGCCGCCGAGCCCGGCTCGACGAAGATGCCCTCCGTCGAGGAGAGGAGGCGGTGGGCCGCGAGGATCTCGCCGTCGGTCACCGCCTCGATGCGACCGCCGGACTCGTCGCGCGCTGCGAGGGCCTGGCGCCACGACGCGGGGTTGCCGATCCGGATGGCGGTCGCGATCGTCTCGGGGTGGTCGACGGGGTGACCGAGCACGATGGGAGCGGCGCCGGCGGCCTGGAACCCCCACATCTGCGGCCGCCGGGTCGCGACGGGCGCGAGGACCTCGCCGCCCAGCCCGGCCGTCGGCTCGGCGTACTCGGTGTACCCCTTCCAGTACGCCGTGATGTTGCCGGCGTTCCCGACGGGGAGCACGTGGATGTCGGGGGCGTCACCGAGGGCGTCGACGACCTCGAACGCCGCGGTCTTCTGGCCCTCGATGCGGGCGGGGTTCACCGAGTTGACGAGCTCGACGGGGTAGGCCTCGGCGAGCTTGCGCGCCACGGTGAGGCAGTCGTCGAAGTTGCCCTCGACCTGGATGAGCGTGGCGCCGTGCGCCACCGCCTGGCTCAGCTTGCCCATCGAGATCTTGCCGTCGGGCACGAGGACGGCGCACGTCATGCCGGCCTTGGTCGCGTATGCCGCGGCGCTCGCGCTCGTGTTGCCCGTGCTCGCGCAGATGACGGCACGGGCGCCGTTGCGCTTGGCGACCGACATCGCCGTCGTCATGCCGCGGTCCTTGAAGGATGCCGTGGGGTTGAGCCCTTCGTACTTGACGAGGACGTTGGCGCCGGTGAGCTCGGAGAGGCCCTCGCAGGGGATGAGGGGGGTGCCCCCCTCCTGGAGCGTCACGACCGGTGCGGCGTCGAGCGTCGGCAGGCGGGCGGCATACTCGCGGATCACCCCACGCCAGAGGTGTGCCACGGTCAGGCCCCTTCCACGCGCATGACCGAGGCGACGTCGTCGACGGCCTCGAGGTCGGCCAGGGCGTCGACGGTCGCCGACAGCGCGGCATCGGTGGCCCGGTGGGTCACGACGATGAGCTGCGCCCGCCCCCCGTCGCCGGGGTCCACCTGCTGGCGGACGGTCTCGATCGACACCCCGTGCTCGGCGAACGCCGTCGCGACCTGGGCGAGCACGCCGGGGCGGTCGGCGACGTCGAGGCTGATGTGGTAGCGCGTCAGGGCCTGGCCCATGTCGACGACCGGGAGGTCGGCGTATGCCGACTCGCCGGGTCCGCGCCCACCGGCCACCTTGTGCCGGGCCACCGCGACGACGTCCCCCAGCACCGCGGACGCGGTCGGGTTCCCGCCCGCGCCCTGGCCGTAGAACATGAGCTGCCCCGCCGCCGCGGCCTCGACGAAGACGGCGTTGAACGCCTCGTGGACGCTCGCCAGCGGGTGGCTCCTCGGGATCATCGCCGGGTGGACGCGCACGCTCACCGCGTCCGTGCCGTCGGGGCCGGTGACCCGCTCGCAGATGGCGAGGAGCTTGACGACCGAGTCCATCTCCTTCGCCGCCTGGATGTCGCCGGCCGTGACCTCGGTGATTCCCTCCCGGTGGACGTCGGCGGACGCGACTCGGGTGTGGAACGCGAGGCTGGCGAGGATCGCGGCCTTGGCCGCAGCGTCGAACCCCTCGACGTCGGCGGTGGGGTCGGCCTCGGCGTACCCCAGCGCCTGCGCCTCCTCGACCGCCTCGGCGAAGCCGGCACCCGTGCGGTCCATCTTGTCGAGGACGAAGTTCGTCGTTCCGTTGACGATGCCGAGCACCCGGCACACGTCGTCACCGGCGAGGGACTCCCGGATGGGGCGGAGGATCGGGATCGCGCCGGCGACCGCCGCCTCGTAGTAGAGGTCGACGTCGTGCTCGTCGGCCGCGGCGTAGAGGGTCGGCCCGTCCTCGGCGAGCAGGGCCTTGTTGGCCGAGACGACCGATGCCCCGTGCTCCATCGCGCGCAGGATGAGGGCGCGCGCCGGGTCGATCCCGCCGATGACCTCGATGACGACGTCGGCTCGGGTCACGAGGTCCTCCGCGTCGGCGGTGAACAGGGCCGGGTCGACCGGGACCTCCGGGCGGGGTCGCTGCGGGCGGCGCACCGCGATGCCGACGAGCTCGAGCGGGGCGCCCACGCGCGCGGCGAGGTCGTCGGCGTTCTCGACGAGCTTCGTCGCCACGGCGGACCCCACGACGCCGCAGCCGAGCAGCGCGACGCGCAGGGGGGCACCGGGTTCGTGCGCCATGGTGGGTCCATCTCCTCGCTGTGGGTCCTCACGCGTCCGCCACGTCGAGGGCGAGCAGGTCCTCGATCGTCTCACGGCGTACGAGGACGCGTGAGCGCCCTCCACGCACCGCGACCACGGGCGGCCGGGGGGTGTGGTTGTACTGGCTCGACAGGCTCCGGCAGTAGGCCCCGGTGCCGGGGACTGCGACGAGGTCGCCGGGCACGAGGTCGGCCGGGAGGTACTCGTCGAGCACGACGATGTCGCCGCTCTCGCAGTGCCGCCCGACGACGCGCGACAGCCGCGGCTCGGCGTCGGAGTGCCGGTTCGCGAGGGTGCACGAGTAGTCGGCCTCGTACAGCGCGGGCCGGGCGTTGTCGCTCATGCCGCCGTCGACCGAGACGTAGGTGCGGGTGTGGCCGCCGTCGAGCTCGACGTCCTTGACCGTGCCGACCTCGTAGAGCGTGAAGGCGCTCGGGCCCACGATGGCGCGCCCCGGCTCGACGGAGACGCGCGGCACGCGGGTGTTGTCGCCGTCGCCGACCGCCTTGAGCTCGCGGGCGACGATGTCGGCCATCTCGTCGGCGAGGGTCGCCGCGGGGAGGGGGGTGTGCTGCGAGGTGTACGCGATGCCGTAACCACCGCCGAGGTCGATCTCGGGGCAGTGGTGACCGTGCTCATCGGCGATCTGCGCGTGCAGGCCGACGAGCCGCCGCGCCGCCATCTCGAACCCGCCGGTGTCGAAGATCTGGCTCCCGATGTGGCTGTGCAGCCCCCGGAGGTCGAACACCTCGGGGCGCGACAGGAGGCGTCGGGCCGCCTCCAGGGCGTG
>DASSYJ010000091.1:0-5606 GCA_035703305.1 Ornithinibacter sp. | reverse complement strand
GAGAAGGCACCCCAGGACGATCCCCAACCACCACGTGCGCCTGCCCACCCGCACACGGTAGGCCAGCGCACGGGGCGCTGACCATGGCCCGGTCGGGCCCCCTCAGTTGGCGCTGGAGGAGAGGAACAGGGCGAACAGCGGCGGTCTGGCCCGGACGAGCTCGAGCCGACCCCCTGCGGCCTCGGCCAGGTCCCGGGCCAGGGACAGCCCGAGCCCCGTGCCGGAGGAGGACACCGAGCGCTCGAAGATGTGCGGGGCGATCGCCGCGGGCACGCCCTCCCCGCTGTCGGACACCTCGATGACGACGGACGGACCCGCCCGGCGCGCCGCGATCTCGACGGTGCCGCGGCCGTGGGTGAGCGAGTTCTCGAGCAGCGTCGTGAGGATCTGGGCGAGCGCCACCGGCGTGGCGCGCACCCCGAGGCCCCGCTCCCCGCTGACGTGGATGCTGCGACGCGCCCCCGCGAATGCCGGCTGCCACTCCCGCTGGAGGGAGGCGAGCACGGAGTCGAGCGACACGACGGGGTTGGCGTCGGCCCCGCTGCGGGTGCGGCTCATGAGGTCGTCGACGACCCGGCTCAGGCGCTCGACCTGGCCGATGGCGATCGTCGCCTCCTCGCCGACGACGTCGAGGTCGTCGGTCGAGGCGATCTCCTCGAGCCGCATGAGGAGCGCGGTCAGCGGCGTGCGCAGCTGGTGCGAGGCGTCGGCCGCGAACTCCCGCTCGGAGGCAAGCCGCTTCGCGCCGTCCTCGACCCCCCGGGCCAGGGCCGCGTCGAGCCGGTCGACCTCGTCGATCCCCGATCGCAGCGGGACGGGCCGCGGGTCCCCGGGGTCACGTCGTTCGGCCCGCTCACCGAGCGTCGCGATGAGGTAGGCGACCTCGTCGGCACGGTAGGCCGCCACCCAGCACGAGATCCCGAGCGCGACCGCACCGGCGACGAGGACGGCGCCCGCGAGCACCCCCAGGACCACGGGGGTCGCCGTCGTCCAAGGCGTGGTCCCGGTGGCGTCGCCCCCTTCGTCGGCCAACGAGCCGAGCGGGTCGCCCGGCCAGAGGAGCAGGGCACCGAGGACGACCGCGACGAGCAGGACCGTGATGGCGACCGCCTGGGCGGCCGTCCCCATGAGGACGCGGCGCACCGGCGCCTCAGTCCTCCGGGGCGTCGAAGCGGAAGCCGACCCCGCGGATCGTCGTGATGTAGCTGGGGTGCGCGGCGTCGTCGCCGAGCTTCCGGCGCAGCACCGAGATGTGCATGTCGAGCGTCTTCGTCGAGCCGTACCAGGCGCTGTCCCACACGTCGCGCATGAGCTTCTCGCGGGAGACGACCTTGCCCTGGTTGGCGACGAGCATCTTGAGGAGCTCGAACTCCTTCCCCGTGAGCATGACCTCCTGCCCCCGCAGGAACACCCGGCGGCCCTCGGGGTCGATCTTCACGAGCGCCTCCGGGGCGGGCGGCTCCACGACGCCGCGCCGGAGCAGGGCCCTCGCCCGGGCGAGCAGCTCGGCGAGGCGGAACGGCTTCGTCACGTAGTCGTCGGCGCCGGCATCCAGCCCGACCACCGTGTCGACCTCGTCGGCGCGAGCGGTGAGCACGAGCACCGGCACCGTGCTCCCCTTCGCCCGCAGCCGCCGGCACACCTCGAGGCCGTCCATCTTCGGGAGGCCGAGGTCGAGCACGAGGAGGTCGGGCTGCAGCAGCGCCTCCTCGAGCGCGGAGACCCCGTCGGTGCACACGTCGACCTCGTAGCCCTCGCGCCGAAGCGCGCGGGCCAGCGGGTCTGCGATGGCTGGGTCGTCCTCGGCGAGGAGCACCTTCGTCATGCGCTCGATCGTAGTCACGCGACGGGATTGCGCACGGCGGGGCCACGCCCGCCCGGGGCGCGCTGCAGCTCGTGGAGCGTGACGACGCCGATCCCACGCAGCATCCGGCGCCGTCGCTCGATGGCCGTGAACCCCGAGACCTCGCCGAGCGCCCGCGCCATGTCGTCGTCGACGTAGACGTGACCCGACGGCGTCACGGCCGTGATCCGGCTGGCCTTGTTCACCGTCATGCCGAACACGTCCCCGAGCCGGGAGATCACCCGCCCGTGGGCGAGCCCGACCCGCACGGGGGGCAGCAGCTCGTCCTCGGTCATCGCGTCGACGAGGTCGAGGGCGATCGCGGATGCCGCGGCCACCTCGGTGTGCACGAAGAGCACCTCGTCACCCACCGTCTTGATGACGCGGCCCCCGTGCTCGGTGATGACGTCGCTGGCGAGCAGCTCGAACCGCTGGACGAGCCGGGCGAGCTGGCGCTCGCTCATCCGGCGGACGAACGACGTGAAGGAGACGAGGTCGGCGAACCCCACGACCCGCACCGGTGCCGAGGGGTCGGAGTGCAGGGCGGGGTCGGCGTCGGCGAGCATGCGGGCGATGGCATTGGTGAGGTGCCGCCGCCAGACGTAGACGAGCAGGGGCTCGACGTCGTCGCAGATCGCGGCGAGCAGCTTCGCGGCGTCGGCGGCGACCCCCGGCGCGGGCACCGACCGGCTGTCGCGGCCCTCGAGCTCCTCGGAGTGGGGTGAGGTCAGCGACTCCGCCACGAGCTGGGTCTGCCACACGGCGAGGCGGTCGGCGGTCCGGGCGAAGGCGCGCGTCATGCCGAGGGCGAGCTCCTCGCTGACGTGGTCCTCCGCGATGAGGCGGGCCACCCGCTTGAGCGCCTCGAGGTCGGCCTCGGTGAACATCGCCTCGTCGTCCTCGACGTTCTGGAAGCCCATCGCGTGCCAGAACCGGCGCGCCGTGACCGGCTCGACGCCGGCGCCCACCGACACCTCGGCCCGCCCCATGGACGCCGGCCGGCCGAGCAGGGCGCGCTCGACGCGGGCGGCGAGCGCGTCGGTGCCGAGGTCCTCCCCAGGCAGGTCGGCGCCCGGCAGCTCGTTCGCGTTGTCGTCGTCCGTGCCGAGGTCGTCGGTGCCGAGGTCGTCGGTGCCCGGGTCGTCGATGCCCGGGTCGTCGATGCCCGGGTCCTCCGGGGGGAGGTCGGCCCCACGGCGGTCGTCGGTGCCCAGCACCTCGGTGTCGCCGCCTCCTCCGTTCCCGAGCAGGCCGGCATCCTCGGTGGGCATCCGACCTCCTCTCAGCGTGACCGGAGGTGCACCACGTCCCCTGCGGAGACGGCATACGGGCCCTCTGGTGTCCGGACCGCCAGTCTGCCCGCATCGTCGACTCCTGTCGCGACCCCGGTGCGCCATGCACCCCCTGGCTCGTGCACCTCCACGTCGCGCCCCACGGTCGCGCACGCGGCGACGTAGGCGGCCTGCACGGCGCCCCCGGGGCCGGTGTCCTCGCGGAGCAGCCGGGCGAGGTGCACGAGGTATGCCGTGAGCACGGCTTCCCGCCCCACCTCGCCGCCGCCCGGGCCGCCGGCGGCGCGCAGGGAGGTCGCGGTGTCGAGCGGGAGGTCCTCACGCGCGGTGCCGACGTTGATGCCGAGCCCGACGACGACGCCGTCCGGCGTCCACTCGCAGAGCAGGCCGGCCACCTTGCGGTCGTCGTCTCCGGGCACGAGGACGTCGTTGGGCCACTTGAGCGAGGTCTCCAGCCCCGCCACCTCGGCGACGGCGTCGTGCACGGCGAGGCCCGCGATCAGGGGGACCCACGAGGACCCGGATGCCGGCTCGGGTACGAGCACGGACACCGCGAGGCCGGTGCCGGGGGTGGTCGTCCAGGAGCGACCGAGCCGCCCGCGACCGGCATCCTGCTGCTCCGCGACGACCACTCGCCACGTCCGCGGACCCTCGCGCACGGCGTCGTTCGTGGAGCCGAGGCGCTCGAAGACCTCCACGGGGAGCCACGGGTCACCCGGTGTGACGGATCCACCCACCAGTGGTCGTGGGTCGGGCATCGTGGTCACGGGGTCAAGGCTAGGCTCGGAGCATGCCCAAGAGCGACACCCATGCCATCGGCGGCACCGACGTCCCCGCGGACCTCGACACCACCACGACGGCGGGGAAGCTCGCGGACCTCAAGCGCCGCGTCGCAGAGGTTGCCGGCGCGGGGTCCGAGCGGGCGGTCGAGAAGCAGCACGCCCGGGGGAAGAAGACGGCGCGCGAGCGCCTCGAGATGCTGCTCGACGAGGGCACGTTCGTCGAGATGGACAAGTACGCCAGGCACCGTTCGGTGGCCTTCGGCCAGGACAAGAACCGCCCCTACGGCGACGGCGTCGTCACGGGCTACGGCACCGTCGACGGGCGGACGGTCGCGGTGTTCGCGCAGGACTTCACGGTCTTCGGTGGGTCCCTGGGCGAGGTGTTCGGCGAGAAGATCGTCAAGATGATGGACTTCGCGATGAAGATCGGGTGCCCGGTGGTCGGGCTCAACGACTCCGGCGGGGCGCGCATCCAGGAAGGTGTGGTGTCGCTGGGGCTCTACGGCGAGATCTTCCGCCGCAACGTGCACGCGTCCGGGGTGGTCCCGCAGATCTCGCTCATCATGGGCCCCTGCGCCGGCGGCGCCGTCTACTCCCCCGCCGTCACCGACTTCACCGTCATGGTCGACCAGACCTCGCACATGTTCATCACGGGTCCGGACGTCATCAAGACCGTCACCGGTGAGGACGTCGGCTTCGAGGAGCTCGGCGGGGCCCGCACCCACAACACCAAGTCGGGCGTCGCGCACTACATGGGCACCGACGAGGGCGACGCCATCGAGTACGTCAAGGCGCTGCTGTCCTACCTCCCCAGCAACAACATGGAGGACCCGCCGGTCTTCGGCGACGAGCTCGACCTCGAGGTCACCGACGACGACCGGTTCCTCGACACGATCATCCCCGACAGCCCGAACGTCCCCTACGACATGCACCAGGTCATCGAGAAGATCCTCGACGACGGCGACTTCCTCGAGGTGCAGCCCCTGTTCGCGCCGAACATCCTCGTGGGCTTCGGTCGGGTCGAGGGGCGCTCGGTCGGGGTCGTCGCGAACAACCCGATGCAGTTCGCGGGCACCCTCGACATCGACGCCTCCGAGAAGGCCGCGCGGTTCGTCCGCACCTGCGACGCGTTCAACGTGCCCATCCTGACCTTCGTCGACGTGCCGGGGTTCCTCCCGGGCACCGACCAGGAGTGGGACGGCATCATCCGCCGCGGGGCCAAGCTCATCTATGCCTACTCCGAGGCCACCGTCCCGATGGTCACGGTCATCACCCGCAAGGCGTACGGGGGGGCCTACGACGTCATGGGGTCCAAGCACCTCGGCGCCGACATCAACCTCGCGTGGCCGACCGCCCAGATCGCCGTCATGGGCGCGCAAGGCGCGGTCAACATCCTCTACCGCAAGGAGCTCGCGAAGACGGCGGAGCAGGGAGAGTCGGTCGAGGAGGCCCGCGCCGCGTTCATCAAGCAGTACGAGGACGCCCTCGCCAACCCCTACGTCGCCGCCGAGCGCGGGTACATCGACACGGTCATCACCCCCTCGAACACGCGGATGAACGTCTCCAAGGCCCTGCGCGCGCTGCGCAACAAGCGGGCGTCGCTCCCGCCCAAGAAGCACGGGAACATCCCACTCTGATGTCGGATCCCACCGGGAAGGACGAGGCGGCGCCGGTCATCAGGATCACCGG
>DASSYJ010000083.1:0-18656 GCA_035703305.1 Ornithinibacter sp. | reverse complement strand
GACTCGGGCAAGTACCACGTCGAGGGTTCGCAGTGGTACGACCAGACGGACGCCGAGTTCTGGTTCAAGGATGCCGAGGCCGCCGAGGCCGCGGGGTTCGAGCCGGCCGGTGGTGCCGCGAAGCAGCAGGTCGAGGACGAGGCCTGAGCCCAGCCCGACCCGACCGACGTCGACGGCCCCCTCCCCATCGCGGGGAGGGGGCCGTCGCGGCATCCAGCCCCTCGGGGCGCCCAGGGTTTATCGGGTCACCCGATAAACCCTTACCTCACCGGACAAACCTTCTCGGGTGAGGTGGGGGCTTGTCTGGTGGGGTCGCGTATGCCGTGTGGGCCGGCTCCGTGGGGATGCGCCCGGACCCTCACCGGACCCGGCACTACGCTGGCGCGGTGACGCTGCGGATCCGGGTCGACCTCGCGTACGACGGGACGGGGTTCTCCGGCTGGGCCGCACAGCCGGGCCTGCGCACCGTCGAGGGCGAGCTGGGCGCGGCCATGGCGACGCTGCTCCGGGCCCCGCACCCCGTGCGGCTCGTCGTCGCCGGACGGACGGATGCCGGGGTGCACGCGCGCGGCCAGGTGGCCCACACCGACGTCGACCCGGACGCCTGGGAGTCCCTGCGCGGCCGCTCGACCCGCTCGCCGGAGGAGGCCGCCGTTACCCGGCTCCGCGGCATCCTCCCGGACGACGTCGTCGTCAGGAGGGTGAGCCGGGCGCCCGAGGGCTTCGACGCGAGGTTCTCCGCACTCCGCAGGCGGTACGTCTACCGGATCTGCGACGACCCTGCCGGTGCCGACCCGCTCCGCCGCTTCGACACGGTGCAGGTGCGGGGGCCGCTCGACGTCGCCGCCATGGGTGCCGCGTCGGCCGGCCTGCTCGGCCTGCACGACTTCGCGGCGTTCTGCCGACGTCGCGAGGGGGCCACGACCGTGCGCACGCTGCTCGAGTTCGGGTGGACCCGTGCGAGCGACGGCACGATCGAGGGCGCGGTCGTCGCAGACGCGTTCTGCCACAGCATGGTCCGAGCCCTCGTGGGTGCGGTGGTGCCGGTGGGGGAGGGCCGGTTCGGCGAGGACGTCCCTCGCGCGGTGCTCGTCGCCGGCCAGCGCGACCCTCGGGTCAAGGTCATGCCCGCGCACGGGCTGTCACTGGAGGAGGTCGTCTACCCGCCCGACGACGAGCTCGGCGGCCGGGCGCGGGAGGCGCGGGCAACCCGCACGGCTCCGGACCAGGTAACCAGGTCGTCGGGGCGGCGCTCGGGGCCCCGCGGGTGAGCGGCCCCGAAACTCGGGTGAGAGGCCGGCCGGTGACAGGGGAGGATGGGTCCTCGTGGGCCACCTCGACGTCAATGCCGTGAGCTTCGTCCTGCCGGACGGGAGGCGCCTGCTCCGGGACGTCACCTTCCGGGTGGGAGAGGGTGCGAAGGTCGCCCTCATCGGCCCGAACGGCACCGGCAAGACCACCTTGCTGCGCATCCTGGCCGGCGACCTCACGGCATCCGACGGGGCGATCACCCGCAGCGGTGGTCTCGGCGTCATGCGGCAGTTCATCGGCAAGGTCCGCGACGACTCCACCGTGCGGGACCTCCTCGTGTCCGTGGCCCCCGAGGCGATCCGGCGTGCGGCTGCCGAGATCGAGCGCACCGAGCTCGCGATGATGGAGCGCGACGCCGAGGAGGACCAGCTCGACTACGCGCAGGCCCTCGCCGACTGGGGCGACGTCGGCGGCTACGAGTGGGAGACCCTGTGGGACGTCTGCACCGTGGCAGCCCTCGGGACGCCCTTCGAACGGGCCCAGTGGCGCAAGGTGTCGACGCTGTCGGGCGGGGAGCAGAAGAGGGTCGTCCTCGAGGCCCTGCTCCGCGGACCCGAGGAGGTCCTCGTCCTCGACGAGCCGGACAACTACCTCGACGTGCCCGCCAAGCGCTGGCTCGAGGAGCGACTCGTCGACTCCCCGAAGACCGTGCTGTTCGTCAGCCACGACCGTGAGCTGCTCGACCGGGTCGCGACCCGGATCGCCACCCTCGAGCAGAGCGCCGGGGGCAACACGGTCTGGGTCCACCCGGGCCGCTTCGCGACGTACGAGCAGGCGCGCGTCGACCGCAACGAGCGGCTCGAGGAGCTGCTCCGGCGCTGGGACGAGGAGCACGCCAAGATCAAGGCCCTCGTCGTGATGTACCGGCAGAAGGCGGCCTACAACTCGGACATGGCGACCCGCCTCCAGGCGGCCGAGACGCGGCTGCGGCGGTTCGAGGAGGCCGGCCCGCCCGAGGCCGTGCCCCTCCGCCAGAAGGTCGCGATGCGGCTCACCGGCGGTCGCACGGCCAAGCGCGCGGTCGTCGCCACCGGCCTCGAGCTGCGCGTCGACGGCGCCCGGCTCATGCACCCGTTCGACACCGAGATCTGGTTCGGCGAGCGGGTGGGTGTCCTCGGCAGCAACGGGTCGGGCAAGTCGCACTTCCTGCGCCTCCTCGCGGCCGGCGGCAGCGACCCCGACCGGGAGCACGAGCCGGTCGGCGACATCCGCCCGGCGCCGGTGGAGCACGCGGGCCGGGTCGTCCTCGGGTCGCGGGTCCGCCCGGGGTGGTTCGCGCAGACGCACGACCACGCGACCCTCCACGGACGCACGCTGCTCGAGATCCTCCACCGCGGCGACGAGCACCGGGCCGGTATGACGCGCGACCTCGCCGCGCGTGCCCTCGACCGCTACGGCCTGGCGAAGGCGTCGGAGCAGACCTTCGACTCCCTGTCCGGCGGGCAGCAGGCCCGGCTCCAGATCCTGCTGCTCGAGCTGTCCGGCGCCACCCTCCTGCTCCTCGACGAGCCCACCGACAACCTCGACCTCCACTCCGCCGAGGCGCTCGAGGACGCCCTGTCGACGTTCGAGGGGACGGTGCTCGCGGTGACGCACGACCGCTGGTTCGCCCGCGGCCTCGACCGGTTCCTCGTCTTCCGCGGCGACGGCCGCGTCGTGGAGTCCGACGTGGCCGTGTGGGACGAGGGCAGGGTCGAACGGGCCCGCTGACGTCACACCCCGTTGCCCTTGCCGCCCTCGCTCGTGCGGCGCAAGACTGCACGCATGGACCCGCAGCGCAACAAGGAACGCACGCTCGACGCCGTTGCCGCCCTGAACCGGGGTGACCTCGACGGGTACCTCGCGATCTACGCGCCGGGTGCCGTCGTGCACGGGCTCCCCGACCACCTCAGCGCCGACGCGGCCGGGCACCGCGAGTTCCTCGCCGAGATCCGGCAGTCCCTGCCGGACTTCCGGGCCAAGGTCGAGGCGGTCGTCGCCGAGGACGACCTGCTCGCGGCCCGCATCACCTACTCCGGCACTCACCTGGCGCCGATGCGCGGCGTCCCGCCGACCGGTCGCGTGCTCACCTGGGAGGCCATGACCTTCCGTCGCTACGACGACGAGGGGCAGGTGCTCGAGCGGTGGATCGTGGGCGACAACCTCTCGCTGCTGCACCAGCTCGGGCTGCTCTGACGGCATCCGCGCGGCGGGTGGCGGTACGGGTGGCCGCCGCGTCGGGGGTTCACTGGTTCGATGGGTCACTGGGACCGCTGACCCCATTTCGCGTGACTGTGCATTGACACGGATTCATCATTGCCGTTAACGTCGACTCTCATGAAAGAGGCGACGCGTACCTATCGCATGACGACGCGTGCCCGGGGCGTCGAGGCGACCCGCCTCAAGGTCCTCGACGCTGCGGTGGCCCTCCATGCGCGCCGCCTGTCGAGCGACGTGTCCCTCGCCGACGTCGCCGACGAGGCGGGAGTCAGCGTCCAGACGGTGCTGCGTCACTTCGGCACCAGGGAGGGCCTGCTGCACGCTGCCGCGGCGCGTGCCAGGTCCGAGGTCGAGGACGAGCGGCGCAGCCCCGCGGGGGACGTGGGTGCCGCCGTCCGGACGATCGTGGCCCACTACGAGCGTCGCGGCGACTCGGTGCTGCTCCTCCTCGCGCAGGAGGCCACAGAGCCGTTCGCGCGTGAGGTCACGTCCAGTGGGCGTGCGCTGCACCGCCGTTGGGTGCAGGACACCTTCGCACCACTGCTGACCGCCGGGGCCGACGCCGGGGCCGACGCCGGGGCCGACGCCGAGGAGGCCGTCGACCTGCTCGTCGTCGCGACCGACGTCTACACGTGGAAGCTCCTGCGCCGAGACCGCGGCCTGTCGGTGGCCCGGACCCGCTCGCGCATGGAGTCCCTCGTCCGCGCGGTGCTCGCCAGCCACGAGGCGCTGGTCATCCACGCGACACCCGCCACCCGCGGGGGGCCCGCCAACCGCGCGGGGCCCGCCAAGCGCGCGGTGCCCGCCACAACCCGCACGGTGCCCGCCACAACCCGCACGGTGCCCGCCGCCACCCGCGCGGCACCCGCCACCCGCGCCCCGCACTGAGACCCACCGCTCGCACCCGAAGGAGGCACCATGGCCGAGATCGTCGTCGTCACGTGGGACGGCGGAGGGAACGTCCCGCCCGCCCTGGCCCTCGCCGACGAGCTGTCCGCACGCGGCCACGGCATCCGCGTCCTCGGGCACCGTGGTCAGCGCGCTGCGATCGAGGGCGCCGGCCACTCCGTCGTGGAGCCGCACCGGGCGCGGGAGTTCGCCGCCGGCGACCCGCACTCGACGAGGGAGCTCCTCGCGACCTTCGGCGACCGGGGGATGGGTGCGGACCTCCTCACCGAGCTCGAGCGCCGCCCGGCCGACCTGGTCCTCGTCGACGCGCTGATGCTGGGGGCGCTCGACGCGGCCCACCGCTCCGGCGTGAGGTATGCCGTGCTGGAGCACTGCTACGACTCGTACTACCGCGGGGCCCTGCGGGGTCCGCTCGGCCTGCTCCTGCGGGCCACCGGCCTACGTCCCGGGCGCGCCCTGAGGGACGCGGCCGTGCGCGTCGTGACGTCGCTGCCCGAGCTCGACCCCGTCGCCCCCGACCCGAACGTGCGCCAGGTCGGTCCCGTCGTGTCGTGGCGGCCCCGAGCCGCAGGGGAGCCGACCGTTCTCGTCAGCCTCAGCACGTTCGCGTATGCCGGGATGCAGGACACGCTCCAGACCGTCCTCGACGCGTGCACGGGCCTGGCGGCCCGGGTCATCGTGACGACGGGGCCGCACATCGACCCCGCGAGCCTGCGGGCCCCCGCCGGCGTCGAGCTGCACCGGTTCGTGCCGCACGCCGAGCTCATGCCTCGGTCCACCCTGCTCGTCGGTCACGGCGGGCACGGCACGACGATGAGTGCCCTGGCCCACGACCTTCCGGTGCTCGTCGTACCGCTCGACGGGAAGGCCGACCACCGCACGGTCGGCCGCAGCCTGGAACGCGCCGGTGCCGGTCTGGTCGTCCCCCGAACCGCGAGCAGCGAGCGGATCGCCGCGGCCGTGCGCAAGCTCCTCGCCGAGGGCCCGCACCGTGCTGCTGCCGCACGGCTCGGCGAGCTCGTCAGGACGTCGCCAGGTGCTCGGGGCGGGGCCGACGCCCTGGAGGAGGTCGTCACCACGGCCATCACCGGGACCGGAAGGTAAATCCTTCGTCAGTTTTCTGCACGAAACCCCCGTGGAAGCGTTTCCGCACCTACCGTGCGGCCTCAGTACAGGTCCCGGACGACGTCGTCGGCCGGGTGACGCTGAGGAGCAACGATGTCCGGTCCACGCCGTCTGTATGCCGTCCTGGCCGGAGTCGCGCTCGCCGCCGCTCCCGTCGTGGTCGCCGCCGCTCCAGCAGCCGCCGCGACGACGTCCGTGGCGCTCGTCGGGTCTCTCCAGTCCGAGCTCGGATGTCCCGAGGACTGGCAGCCGGACTGCAGCGACACCGAGCTCGCGCGTGTCGGAGACACGACGGCATACGTCGCGACCTTCGACGTCCCCGCGGGCACGTTCGAGTTCAAGGTGGCGCTCAACGACTCGTGGGCGGTCAACTACGGCGCCGGTGGTGTCCTCGACGGACCCAACATCCCGCTGGTGCTGGAGGGCCCGGCGAGGCTTCGGTTCACGTACGACGACCTCAGCCACGTCATCTCGTTCACCCCCGAGGGACTCACCCAGGGCCCCACTCCGGCGGATGCGGAGCTCGCGGACGACTCGCTGCGGTCCTCCCTGACGCGGGAACGCTTCTACTTCGTCATGGCCGACCGGTTCGCGAACGGCGAGACGGCCAACGACGAGGGCGGATTGACCGGCGGTCCGCTCACGACCGGGTTCGACCCGACACACAAGGGCTTCTACCACGGTGGCGACCTCAAGGGGGTCACCGAGGAGCTCGACTACATCAAGGGACTGGGAACGACGGCGATCTGGCTGACGCCGAGCTTCAAGAACAAGCCGGTACAGGGTGCGCCGGGCCAGGAGAGCGCCGGCTACCACGGCTACTGGATCACCGACTTCACCCAGATCGACCCGCACCTGGGGACGAACGCCGACATGGAGGCGCTCATCGATGCCGCCCACGCCAAGGGCATGAAGGTGTTCTTCGACATCATCACCAACCACACGGCCGACGTCATCGACTACGAGGGCGGGACGCACACCTACCGGTCGAAGAAGAACTACCCGTACAAGGACGCCTCGGGCACGGCCTTCGACGATGTCAA
This sequence comes from Ornithinibacter sp., assembly GCA_035703305.1. Taxonomy (GTDB): domain Bacteria; phylum Actinomycetota; class Actinomycetes; order Actinomycetales; family Dermatophilaceae; genus Fodinibacter. Next base: position 12,069 of record DASSYJ010000083.1, on the reverse strand, counting down.
GTACATCGCCAAGCCCGCCGCCGAGTGGCCCGCGATGGACCCGGCCGTCTCCTTCCCGTACGTCCCCTTCTTCCACGGCGACGACGCCACCGCCAAGACGCCGGGGTGGCTCAACGACCCGCTGATGTACCACAACCGGGGGGACTCCACCTTCGCGGGGGAGTCCTCGACCTACGGCGACTTCTCCGGGCTCGACGACCTGTTCACCGAGCGTCCCGAAGTGGTCGAGGGCATGGGCGACATCTACAAGACGTGGGTCGACTTCGGTATCGACGGCTTCCGGATCGACACGGTCAAGCACGTCAACCTCGAGTTCTGGCAGGAGTTCGTGCCCGCGATCCTCACGGAGGCCAAGGCTCGGAAGAACGACGACTTCTTCGCGTTCGGCGAGGTCTTCGACGGCAACCCGGCGGTCATGTCGGAGTACACGACCCGCGGCAAGCTCCAGGCCACCCTGGACTTCGGGTTCCAGCAGCAGGGCGTCGACTTCGCGAAGGGCAAGTCGGCCTCCGCGCTGGGCGACTTCTTCGCCAATGACGACTGGTACACCGATTCGGACAGCAACGCCTACCAACTCCCCACGTTCCTGGGGAACCACGACATGGGCCGGGTGGCGATGTTCCTCAAGGACGCGTCGTCATCGGAAGCCGAGCATCTGCAGCGGGTCGAGTTCGCAGACTCGTTGATGTTCACGTCTCGCGGCAACCCGGTCACGTACTACGGCGACGAGCAGGGCTTCATCGGAACTGGCGGTGACCAGCTCGCTCGTGAGGACATGTTCGCGAGCCAGGTCGACATCTACAACACGGAGGACGTCCTCGCCGGGCCGGAGGGCTCGCGCGACCGGTTCGACCCGACCCATCCGCTCTACGAGCACATCGCCGAGCTGTCGGCCCTCCGTGCCGAGCACCCCGCCCTGGCCGATGGCGCGCAGATCGCGCGCTACGCCGCGGACGGCCCGGGGATCTTCGCGACCTCGAGGATCGGTGCGGGCACCAAGGGTGGCAGGAACGCGGGCCAGGTCGAGTACGTTGTCGCCGCGAACAACGACACCTCCGCCGCCACGGCGACCTTCCCGACGTGGACCAAGGGATCCGGGGCCGTGTTCACTCCCGTCTTCGGCTCCGACAGGGCCGTCAAGCCGTCGGCCCAGGGTTCGGTCAAGGTCACCGTGCCTCCACTCACGGTGAGCGTGTGGAGAGCGAACAAGCCGATCAGCACCTCCGGCGCTGCCCCGACCATCGAGCTGTCCTCCGGCGCCGAGCACACCGTGGGGGGCCGTGCCGAGATCGCGGCCGACGTCACCGCCAGCACGTTCGCACAGACGACGTTCCTCTACCGACCGGTGGGGACCGAGCAGTGGCGCACGATCGGGACCGACGACAACGCGCCCTTCCGTGTCTTCCACGACGTGGCCGGCATGCCGCTGGGTTCCGTGCTGGAGTACCGCGCCGTCGTCAAGGACGCGGCCGGTCGAGTGGCGGCCGACGGGTCCTGGGCCGCGGTTGTCTCCGCGAAGCCCCCGCCGGCCGAGGCCGAGATCGGTGACCCGGTCGCCCAGCCGAGTGCCGTGTCGGTCCCCGGCACGCACAACTCCGAGATGGGCTGCCCCCCTGAGCTGGGGGTCAACGGTGACTGGGCTCCGGACTGCGACGAGGCCCAGCTCGCCCTCGACGCCGACGACCAGATCTGGAAGAAGTCGTTCTCGGGGCTACCGGCCGCGCCGTACTCGTACAAGGCGGCGATCGACAAGTCGTGGACGGAGAACTACGGCGACAAGGGTGTCTTCAACGGGCCGAACATCTCCTACGAGACCGACGGCACCGTCTCCTTCTACTACGACCACGCCACGCACTGGGCCACCTCCGACGAGGAAACCACGATCGTCACCGTTCCCGGGTCGTTCCAGTCCGAGCTGGGGTGCCCAGGGGACTGGCTGCCCGACTGCATGCGGCCGTGGCTGCAGGACAAGGACGGCGACGGCATCTTCGCCTGGGCCACGACCAAGATCCCGGCCGGCACGTGGGAGTTCAAGGTCGCCCACGGCCTGTCCTGGAACGAGAGCTACGGGAACGGGTCGGGCAACTTCACCGTCACCGTCCCGGCCGACGGGGCAAAGACGACATTCGTCTACGACTCCACGACCCACGGGGTGACGGTCACCAGCAGCTGAGGGCCCGCTGAGCCGACCGAGTGGTCAGCGCGTGATCGTGACGTCGGCGCCGGTGAGGCTGGCGGCGAAGCCCTGGGGTGTCACCGCGACGGCGGTCAGGGCCATCCCCTCCGGCACTCCGGGGACGTCCTGGCGGATCGTCACGAGCCCGCGCGCCACCGCGCTCGCGGCGGCGTCGAGGAAGGAGGGCCCGCCGAGCTCGACGGTCTCCGGCTCGATGAGGAGCTGGCCTCCGTCGGCCCCGACCGTCCCCGTGGCGCTCACGGTCACGTCGCGGCCGAGGACCGTCACCTGTCGCTCGATGCCGGCCCGGCCGCCCGCGGCCGGGAAGATGCGCACGTCGTCGCCGACCTGCTCGGCGACCGTCGCGAAGGGGACCGTTGCGTCGATGTGGAGCCGATCGGCGCGCAGGCCGGAGGGCGAGAACCGCACCCCCGTGCCCGAGGCGACGACGTCGGCGAGGTCGCCGTCGGCCGAGACGACGTCGGCGCTGCGCAGGTCGACCGACCCGAGCCAGGTCTCGTCCGGGCCGAGGTCACCGGGCGCCTTCGGTGCGGCCCCTGACGGTGCGGCCCCTGACGGTGCGGTGGAGGGAGTCGCCACCGGGTCACCCGAGCCGAGCAGGAGGAGGACGACGACGAGGCCGAGGGCCAGCACGGCGAGGGTGGCGGCGACCCCGAGGAGGAAGGGCTTCACCCCGCCAGCGTGCCACCCGCGACCAGCCCCCGGTCCCTTTCCCGTTCACTGCGCCGCGCGGGGACGTAGAACACCGCTCCGAGGATGCTCAGGGCGCCGGCGGTGACCATGGCGGTGCTGATGCTGGTCCGGTCGGCGAGGGCGCCGAGCGGTGGCGCGGCGAGGGCGAAGGCGAGGAACGCCATCATCGAGTTCATCGACAGGACGGTGGAACGGTTCGCCGACTCCGCCTCGCGGTGGAGCAGGGCGGCGTGCGGCGGCCCGTTCATGCCGTGCATCGAGTAGGTGAAGAGGTAGGCGGCGACGAGCCCCACCGGCCCGGTGACCAGGCCCATGACGACGGCGCCCAGGGCGTTGAGGACCCGGCCGAGCATGGCGGCCCGCGCGACACCGAGCCGGGCCGAGCTGGTCCCGGCCAGCCAGGCCCCGACGGCGAAGAGGCCCCACCCGGCCGCCGAGACGGGGCCGACGAGGGCGCCCGCCTGCTGCGCGGAGCCGACGAGCTCCTCGAGCCGCAGCGGCATCAGTGACTCGAAGGTGATCATCCCGATCGACCAGAAGACCTCGGCGATGACCAGCGAGAGCAGCACGCGGTTCGTCCCCAGCAGGCGGAGGCCACCGAGGACCACCCCGGGCGTCCGGCGCGCCTCGGAGAGGGCGTGCGCGATGCGGGTCCGTTCCGACCCGGGCGCCGGCCGGGGCTCACGCATGAGGAGGTAGGCCGCGACGAGGTGCACGACGCTGAGGCCGGCCGACACCCACACGGCGGCGTCCAGCGCCGACCCGTCCCGACCCAGGACCGTGCGGGCGGGGTCCCACCAGATGAGGATGCCGGAGAGCACGGCACCGACCGCGATGGCGGCACCCAGCACGGTCCCCGCGCGCGAGAGCTGGCGGTCGACGTCGGCACCCGGCGCGCTGACGTGGACGGTGTCGACGAACCACGCCTCGAGCGGCCCGGAGTCCAGCGCGCGGAACGCTCCCATGAGCGCGCCCGCCACGAGGAAGGCCCAGAAGGTCTGGCTCACGGCGTAGGCGACGATGGCGACGACGTTGAGCACCGCGGCCGTGAGGTACACCGGACGGCGGCCCACGGCATCCGCGAAGCCGCTCGTCGGCAGCTCGAGGAGGAAGCAGGCGACGCCCATCACGGCGCCGACGGTCGCCGCCTGGGCGATCGTGAGCCCACGCCCGGTCTGCACGAGGATGAAGATGCCGACGACGAAGCCGACCGGCAGCCAGCGCGTCGTCGTGAGCAGGTAGAGGCGGCGCTCAGCAGCGTGCGGCGTGAGGTGGGGAGTGGTCACGACCGCTCCGCTCCCCGGGGCGCCCGGTCGAGGTCGAGCGGGTACATGACGGTGTAGGTGGCCACGCGCCGGGCGTCCGGGTTTCCCTGGCCGATGCGGCGGTAGCGGCTGACGAGCTCGGTCAGCTCGCGCCGCAGCTCGTCGACCTGGGCCGGTGTCGCAATGACGTACGAGTCGCTGAGCCCGACGGCGTCGCGCCACTCGATGGGCCAGCCCTCCTCGACGTCGAGCCACCGCTCGTACTGCTCGGCGAGGTGGCGCACGTAGTCGCGCGAGAGCCAGTTGAGCGCGGTCTCGGCGTCCTCGTCGCCGGCGACGTCGGAGGCCCAGTAGGAGTGCGACTGGGTCGAGGCCCGCCAGAGGCGGCGCTTGCCCTCGCCCTCGCCGGTGTCGGTGACCAGCCCGATCGACTCGAGCCTGCGGAGGTGGTAGCTCGTGGCGCCGGAGTTCGTCCTCAGCGCCGCAGCGAGGTCGGTGGCGGTGGCGGGGCCACCGGTGCGCAGCGAGCTGAGCAGTCGCGAGCGCAGCGGGTGGGCGAGCACCTTGAGGGCGGCGGAGTCCAGGCGGATGCCGGTGTACTCGGCATCGGGGTCGGCATCGGGGTCGGCCTCGGGTCGGCGGGGAGGAGGAGCCATATGTGCACAATACCTTTGCACACTTCATGTGCACAACATCTGTGCAGAGAAATCCTGCACCACTGTCGCCGCAGGTCAGCGAGGGTTCCGCGGGGGGCCGCTGGTGATTTGGGTCGACCGTCGCGCCCCCGTAGACTGGGTGACTGTTGTGCCGTGCGCCTCCGACAGGGGCCGGCGGTCCCTCTCGGGAGCACGCGGCATACCGCCAACCACCATCTTCCTACGAGCCAGGACACCTGATGCGTACCTACACCCCGAAGCCGGGCGAGATCACGCGCGCATGGCACGTGATCGACGCGACCGACGTCGTGCTCGGCCGACTCGCGAGCCAGACCGCGATCCTCCTGCGCGGCAAGCACAAGCCGACCTTCGCGCCGCACGTCGACACCGGTGACTTCGTCATCATCATCAACGCCGAGAAGGTCGCCCTCACCGGCGCCAAGCTCGAGCAGAAGAAGGCCTACCGCCACTCCGGCTTCCCGGGGGGCCTCAAGGCACAGTCCTACACCGACCTCCTCGCGAAGAACCCGGAGAAGGCCATCGAGAAGGCCGTCCGCGGCATGCTCCCGAAGACCACCCTCGGCCGCGACCAGCTCAGCAAGCTCAAGGTCTACAGCGGGTCCGAGCACCCCCACGCCGCGCAGCAGCCCAAGCCCTTCCAGATCACCCAGGTGGCCCAGTGATGTCCGAGAACGCCCAGATCGACGAGACCGCGGGGACCGACGTCAACGACGCCCTCGTCACCGAGTACACCTCCGAGTCCGACACGGCCGTCTCCGGCGAGCCCGTGGCACGCCCGAGCGCGTCGGCTCCCGGCGCCGCGACCGGCCGCCGCAAGCAGGCCGTCGCCCGCGTGCGCATCGTTCCCGGCACCGGCGAGTGGACCATCAACGGCCGCACCCTCGAGGGCTACTTCCCCAACAAGGTGCACCAGCAGATCGTCAACGAGCCCCTCAAGGTGCTCGAGCTCGACGGCGCCTACGACGTGCTCGTCCGGGTCCACGGCGGCGGGCCGTCCGGACAGGCCGGCGCGGTGCGCCTCGGCGTGGCCCGGTCCCTCAACGGGGTCGACCCCGACCTCAACCGCCCGGCGCTGAAGAAGGCCGGCTTCCTCTCCCGAGACGCCCGCGTCCCGGAGCGCAAGAAGGCCGGTCTCAAGAAGGCCCGCAAGGCGCCCCAGTACAGCAAGCGCTGACCCGGCTCGCCGGCTCGACCCCATGTGCCGGACCCGCTCGAAGGCGGCACCCTCGTGGTGCCGCCTTCGGCGTGTCCGGGGGTAGGTTCGACTCCGGCATCCTCCCGAAAGGCACCACATGTCACGACTCTTCGGCACCGACGGAGTCCGTGGTCTGGCGAACGGACCCGTCGTCACGGCAGAGCTCGCCCTCGCGGTGTCCGTGGCTGCGGCCAGGGTCCTCGGGCAGGCCGGGGCCGAGCCCGGGCGCCGTCCCAAGGCCGTCGTCGGCCGCGACCCCCGGGCGTCGGGGGAGTTCCTCGCCGCTGCCGTGGTCGCGGGGCTCGCGTCGGCGGGGGTGGACGTCTACAACGCCGGCGTGCTGCCGACCCCCGCGGTGGCCTACCTGACGGCCGACACCGGGGCCGACTTCGGCGTCATGCTGTCCGCGTCGCACAACGCGATGCCCGACAACGGCATCAAGTTCTTCGCGCGCGGTGGCCACAAGCTCGCGGACGACGTCGAGGACCGCATCGAGGCGGCGATGGGCGAGAGGTGGACCCGCCCGATCGGTGCCGGCGTCGGGCGCGTCGTCGCGATGCAGGAGGGGCACACCCGCTACATCTCGCACCTCCTGCGCGTGCTCCCGAACCACCTCGACGGCCTGCGCGTCGTCATCGACGGGGCGCACGGGGCGGCGAGCATGGTCTCTCCCGAGGTGTTCCGGCTGGCCGGGGCCGAGGTCGTCGAGATCGGCACGTCCCCCGACGGGCTCAACATCAACGACGGCTTCGGGTCGACCTACCTCGACCCGCTCAAGGCGGCCGTGGTCGCCCACGGTGCCGAGCTCGGCATCGCCCACGACGGGGATGCCGACCGCTGCCTCGCCGTGGACGCCACCGGCACCGAGGTCGACGGCGACCAGATCATGGGTGTCCTCGCCGTCGCCCTCAAGGAGCGCGGCGCCCTCGCCCACGACACGCTCGTCGCGACCGTGATGAGCAACCTCGGGCTGCTCCAGGCCATGGAGCGCGAGGGTATCCACGTCCGGCAGACCGCGGTCGGCGACCGCTACGTCCTCGAGGAGATGCGCGCTGGGGGCTTCAACCTCGGCGGGGAGCAGTCCGGCCACGTCATCCTCCTCGACCACGGCACGACCGGCGACGGCGTGCTCACCGGGCTCATGCTGGCGGCCAGGGTCGCCGCGACGGGTCGTTCGATCGCAGAGCTCGGTGCCGTCATGTCCCGCCTCCCGCAGGTGCTCGTCAACGTCAAGGGTGTCGACAAGAGCCGGGTGGAGAGCGACGACGACCTCCAGTCGGCTGTGCGCCAGGAGGAGGACGCGCTGGACGGCGCGGGGCGGGTGCTCCTGCGCAAGTCCGGCACGGAGCCGCTCGTCCGGGTCATGGTCGAGGCGCCGACCCAGGAGCAGGCCGATGCGGTCGCGGCGCGGCTCGCGGGGGTCGTGCGGGAGCGCCTCTCGCTGTGACCGGCGCCGGTGCCGGGCGAGGCCATGGCCGAGCTCGTGCGCTCCCGGACAGGCAGAGGCACTGACGGCCGGAGGGTCCACGCTCGGCACGGCCGCCGCCCCCACCCGACTGCCTGTCGATGGGAGCAGTAGGCCGGCCTCGGGGCGCCGTGAGCAACCCTCCGGCGGCCGCCCCGAGCCGGGTCAGCCGCGTGCCAGGGCCTCCACGACGTGGCGGGCGATCTCGAGGGAGGCCGTCGCCGCCGGGGACGGCGCGTTGAGCACGTGCACGACGCGGCCGTGCCGCTCGAGCAGGAAGTCGTCGACGAGGGTGCCGTCGCGCCGGACGGCCTGGGCCCGGACCCCCGCAGGCGCTGGGACGAGGTCGTGGTCGCGGACCTCCGGCACGAGGCGCCGGACGCTGTCGGCGAAGCGCCGCGCCGACAGCGAGCGGGCCATCTCGCCGACCCCACTGCGCGCGTGGTGGCGGGCCAGTCGCCAGAACCCTGGGTACGAGAGCGTGCCGGCGAGGTCGCGAGCGTCGATGCTGCCCCAGTCGTACCCCTCGCGGGCCAGCGCGAGCACGGCGTTCGGCCCGGCGTGCACGTGGCCGTCGATGCCCCGCGTCAGGTGCACCCCGAGGAAGGGGAACGCGGGGTCGGGCACCGGGTAGACCAGCCCGCGCACCAGCGGGGCGGCCGCGGTGGTGAGCTGGTGGTACTCGCCGCGGAACGGCACGATCCGCACCGAGGGCTGGTGGCCGAGCAGCCTCGCGACGTGGTCGGCGTGCAGACCGGCACAGCTCACGACGAGGTCGGCGGTGACCTCACCCCGTGTCGTCTCGACCACCGCCTCGCGCGCCCCGTCGACGCCGCCGACGACCTCCGCGCCGGGCAGCAGGCGGGCACCGGCGTCGCGCAGCCGCCGCACGAGGACGGCACACACGGCGCGGTAGTCGATGATGCCGGTCTCGGGCACGCGCAGCGCCGCCAGGGCGGCCACGTGCGGCTCGTGCTCGCGGGCCTCCCTCGTCGTCAGCCGGCTGACGCTCAGCCCGTTCGCCAGGCCGCGCGCCTCCAGGGCCGCGAGCCGCTCGAGCTCGTCGGATGCCGTGGCGACCACGAGCTTGCCGGTCACCGCATGGGGCACGCCCGCGTCCCGGGCGAGTGCGACCAGGGCTGTGGCCCCGGCCCGGCACCAGCGGGCCTTGAGGCTTCCCGGCGGGTAGTAGAGCCCGGAGTGGATGACGCCGCTGTTGCGACCGGTCTGGTGGCGTGCCCAGTCCTGCTCCTTCTCGAGCACGGTCACGTGGGTTGCGGGGTCCTCGCGCAGCAGTCGCTCGGCCACCGCGAGGCCGATGATCCCGCCGCCGACCACGGCGACACGGCGGGAGTGGGTCACGGCATCCGACAGGTCAACCGGCCGAGCCGGACCCGGCCGAGCCGGACCCGGCCGAGGAGCCCCAGAAGTCGTGGTGCGCCGCGACGATTCGGGCGTACTCGCGGCCGGAGTCCTTCACCGTGCGCACCTGGGTGTCGTAGTCGACGTGGATGATGCCGAAGCGCTTGTCGTACCCGTAGGCCCACTCGAAGTTGTCGAGGAGGCTCCAGGCGAAGTAGCCGCGCACGTCGGTGCCACCGTCGATGGCGTCGGCGACGGCCCCGAGGTGTGCCTGCAGGTAGGCGACCCGCTCCGGGTCATGGACCCGCCCGTCGTCGGACACCGTGTCGGGCCAGGCGGAGCCGTTCTCGGTGACGTAGACCGGCAGGCCGCACTCGCGGGCTGAGCGCTCGATGATGAGGCGATGGCTCTCGGGCGACTGCTCCCAGCCCATGTCCGTGAGCGGCGGGCGGGGGTCGACCATGACCACTCCGTCGCACCCGGGCATCGGGGTGTTGCCCCGCTCGCCGTCCCTGGCCGCGCGCACGCGGGTGGGGGAGTAGTTGTTGACGCCGAGGTTGTCGAGGGGCGTCGAGATCGTCCCGAGGTCACCGTCGTGGATGTACGCGTGGTCGGTGAGGTGCGCGGTGTCGTCGAGGAACCCGTCGGGGTAGGCGCCGTGGAACAGCGGCCCGAAGAAGAGGCCGTTCAGGGCGTTGTCGGCGCGACGCACGGCATCCGCGTCGCGGTCGTCGCGGTCCTCGGGCCCCCAGACCTGCGTCGGGTTGAGCGTGATCGAGACCTCGGCGCCCGGAGCGTGCTCGCGGATGACGGGCACGGCCGACCCGTGGGCCAGCAGGAGGTGGTGGGCCGCCACCATGGCCTCGAGCGGGTCGTGGTGCCCGGGGGCGTGCACTCCCATCGCGTAGCCGAGCACCGAGGAGCACCACGGCTCGTTGAGGGTCGTCCAGTGCGTGACGCGGTCCCCGAGGGCGCGGGCGACGGCGGCCACGTAGTCGGTGTACCAGCCCGCGACGTCCCGGGCCAGCCAGCCGCCGCGGTCGTCGAGCACCTGCGGGAGGTCCCAGTGGTAGAGCGTGACCACGGGGCGGATACCTGCCTCGAGGAGGGTGTCGACGAGCCGCGAGTAGAAGCCGATGCCGTCAGGGTTGACGGCGCCGGTGCCCGTGGGCACCACCCGGGGCCAGGCCACCGAGAAGCGGTAGGCGTCGAGGCCGAGCTCACGCACCAGCGCGACGTCCTCCGGCATCCGGTGGTAGTGGTCGCAGGCCACGTCGCCGGTGTCGCCGTTCGCGACCTTGCCGGGGGTGCGCGAGAAGGTGTCCCAGATGGAGGGGGTGCGACCGTCCTCGTCGTGCGCCCCCTCGATCTGGTAGCTCGCGGTGGCCGCTCCCCACAGGAAGCCGTCGGGGAAGGTACGCGCGAACGTCTCCATGGTCGCCAAACCTACCGGTCGGGGCGGACCTCGTCCCCGACGCGGACCACGCCGCGAACCTCCGGCACGAGCTGCACGGCGAACCACGTCGCGCCGTCCCACTTGCGGTGTCGCGCGAGCGTGCGGATGGGCTCCGGGCCCGACTCGCGGGTCGTCGGGTCGATGGTCGTGAGCACGCACCGGTCGACGGGCTTGACGACCCGGAAGGTCACTGCGCCGACCTGCACCGTGCGCCAGCCGTCCTCCTCGAAGGGCTCGAGGTCGCCGTCGACGACGAGGTTCGGGCGGAAGCGCTCCACGACGAGGGGTGCGACGGGCTCCTCGCCCCGGTCCAGCGCCGTCTCGCTGACCCACTCGTCCAGCCTCCGCAGTGACACCGCCGACGCGAGGGTCACCGGGTAGGCGTCGGCGAATGCCGTCGCCTCGCCAGGTCTGCTCAGCTGCGGGTTGAGGGGGCGCGGCTCGGCGACGTTCACGAGGGTGACGTCCTCGCGCCCGAGCGCCGCGCGCAACCAGCCGTTGACGTGCTCGGTCGCGGGTCGTGCGGTGAGGCCTCGGCCGTGGACCGTGACGGGTACGGCATCCGTGTCGGGGGTGTGGACGTCGACGGGTGCGGCGCCCGGGGCGCGGAGCCGCAGGCCGTGCTCGAGGGTGGGGTCCGTGGCGGGTGTGTCGGCCGTGAGGGTGAGCAGGGTGCGGTCCTCACGGGCGGTGAGGCACTCGGCATCCGACCCCACGACCATCCAGCGGCGGTCGTCCCTGAGTCCCCACGGCTCGACGTCGGCATGCCGGACCCGCCGGACGGCGGTGCTCTTCACCGGGTGCACGTGGATGCCGTCGAGCCGGATCACGTGCCGACGCCCACTTCGCCGATCGTGCGCACGACCCGGGCCTCGCCGTCGGCCAGGTCGTACTCGGCACCCACGACGCCGAGGGCGCCGGAGCGGATCCGGTCGGCGATGAGGGTGGACCGCTCACTGATGAGGTCGCACGTGTGCTCGACGTGCTCGCGCTCGATGTCCTCGATGCTCGGGGTGCGTCCACCGCGCGACGCCGAGAGCACGCTCGGCGTCACCCGCTCGACGATGTCGCGCACGAAGCCGCCGGGGATCTCGCCCGTGCGCACGGCCAGCTCGGCCGCCTTGACGGCGCCGCACGAGTCATGGCCCAGCACGACGATGAGCGGGCAGTTGAGGGCGCTGACGCCGAACTCGAGCGAGCCCAGGACGCTGGGGTCGACGACGTGGCCGGCCGTGCGCACGACGAAGAGGTCGCCGAGGCCCTGGTCGAAGATGATCTCGGCCGCCACGCGCGAGTCGGCGCACCCGAAGAAGATCGCGAAGGGGTTCTGCTTCGCCGCGACCCGGTGCCGGAAGTGCACGTCCTGGTGCGGGTGCGCGCGCTCGTCGGCCATGAACCGCGCGTTGCCCGCGGCGAGCACTCGCCAGGCCTCCTCGGGAGTCCTGGGGCGCGTTCCGGGCTGCGTGCGGTGCCGCTCGATCACGCGCGCGACGCTACCAGCGGGGCCGGGCGCGCCGGCATCCGAGCCACGATGCGACGACCTGGCACCGGAACCCTCAGGTCCGCACGAGTAATGAACCGGCGCTGGGCTGAAGGTTCCCGCATCGGGCGGGAAAGTTGAGGCTCAGAGGAGGCCGGCGCGCTTGCCGATGGTGAACGCGACGGGCCTGGTCACCGAGGCGAAGAAGTCGTTGCCCTTGTCGTCGACGACGACGAAGGCGGGGAAGTCGACGACCTCGATCCTCCAGATCGCCTCCAT
>DASSYJ010000038.1:0-37395 GCA_035703305.1 Ornithinibacter sp. | reverse complement strand
CGCGCCCAGCCCGGGCCGAAGACGTCCCCGTCGGTGGTCACCGCGGTGATCCCCTCGTCGCGGGACACGAGGGCGACGGCGTGCGCCGATGTCGTGACGAGGGCGACCCGCTCGAGCAGCTGCTCCACCGCCGGCCGCACGGTGGCCGGGGACTCGACGACGTCGCGGGCCCAGACCGCCGACCCGTCGAGCGGTGGCCACGACGACGGGTCGCTCGGGAGTGCCGTCGCCCCGACGAGCAGCGCGGCCCGCCCACCGTCGTCACGGCGCAGCGCGTCGATGGCCCGTGCCGCGTGGGCGGCCGTGGGCACCGCGACGGCCTCGGACGCCCAGCCCAGGGCCGCCGCCACCGCGGCCTCGTGGCCACCGGTGACGTGGAGCAGGGCGGCGACGGTGCCGACGATTGCGTGGTCGTCGTCGGCCGCGGCCATGAGGGTCGCCGCACCGTCCTTGCGGCGGAGGCTCATCTCGAGCGCCTCGAGCCGCGCGGTCGCCGAGGACCGGTCGCGCTCGGCGTCGCGCTCCTCGGCGAGAAGCCGCTCGACCTGCGTCTCGGCCGCCGCGAGCCGGGCCACCGCGGCCTCGTAGGCGTCGTCGAGCCCCTCCTCGCCCTCCTCGTCCACGGCGACGCCGCCCTCGAGGCGCGAGAACTCCTGCTCGGCCTCGGCAGCTCGGGCCCGCGCCGCGGTGACGATCCCCTGGAGGCGACCGATCTCGGCCTCCCCCGCCTCGATCCTGCTGCGACGCGCGCCCACCTGACCCGCGAGCTTCGCGAGCCCCTCCCTGCGGTCGGCCGCGGCGCGGGCGAGGCGCGCCAGGCGGGCCAGCTCACCGGCATACCCGGCCTCGGCCTGCTCGCGCGCGGCGACTGCCGCGGCCAGCTCGTCGGTCGCCTGCGCGACCTCCGCGAGCAGGCCCGCCTCGGCCTCACGGGCCTGCGCCGCCTGGGCCCGCAGCTCCTCCGGGTCACGGCCCGCCGTCGTCTCGTGCTCCTCGTCCTGCGAGAGCAGCCGCACGCGCTCGGCGGCCACGGACCCCGTGGACTCCATCCGGTCGCGCAGGCTCTGGAGGCGCACGAACCGGTCCTGGGCCCGGCCCAGCTCGGGTGCCGCCTCGGCCGCGCGGCGGTCCACGTCGGCGAGGCGCGTCCGGACGTCGGCCAGGGCGTCCTCGACCGCGGTGCGCCGCTCGACGAGGGCGGTCTCGTCGGCGACCTCCTGCTCGAGGACGGCCGTGAGCTGCACGAGGTCGTCGGCGAGCAGCCGCAGCCGGGCGTCGCGGGCCTCGGCCTGGATGACGGCGGCCCTGCGGGCGGCCTCGGCCTGGCGACCCAGCGGGCCGAGCTGGCGGCGGATCTCGCCCGTGAGGTCCTGGACGCGGGTGAGGTTGGCCTCCATCGTCTCGAGCTTGCGGAGGGCACGCTCCTTGCGCCGGCGGTGCTTGAGGACCCCCGCGGCCTCCTCGATGAAGCCGCGTCGCTCCTCGGGCGTCGCCCGCAGGACGGTGTCGAGCTGGCCCTGCCCGACGATGACGTGCATCTCGCGGCCGAGGCCCGAGTCGGACAGGAGCTCCTGGACGTCGAGCAGCCGGCACGCGGTGCCGTTGATGGCGTACTCGCTCCCGCCGCCGCGGAACATCGTCCGGGTGATCGTCACCTCGGTGTAGTCGATGGGGAGCGCGCCGTCGGTGTTGTCGATCGTGAGGCTCACCTCGGCCCGGCCGAGCGGCGGGCGACCCGCGGTGCCGGCGAAGATGACGTCCTCCATCTTGCCGCCACGCAGGGACTTGGCCCCCTGCTCCCCCATGACCCAGGCGAGCGCGTCGACGACGTTGGACTTGCCCGAGCCGTTGGGGCCGACGACGCAGGTGATGCCGGGCTCGAGGCGCAACGTCGTCGCCGAGGCGAAGGACTTGAACCCCCGGAGGGTCAGCGTCTTGAGGTACACGGTGTCTCAGCAGCTCTCGTCGGCGATCCGGGGACCGGCCCCGGCCGGATGCGGCCCGACTCTACCGGCGGGGACGACGGCCCCCGGGAGGTCGCCGGCCATCGGTGGTGTGTGTGACGACAGTGACCAGTGGGACTGGTGGGATCACTCGGGGTCGACGGCCGGGAGGGCGGCGACGGCGGGGTCGGACCCCGCGATCGCCTCGTGGTGGCGGATCACCTCGGCGATGACGAAGGTGATGAACTTCTCGGCGAACTGCGGGTCGAGCCCCGCGTCGTGGGCCAGGCCGCGGAGCCGCGCGATCTGCCGCTCCTCGCGGGCCGGGTCGGCGGGAGGGAGTCCCATCGCCGCCTTGAGCTCCCCCACCTGCTGGGTCGCCTTGAACCGCTCGGCGAGCAGGTGGACGAGCGCGGCGTCGATGTTGTCGATGCTCGACCGCAACCGCGCGAGGTCCGGGGGGATGTCGCTCACGCGGCCATCGTAGGAACGCGACCGCCGGAGGTCAGTGCGGCGTCCACCCCGCGGTATGCCGGGCGGCGCCCGCCGAACCGGCCGTGGTCAGCGCTCGCGGAAGCCGTCCCCGCCCTGGGGCTCGCTCCACAGCGGGCTCGACACGGACTCGATCCAGCCGGGGCGGCGGGTCGTCGACGGGACCTCGACCAGGAGGTCGAGGAGCCGCTGGAGCGTCGCGTCGTCGCCCTCGGCCACCACCTCGACCCTCCCGTCGGCAGTGTTCCGCGCGTGGCCCGCGAGACCCAGCTCGAGGGCACGCGCCCGGACCCACCACCGGAAGCCGACGCCCTGGACGTACCCCCGGACGAAGACCGTCATCCGCCGGACCGCAGCCCCCTCGCCCTCCACCGCCATGCGCCGATCGTAGGCGCGCCGGTGCCCTCAGCCGGCCGAGGGCGTCCTCGGGCCGCGGGGGCGGGGCTGGCAGCGCGGGCACGAGAACGACGACCGGTTCATGAACTGCTCGCGGCGGATGGGGGTCCCGCACCGCCGGCACGGGCGGCCCGCCTGGCCGTAGGCCGCGAGCGAGCGGTCGAAGTAGCCGGACGCGCCGTTGACGTTGACGTAGAGCGCGTCGAAGCTCGTCCCGCCCTGGTCGAGCGCCTCCTGCATGACGTCGGCGGCGTGGTCGAGGAGGGCCCCGATGCGCGGCTTCGTCAGGGAGCTCGCCACCCGCTCCCCGTGCACCTGGGCCCGCCAGAGCGCCTCGTCGGCGTAGATGTTGCCGATGCCCGAGACCACCGTCTGGTCGAGCAGGACGCGCTTGACGGCGCTGTCCCTGGCCTTGACCCGCCGCACCACGGCCGCGCGGTCGTATGCCGGCTCGAGCAGGTCGGGCGCGATGTGGCCGATCGCGGTCGGCACCCCGTCCGGGCCGAGGTCGGTGAGGGCGAGGCCTCCGAAGGTCCGCTGGTCGACGAACCTCAGCTCGGGGCCGTCGTCCTCGAAGCGGAACCGCGCGTGGAGGTGCTTCTCGTCAGGGGCCCCGCCCGGCTCGACGAGGAGCTGGCCGCTCATCCCGAGGTGGAGGAGCAGGCCCACGGCATCCTCGAGGTCGAGCCAGAGGTACTTGCCGCGGCGGCGCACTGCGACCACGCGACGCCCGGCGAGGCGGTCGGTGAGGTCCCGGGGACCGGCCGCGTGGCGGCGCGCCACCCGGTGCCCGCGCAGCTCGACGTCGCGCACGACACGGCCCTGGACGTGGTCGGCCAGGCCGCGCCGGACGACCTCGACCTCCGGCAGCTCAGGCACCGTGCTGGGTGGACCCGCCGGCCTCCGGGGCTTCGTGGGCGTCCCGCACCGACGCCCAGGCCAGCGCCGCGGCCTCCTGCTCGGCGACCTTCTTGGTCCGGCCGGCACCGCGACCGAGCACCGACCCGCCCACGTGGACCTCCGCCTGGAACGACTTGGCGTGCTCGGGGCCGTCCTCGCTCACCGTGTACTCGGGTGCTCCGAGGCCGTGGCGGGCGGTGATCTCCTGCAGGCTCGTCTTCCAGTCCAGGCCGGCCCCGAGGGTTGCGGACTGGACGAGGAGCGGGTCGACGAGGTGGTGGACGAGCTTCGTGGCGGCCTCGATGCCGGCCGAGGAGTAGACGGCCCCGATGACCGCCTCGACGGTGTCGGCGAGGATCGAGTCCTTGTCGCGCCCGCCGGTCGACTCCTCGCCCCGCCCGAGGTGGACGAAGTCGCCGAGGCCGAGCGTGCGCCCGACGTCGGCGAGGGCCCGCATGTTGACGACGGCGGCACGCAGCTTCGCGAGCTGCCCCTCGCTCGTGTCGGGGTGGGTGTCGTAGAGCGTCGTCGTGACGACGAGCCCGAGGACCGAGTCGCCGAGGAACTCGAGCCGCTCGTTGTGGGGCAGCCCGCCCGCCTCGTAGGCGTACGAGCGGTGCGTCAGGGCGCGCTGGAGGAGCGCCTCGTCCACCGGGCCACCGGTCACCTCGACGAGGTGGTCCAGCAGCTCCTGGACGGGTCGCAGCGGCGTGAGCGCGCCGACCGAGGCCGACCCCTTCCCCATGGGGACGGGATCAGCCCTGGTGCTCGGTGCGCTCGGCCACGCCGTAGTGGCGGCCCTTGTAGGTGCCGCACGACGGGCAGGCCAGGTGCGGCTGGGTGGGCGCCTTGCACTGGGGGCAGGTCGTCGTGGCGACGGCCATCGCCTTCCAGTTGGCGCGGCGCGAGCGGGTGTTGGAGCGCGACATCTTCCGCTTCGGAACGGCCACGTCAGGTCCTCTTCTCTGTCGTCGTGGGCGGCTCGGCAAGTGCCGAGAGCGCCGCCCACCGGGGGTCGATCTGGTCGTGCCGGTGCCCCGGGTCCTCCGCGAGCGGCGCACCGCACTCGGAGCACAGCCCGGGGCAGTCGGGCCGGCACACCGGCTGGAACGGCAGCGACGGCACCACCGTGTCCCGGAGCACCGTCTCGAGGTCGATGAGACCGTCCTCGATGCGGAGCTCCTCGTCCGCGTCCTCGTCCCCCACCTCGTGGTGGTGGGCGTGACGCTCGGCGTAGACGAACAGCTCCTGGAAGCTCCCGTCGACCTCCTGGGCGACGGGGTCCAGGCACCGCACGCAGGCGCCGGTCGCCGTGCCACGGACCGAACCGGTGACGAGCACTCCCTCGACGACGGACTCCATCCTGACGTCGAGGTGAAGGGGCTGGCCCTCCTCGACGCGCATGACCTCCGTGCCGAAGTCGCTCGGCGCCCCGACCTCACGGGTCACCTCGTGCATCGTCCCGGGTCGGCGGCCCACGAGTGCGGTGTCGAGCACCATCGGGGACCTGGGGTCGAGTCGAGTCATGGCCTTGGGTGAGGTCGGGGGTGGTTCGGTCACGCCACACGGACGCAGACCGAGGGTCAAGGTTACCGGTCGGGGCCGATCCGCCCAAACCGACCGGACACGGCCGCGACCTGCGGCGTCACCGGGCGAGCGCGTCGTCGACCGCCCGGCCGAGCTGGGGGGCGAGCGTCGCGGCATACGTCGCGGTGATGTGGTCGCCCGCCCGGTGCACGGCGACGTGGCCGATGACGACCGGGCAGCGCTCCTCGGGGCAGATCCACGGCATGAGGTCGAGGAGGGCGACACCGCTGCCGGATGCCGCGGCCGCCTCGCGCTGTACGGGGAGGCCGCTCCCGGCGAGCGCGGGCACACCGTCGAAGGCGCAGCGGCTCAGCTCGTGGGGGTGGCGGGCGGCGCAGACGTCGAGGTCGTCCGGCGAGAGGGGGCTGTCACCGACGACGACGACGGGCACCCCGGCGTCGGCGAGCGAGCGCCAGCGACCGGCATACCCCTCGACGAGCGCTCCGCGGTCGAGTCCCTGCCCGGTCCACGCCCGGGTGGCGACTCCGGACGTCACGACGACGTCGGGCGGGTCGTCGCGGAGCGCCCCGACCACTGCGTCGTTCCAGGTGTCGCACTCGGGGTATGCCGTGCCCGCCTCGGTCCCGGCCGAGTCGGCGAACGCGCACGAGGACTTCCCCCACGTCACGATCCGCCAGCCACGGGTGCGTCCGGCCTCCTCGAGCGCGGGCAGCCACTGCATGGCCTTGGAGTCGCCGACGAGGGCCACCGTGGTGGTGCCCCGGGGGTCGCCGAACGTGCACGCCACCGGCTCGGTCGTCGCGACGTCGACCTGGCAGTGGTCGACGTCGGCTGCCGGCCGGTCCTCGCCCGAGACGAGCGGGTCGGGCGTGACCCAGCCCGGGTCGTCGACGTCGGGGAGCGGCTGGCCGAGGCGCACCGTGGCCGCACCCAGGGTGGACAGGGGTGGCAGCACGCCACCGGGCGGGGTGGTGTCGAACGGCGAGCGCAGCTGGAGCAGCGGCAGCGCGGCGAGCACGCCCACCGCGGACAGCGCGAGGCCGCTCACGAGCAGCGCCCGCGGCCGGTCGCGCAGCCACGGGCCGTGGTGGATCGGCGACTCGACGAACCGCCACGACAGCCACGCCGGGACGACCGAGAGGAGGGCGAGCGTCACCCTCCCCCAGGGCGCCAGCGTCACGCCCGCCCAGTCGGCCGTCCACTCACCGAGGACGATGAACGGCCAGTGCCAGAGGTAGATCGAGTAGGACAGCGCACCGACCCACACCATCGGTGCACTGGCGAGGACCCGCACCGGGCCGTGCCCCGACCCCTGCCACCCCACCCAGATGAGGACCGCGGTCGGCACCGTCGGCAGGAGCGCCCAGGCACTCGGCCACTCGATGCCCTCGGGGAGCGCGACGGCGACGCCGAGCAGCACGACGAGGGCTCCCCAGCCCAGGGCGGCCGAGCCCCGCGCCGGCGCACCGGGGCGTGGCCGGCCCGCGAGCGCCACCGCGAGCAGGGCACCGATGCCCAGCTCCCACACCCGGGTCGTCGTCGTGAAGAACGCGGGACGCGGCGAGGTGTGGGAGAACCAGACGGACCAGACGAAGGAGGTCGCGACGAGGCCGCCCAGGGCCAGCCCGATGACCCGCCGGCTCGGGCGGCGCACGACGAGGGCGAGGGCGATGAGGAGGAGGGGCCAGATGACGTAGAACTGCTCTTCGACGGCGAGGGACCAGTAGTGCTGGAGCGGCGAGGGGCGCAGGTCGGAGGCGAGGTAGTCGACCTCGCGGTGCGCGAAGACCCAGTTGACGACGTAGGCGGCGGACGCCGCGATGTCGACACCGATGTCGCGGCGGCGCAGCCCGGGCACGACGACGTACGACACGAGGGACGTGACGACGAGGACGAGCACGGCGGCCGGCAGCAGGCGGCGGATGCGGCGCCCCACGAAGCGCAGCCACGAGACGGTGCCGCTCGAGCGCAGCTCGGCGACGAGGAGGCCGGTGATGAGGAAGCCGGAGATGACGAAGAAGACGTCGACTCCGACGAAGCCGCCGCGGAGCGGGAGACCAGCGTGGTGGGCCAGCACGGTGAGGATCGCGATCGCCCGCAGGCCCTCGATGTCGGGCCGGAACCCGGGCTTCCCCGCCTTGGCCGCCGTGCCGGCCGTGCCGGCCGTTCCGGCCTCGGCGCCCTCCTGCGCGCGGGACGACGTGGTCAGCTCGCGCGACGGCGCCGCGTCAGTGGTGGGCACGCCGCCGGGCCACGAGGGCGTCACGCACCTCGTCGGGGACGAGACCGGTCACGTCGCCACCCCAGCGCGCGACCTCCTTGACGAGCGAGCTCGAGACGTGCTCGAGCGCGGCGTCACCGGGGAGGAAGACGGTCTCGACCCCGCTGAGGTGCCGGTTCATGAGTGCCATCGGGAGCTCGTAGGTGAAGTCGGTGGTCCCGCGCAGGCCCTTGACGATGACCTCGGCGCCGAGGTCGCGGCAGACGTCGACGAGCAGCCGCTCGGCGAAGGCCTCGACGCGCACCCGCCCCTCGAGCCCCAGCTCCACGAGGGCCCGCTCGACGAACCCGATCCGCTCCTCCACGGTGAAGGTCCCGGCCTTGCCCGGGTTGTGGAGCACGGCGACGACCACCTCGTCGTGGAGGGCTGCCGCGCGCTCGAGGACGTCGAGGTGGCCCGTCGTCACGGGGTCGTACGATCCGGGGCAGACGGCCAGGCGGGGGCGAGGGGTCACGGGCACCACCGTACCCACGCCCGGTCACCCATCCCGTCGACGAGACCTCGCCAGGCCTCAGCGTGGGGCGTCCTTCTTGGCCCGCTCCTCGATCTCCTTGGCCTCCTTCTTGGCCCGCTCCTCGACGGCGTCGGCCTCCTCGCGGGCCGCCTCCGGGGCGAGCACGCCCTCGTCGACGGCCTCGCCGAGGAGGGCCCGGACCTGGTCCTCGGAGGCGCACCCCTGCTCGAGCAGCTCGTTCCGACGGGTCAGCCAGGCGACCCCGAGCTCGGCCCGGCGCTCCTCGGAGGTGTCCTCGCGCGCCGGGTTGAGGATCGTCTGCTCCTCCTCGTTGGAGTGGTGGTTGACGACCGTCGCGAGCTCCTCGAGAGCGTCGTCGTACTTCTGGGTATCGGTGCCCCTCGCCTCGAGGAAGGCGAGGAGCGCCTCGATGATCTCGGCGTGCTCCTCCTCGCCGTGCTCCTCCTCGTGACCCGAGATCGCGCGGCTGCGCCGGAGCTCGGGGTAGACCTCCTCCTCCTCGGCGACGGCGTGCGCCACGAGGACCTCTGCGAGGGCCGATCGGGCCGCGCCGCGGTCGGTGTCGGTGCGGCGGCACTCGCGGAGCAGGTCCTCGAAGCGCCGGTGGTCCTCGAGGATGCGCTCCACGACGTCGCCGGCGGTCGGACGGGGGATGTCGATGTCGGTCATGGGCCCATCATGGTCGGGCGGGTGCGCCCCGCGGTGGTCTCGCGGCGCGGCACCCGCTCGCACTCGCCCGCCGCCCGACGCCGGTCACCCCTGCTCGGCGAACCAGACCGTCGTCTCGCCGTAGCGCCGCGGCCGCCCCGAGCGGTGGATGCCGTCGGGCCACGCCGGCTCGGGGCTGCGCGTCGAGCGCTCGACGACGACGAGCCCCCCAGCCGCCAGCCAGCCGCCGGCCAGCCGCTCGAGCACGCCGCGGAGGTCCTCCTCCGACAGGTCGTAGGGAGGGTCGACGAGCACGAGGTCGGCCGCCTCCTCGGGGCGAGGCTCGCCCGCCAGGGCGCTCAGCACCGTCGACCGGTCGACCCGGACGTCACGTAGCCCGAGCTCCCGGACGTTGCGTGCGATGACGTCGGCCGCGCGCCGGTCGGACTCGACGAGCACGACCCCCCCGGCACCACGGCTCGCCGCCTCCAGCCCCAGGGCGCCGGACCCGGCATACAGGTCGATCACGCGGCTGCCGCGCACGGCCCCCCGCGCGTCGAGCGCGGAGAACACCGCCTCCCGCACCCGGTCACTCGTGGGCCGGGTGCCCGACCCGGCGGGGGTTCGCAGGGTGCGGCCGCCCGCGGTGCCGGCGATGATCCGGGTCACCTCAGCCACGCTCCAGGTATGCCGCCTGCTCGGCGTCGACCCGGGCCTGCACGGCGGCGGCGAGGTCGGGGTGGGCGGAGAGGCCGGGGTCGTCGGCCACGAGGGCGAAGGCGTCCTCCCGGGCGGCCGCGATGACGTCCTCGTCCTCGAGGATGTGGAGGAACTCGAGCTGGGTGCGGCGACCGTGCTGGGCCGCACCGAGGATGTCGCCCTCGCGGCGCTGGGACAGGTCGAGCCGGGCCAGCTCGAAGCCGTCGGTCGTCGCGGCCACGGCGTCGAGCCGCGCCATGGCGGGCTCGGCGTCGGTGCCGGTGACGAGCAGGCAGAGGCCGGGGTGGCCGCCGCGACCGATGCGTCCCCGGAGCTGGTGGAGCTGCGAGACGCCGAACCGGTCGGCGTCCATGACGACCATGACGCTGGCGTTGGGCACGTCGACGCCCACCTCGACGACGGTCGTCGACACGAGCACGTCGAGCTCGCCGCGCTGGAACCGGGCCATCACGGCATCCTTCTCCTCCGGCGCGAGGCGTCCGTGGAGCACCTCCACCGACAGCCCCGCGAGTGCGGGCTCCTCACAGAGCGCCCCGTGCACGGCATACACGCTCTTCAGCGGTCGGGCCGGGGCCGGCGCCGCCCCGTCGTCGTCGTCCGAGGGCTCGTCGCGCAGGTCGGTGCCCTCGTCGGCGTCGTCGTCGTCGCCGATCCGCGGGCAGACGACGTAGGCCTGGCGGCCGGCGCGCACCTCCTCGGCGACCCGGGCCCAGGTGCGCGCCATCCAGCCCGGCCTGTCCTCGGGCACGACGTGCGTCGTGATGGCGGCCCGGCCCGCGGGCAGCTCGCGCAGCGTCGACGTCTCGAGGTCGCCGAACACCGTCATCGCCACGGTGCGCGGGATCGGCGTCGCGGTCATGACGAGGACGTGAGGGGGGACCGCGCCCTTGCCGCGCAGGGCGTCGCGCTGCTCGACGCCGAAGCGGTGCTGCTCGTCGACGACGACGAGCCCGAGGTCGAAGAACACGACGCCCTCCTGGAGCAGGGCATGGGTGCCCACGACGATGCCGGCGTCGCCGCTCGCGACGTCGAGGAGGGTTCGTCGCCGGTCGGCCGTCGACTGGCTGCCCGTGAGGAGCACGACCCGGGTCGCCTCGTCGGCCCCGCCCCGGGCCCCATCTCCGATGGGGAGCATCCCGCCCTGCGCGAGGTCCCCGAGCATCGCCGTGATCGTCCGGTGGTGCTGGGCGGCGAGCACCTCGGTGGGGGCGAGCAGCGCGGCCTGGCCCCCGGCATCCACGGCCGCGAGCATCGCCCGCAGCGCCACGACGGTCTTGCCGGAGCCGACCTCGCCCTGGAGCAGCCGGTGCATCGGCACCCCCCGCGCCATCTCCTCGGCGATCGTCGCGCCCACGTCCCGCTGCCCCGTCGTGAGCTCGAAGGGCAGCCGGGCGTCGAAGGCCTCGAGGATGCCGCCCGCCCTCACGGGGCGCGGCGTCGTCGACTGGCCGGACGCCGCCAGCCGTCGCTGCGCCAGCGTCACCTGGAGGACGAAGGCCTCCTCGTAGCGGAGCCGGCGCCGGGCCTCCTCGACCTCGGACCAGCTGTCGGGGGTGTGGATGCCGCGGAGCGCGGCCGTGCGAGAGAGCAGCCGCCGGCGCTCCCGGACGTCCGCGGGCAGCGGGTCGGGCACCTCGTCGAGCACGTCGAGCACGCGGCGCACGCTCTCGGTGACGGTCCACGTGTGGAGCGAGCCCACCGAGCGGTAGATGGGGATGAGGTCCTTGCGGTCGCCGGCGTCGAAGTCGTCGAGCATCGTGTAGCCGGGGTGCGTCAGCTGGAGCCGCCGGTTGTAGGTGCCCACGGTGCCGGCGAAGATGCCGCGCGCCCCGGGGACCAGCGCGCGCTCGTGGCCCCACGCCTTGAAGAACGTGATGTCGATGTCGTGGCGGCCGTCGGTGATGACGACGTTGAGCATCGTCCCCTTGCGCTGGCGCATGGGGCGCGTGGAGGCGGACTTCACCTCGGCGACCCCGACGAGGAACGTCCCGGGCGTCGCCGACCCGAGGTCGCTCTCGCGGGTGCGGTAGCGCCGCGGCCAGAACGCGAGGAGGTCACCGACGGTGCGGATGCCCCTCGCCTGGGCGAACTTCTTCGCGGCGGAGGCGATGATCGGCGCGAGGGGGCTCGACTCGGTCGCCACTCAGGAGACCCCCACTCACTCCACCCCGATGAGCAGCGGGTAGACCGGCTGGCCGCCCTCGACGACGACCACCTCGACGTCGGGGCGGTCGCGCTCGAGGGACGCGGTCGTGCGGGCGGCGAGGCCGGGCTCGGCGTCGGCGCCGACGACGAGGGTGACGAGCTCGCCACCGGCCGACAGCAGCCGCGACAGCACCTCGCGGGCCGCGTGGGCGACATCGGTGTCGAGGAAGGCGACGTCACCGTCGACGATGCCGAGGACGTCGCCCGTGCGGCAGACCCCTGCCGATGTGAGCGCCTCCTTCGTGGCCACCGAGACGGCTCCGTGCCGCGTCGCGACGGCGGCACCGGTCATGGCGACGACGTTGGCGTGCACCGAGCGACCCGGGTCGAGCACCGCCAGGGCGGCGAGGGCCTGCACCGTCGTGCGCGCCGGCACGACGTGGGCGTCGATGCCCTCCCCCGCCGCCGCCTCGGCCGCGACCTCGGCCGCCATGAGGGTGTCGCGGTCTCCGGGGATGAGCACCACGGCGGACGACCCGGTCGAGCGCACGGCCTCGAGGAGCTGGCCCGCCGAGGCCCTCCGCGCCGGACCGGACCGCACGACCGACGCTCCGGCCGCCTCGAGCAGGACGGCGACACCCGGGCCGGACGCGCACGCGACGACGGACAGCGGCACGGGGTGCTCGCGGGCGGACAACTGGCTCGCGAAGTGGGTGATGCGGATGCGCTCCGGCCGTCCGGCCACGACGCCCGCCTCGACCGCCGCGCCGGGGTCGTCGACGTGGACGTGGACGTTCCAGAGGTCGGGGCCGCCCACGACGA
Organism: Ornithinibacter sp.; assembly: GCA_035703305.1. Classification (GTDB taxonomy): domain Bacteria; phylum Actinomycetota; class Actinomycetes; order Actinomycetales; family Dermatophilaceae; genus Fodinibacter. Next base: position 25,025 of record DASSYJ010000038.1, on the reverse strand, counting down.
GCAGCGAGTCGCCGAGGCCGTCGAGCGTGCGCGTCAGGGTGGCGACGGCCTCCGCGGTCGACTCGGAGAGGAGGAACATCACCTCGTATGCCGGGCCGTCACCGATCGACTCCCCGGCCCGGTCGAGCGGGTCGTGACCCGGCAGGGCACCGGTGGACCCGGCATCCGCGCCGGCTGCCGGCTGCGCCTGGTGCCACTCCGAGCGCCGGGTGAGCGCCGGACCCGCCGACAGGAGGCCCTCGTCGGTGGCGCTCCAGCGCCCCGTGACGACGCGGTGGAAGGACTCGAGCATGAGGACGCAGCCCGCTCCCCCGGCGTCGACCACGCCCGCCCGGGCGAGGGCCTCGAGCTGGTCGGGGGTGCGGGCGAGGGCCTCCTGCGCGGCGTCGACGGCGGCCTGGCAGACGTCGGCGAGGGTGCCACCGGCGTCGGCGGTCTCGACCGCGGCCGCCGCACCCGCGTCGGCGACGGTGAGGATCGTGCCCTCCTGGGGGTGGGCCACGCAGGCCCGCGCAGCAGCGGCCCCACGCGCGAAGGCGGTGGCGAGGAGGAGGGCGTCGACGGCATCCGCGTCACGGTCGGTCACCGCGTCGCACAGTCCCCCGACGAGCTGGCTCACGATGACGCCGGAGTTGCCCCGGGCCGAGAGGAGGATGGCCCGCTTGAGGGCGCGACACTCCTGCACGAGCGTGGCCTCCCCGCGGATGCCGGCGAGGTCGTGGGCGGCGACGACCTCGTCGATGGCCGCGTCGAACGTGAGGTAGAGGTTGGTGCCGGTGTCACCGTCGGGCACGGGGAAGACGTTGAGGGCGTCGATCTCGGTGCGCCGGGCCGCGAGGGCCGCACGCGTCAGCAGCGCCCAGTGTCGGGCGTCGGCGGCAGTGAGGACCTCGGGCACGCGCCTCAGGGTAACGGCCGCCCCCCACGCTCGCCCGGAGGCGTTTTGGTCCGCCGGGCGCGCCTCGGCTACTCTTGTCCGGTTGCGCGCGCACTCTTGCGCCGCCGAGGACCACCTTCACCACATCCGTAGGAGATCACCCGTGGCTGCCAACTGCGACGTCTGCGGCAAGGGACCCGGTTTCGGGCACAGCATCTCGCACTCGCACCGCCGCACCAAGCGCCGCTGGAACCCCAACATCCAGCGCGTCAAGGCACTCGTCGGCGACGCCGGTGTGACCCCGAAGCGGCTCAACGTCTGCACCTCCTGCCTCAAGGCGGGGAAGGTCAAGCGCTGACCCCCTGACGCACCCTCGAGCGGGCGGCTCCCCACCAGGGGGCCGCCCGCTTCGCGTCCCACCCCCGGGCGGATGCCGGTCATCGGGCGAAGTGGTCCCACCCCTTCGCGTCGGGCACCGTCCCGTCGACGGTGACCCGCGGGCCGTCCGGCCCCGGGGCCAGGACCCGGCCGACGACGCGCCACGGCTCGTCCCCGGTGGGCAGCGCGTCCTCGTCCGCGAAAGCCCCGACGAGCGCGTGCTCCTCGCCTCCGGCCAGCACCTGGTGGAAGGCCTCCTCGGCGCCCAGCGTGAGCGTGAGGGGGCCCACGGCATACCGGTCGCGCAGCACGGACCCGTCGAGGTCCACGGACACCCCGCTCGCGGTGGCCATCCGTCCCACGTCGGTCACGAGCCCGTCGGACACGTCGACCATCGCGTGCGCCCCGGCGGCCGCGGCGACCGGCCCGCACTCCCACGGCGGGACGGGAGCCCGGTGGTGTCGCATCAGCGCCCGCACGGCGAGCGTCCGGTCGTCCAGCCCGTCGACGGCTCCCGCCGGGGCGGCCTGTGGCGGCGCGCGGTCGGGGTCGGGCTCTCCTCGCAGGTAGAGGGCGAGGCCGCCGCCGGACATCCCGAGCGACCCGCACGCCGCGACGACGTCGCCCACCCTCGCCCCGGACCGCAGCACCGGCGCGAGCCCCCGGAGGTCCCCGAGCGCGGTCACGGAGACGACGACGACCCCGGGCGGCGCCGACGAGAGGTCCCCGCCCACGACGGGGGCGCCCGCCTGCTCCGCGAGCGAGGCGATGCCGCGCGCCAGGTCGACGGCCCACTCCACCTCGACGTCCGGGTCGGCGGCGAGCGACACGAGCAGCGCGGTCGGCACGGCCCCCATCGCGGCGACGTCGGCGACGTTCTGCGCGGCGACCTTGACGCCGACGTCGTGCGCCGACGACCACTCGTCGCGCCAGTCGAGCCCGCGGACCATCGTGTCCGTCGTCGCGACGACCGACCCGCTCGGCGTGCCGACCACCGCGGCGTCGTCGCCCGGCCCCACGGGCACCGAGCCCCACGCAGGGGGGCGCGCCCCGGCATACACCGGGAACACCCGGGCGAGCAGCTCGCCCTCGCTGACGTCGCGCAGCCGCACCTGGACCACCCTCCCGAGACGTGGGGACCACCGGCACGGTAGCGTCTGTGGCGCGCCGGTCACGACGGGCGCGCCCCGACCGCAGGGGCCGACACGGGCCCCGAACCGACCACGAAGAGGTGGCAGTGCAGTGGTACAGGCCTACATCCTGATCCAGACCGACGTCGGTCGCGCCGCGTCCGTGGCCCAGGCGATCGCCGGCATCGAGGGCGTGGCCCTGGCCGAGGACGTCACCGGCCCCTACGACGTCATCGCGCGCGTCGAGGCCCAGACGGTCGACGAGCTCGGGAAGCTCGTCATCGCCAGGATCCAGGACGTCGAGGGCATCACCCGCACCCTCACCTGCACGGTGGTCCACGTCTGACCCCGCGACGCACCCTCTCGACGGCGGCAGCGCTCGGCGCGGCCGCCGTCGTGCTGTCCGCGTGCACGTCCGCCGTCGAGGTGACCGTCCCGGGTGGCGCGTCGGGGCCCGCGTGCGCGGCCGCGGCGGCGCTGTGGCCCGAGGACGTGTCCGGTATGCCGCGGCGGGACACCCGGCCCGGCTCGCCCGCCGTCGCTGCGTGGGGCGACCCTGCGGTCGTGGCCCGGTGCGGGGTCGCGGCGCCCGGGCCCACCGACACCGAGTGCCTGGAGGTCGACGGCGCGGGGTGGATCCCCGAGGAGCTGAGCGACGGCACGCGGTTCACGTCGTTCGGCACCGAGCCGGCCATCGAGGTGCTCGTGCCGGACGCCTACGCCCCCGAGGGGCTCCTCCTGCCGGCCTTCGCCCCCGCCGCCAAGGCGCTCCCGCCCAACGGCCTCGCCTGCCGCTGAGCCGACCCGCCGGACCCCCACCGCCCTCGCCCCCTCGCCTCAACTTTCTCGCCCGGTGCGACAACCTTCAGGTCGGCACCCCAACGGTTCCCGTGCGCAGGTGAGGGTCCTCGCATCGGGCGGGAAAGTTGAGGCGCCTCGCGGACCGGGCGGGGGCCTCAGCGGAGGCCGGTGCGCCGCTCGAGGGCGAGGTCGATGAGCTCGTCGATGAGCTCGGGGTAGGTCATCCCCGCGGCCGCCCACATCCGCGGGTACATCGAGCTCGGGGTGAACCCCGGCATCGTGTTCACCTCGTTGACGAGCACCTCGCCCTCCTCGGTGAGGAAGAAGTCCACCCGCGCCAGGCCCTCGCAGCCGGCCAGGTCGAAGGCCCGGGCCGCCATCCGGCGGATCTCGCCCGCCACGGGCTCCGGCACGTCGGCCGGGCAGTCCAGCCGCACGTCCCCGTCGGCCAGGTACTTCGCCTCGAAGTCGTAGAACTCGTGGTTCTTCACGACGATGCACTCCCCGAGCTCGCTCGTGCGGGTCGGGTCGGTCCCCCGCCCCTCGAGCACCCCGCACTCGATCTCCCGCCCGAACACGGCCGACTCGACGACGACCTTCGGGTCGTGCTCGCGCGCCGCCTCGATCGCCGCCTCGAGGGCGTCGGGGTCCGTGACCCGGGTGATGCCCATGCTCGACCCGGCCCGCGCCGGCTTGACGAACACCGGCCACGCCAGCCCGTGCACGGCATCCATGGCGGCCGCGGAGTCGCGCCGCCACTCCTTGTCGGTGATGACGACATAGGGCCCCACCGGCAGCCCGGCCGAGGCGAGCAGCACCTTCATGACGTGCTTGTCCATCATCGTCGCGGATGCCGTGACCCCCGACCCGACGTAGCGCACGTCCGCGAGGTCGAGCAGGCCCTGGATCGTGCCGTCCTCGCCGAACGGCCCGTGGAGCAGGGGGAAGACGACGTCGACCTCGCCGAGGGTCCGCGGCGGCTGGCCCGCCTCGTGCACGACGAGGGTGCGGTCGGTGGCGCTCGTCGGCACGAGCACGCTCGCGCCGGACGTGTCGACCTCCGGCACGTGCCCGGGGGCGAGCCGGAAGGCCTCGGGGTCGTCGGGCGCGAGCACCCAGTGACCGTCCCTCGCGATGCCGACCGGCACGACGTCGTAGCGGTCGCGGTCGAGCGCCTCCAGCACGCTCGCGGCCGTCGCGCAGGACACGGCGTGCTCGGAGGACCGGCCCCCGAAGACGAGTGCGACGCGCGTCCGTCGGGGGGTGTCCCCGTCGCGCGCTGGGTCGGGGCCGGGGGTCTCGTCGGTGCTCATCGCCCGCGACTCTAGCCGCTGGGCGACCGTGCCAAGGTATGCCGTCCCACCCGGCCGGCATACCCTGACGGGCGTGACCGAGCCGTCGTCCCGACCCGCGCCCGAAGCGCTCTCGCCCGCAACCCGAGTCGTGACGCTGGGCCGCGTCACGGCGACGCCCGGGGCGCAGCTCGGCGCCCCGCTCGTGCTCAGCTCGACCTACCACGCGGGCGGTGAGGTCGTGTACGCCCGGTCGGGCAACCCGACGTGGAGCGCGTTCGAGGAGGCCCTCGGCGACCTCGAGGGCGGGGAGGCGCTCGTGCTCGCCTCGGGCATGGCGGCCGTCGCCGCCGTCCTGTCCGCCCTCCCCCACGGCGGCACCGTCGTCGCGCCCGACGCGGCATACAACGGGGTGGTCGACACCCTCGCCGACCGGGTGGCTGAGGGCTCGGCAGTCGTGCGCCCCGTCGACGTCACCGACACCGACGCCGTCGTGCATGCCCTCGACGGTGCGGACCTCCTGTGGCTCGAGTCCCCGACCAACCCGCTGCTCGAGGTCGCCGACCTCCCCACCCTCCTGGCCGCCGCGCGCGAGCGCGGGGTGCTCAGCGTCGTCGACAACACCTTCGCCACGCCGCTGCTCCAGCGACCCCTGGAGCTCGGGGCGGACGTCGTCGTCCACGCCGTGACGAAGTACCTCGCCGGCCACAGCGACGTCCTCCTCGGGGCCGTCGTCACCGCCCCGACGGATGCCGGCCGCGCGCTCCGCGAACGGTTCCTCCGGCACCGCACACTGCAGGGCGCGATCGCCGGCCCGATGGAGGTGTGGCTGGCGCTGCGCGGCCTGCGCACCCTGCACCTGCGGGTCGAGCGCGCCCAGTCGAATGCCGTCGAGCTGGCGGCGCGGCTGGCCCACCACCCAGCGGTCGAGCGCGTCCGGCACCCGGGCTGGGGGGCCATCGTCTCGATCGAGGTGGCCGGCGGCGCGGCGGCCGCCGAGCGCGTCGCGGCCGCCACGCTCGTCTGGGTGCACTCGACGAGCCTCGGGGGCGTCGAGAGCCAGCTCGAGCGGCGCCGTCGGATCGCCAGCGAGCCGCCCCAGGTGCCCGAGAACCTCCTCCGCCTCTCGGTCGGCATCGAGGACGTCGAGGACCTCTGGCGGGACCTCGCCCAGGCCCTCGACCGGGCATAGGAGCAGCCGTCGCCGTCAGGCGGTCTCGGCCTTCCGGGGCCGCGACAGCAGGGCCGCCACGACCTCCTGCGCGGTGCGGCCATGCTGGATCATCGCGTCGACCTGCTCGATGATCGGCACGTCGACGTCGTTCTTGCGGGCCAGCTCGAGGATCGAGGTGCACGACTTCACGCCCTCGGCGGTCTGCTTGGTCACGGCGACGACCTCCGAGACGCCCATGCCCTGCCCGAGCCGCACGCCGAAGGAGTGGTTGCGCGACAGCGGCGACATGCAGGTCGCGATGAGGTCGCCCACGCCGGCGAGCCCCGCGAACGTCACCGCCTCACCGCCGAGCGCGAGCCCGAGGCGCATCGTCTCGGCCAGCCCGCGGGTGATGATCGACGCCTTGGAGTTGTCGCCCATGCCCAGGCCCTCGGCCATGCCGACCGCGAGGGCGATGACGTTCTTGACTGCCCCGGCGATCTCGGTGCCGACGACGTCGGACCCGGTGTAGGGCCGGAAGTAGGGAGCCGCGCAGGCGGCCGCCACCCGCTCGGCCATCTCCTCGCTGGCCGACGCGACGACCGACGCCGCGGGCTGCTTCACCGCGATCTCACGGGCGAGGTTGGGCCCCGACACGACGACGATGCGCTCGGCCTCGACCCCGCCGACCTCCGCGATGACCTCCGACATGCGCTTGGTCGTGCCGAGCTCGACCCCCTTCATGAGCGAGACCACCGCCGCCGACCTCGGGATGGCCGCCCCCCAGGCGGTGAGGTTGTCGCGCAGCGTCTGCGAGGGCACGGCGAGCACGACGATGTCCGCCCCGGCGCCGGCCTCGACGGCGTCGGTCGTGGCCCGGATGGTGCCTGGCAGGCGCAGCTCGGGGAGGTAGTCCTCGTTGACCCCTGCGTTGATCTGGTCGACCACCTCGGCGCGGCGCCCCCACATCGTCACCGTCGTGCCGGCATCCGCGAGGACCGAGGCGAACGCGGTGCCCCAGCTGCCCGTGCCGTAGACCGCTGCGCTCGTCATGAGGCCTCCTCGAGGGGCCGCGGCTTGCCGATGGACGTCACGCCGTGGGTGCGGGGGTCGTAGCGCACGCGTGGCGCCTTCTCGCCCCTGATCGCCTCGAGCTCGGCGGTGATCGCGGCCATGATGCGCCGCGTCGCCTCGGCGAGGACCTCGGCCGTCAGCGGCTTGCCGTAGAGGTCGTCGAGCGGCACCGGGCGCCCCGCGCGGACCCACACCGTCGTGCGGGGCCAGAGGTGGAGCCGCCTCGAGTAGGGGGCGAGGATCTTCTGTGCCCCCCACGTCGCGACCGGGATCACGGGGCACTGGGTCTCCAGCGCCACCCGGGCGGCGCCGGTCTTGCCTCGCATCGGCCACAGCCCGGGGTCGCGGGTCAGGCTGCCCTCCGGGTAGATCGCCACCCCCTTGCCGGCGCGGACCGCCGCGACGGCCGCACGGTAGGCGTCGGACGCCTTGCCCGACTCCCGGTAGACCGGGATCTGGTCGGCGTTGCGGACGATCGCCCCCACGACCGGCACCCGGAAGACCTCGACCTTGCCGAGGTACCGAGGGGCGTGGCCGTGGTCGACGAGGAAGTGCCCGAACACGAGGGGCTCGACATAGGAGTAGTGGTTGGGGCAGATGACGTACCCACCCTCCGTCGGGAGGTTCTCGGCACCGGACCACACCCGCCTGGTGATGAGCCGGAGCAGGGGGCGCACGATGGCGATCGCGAGACGGTAGGTGAAGGGCCGGGATTGGTCCGAGGGGATCGTCACGCGCTGCCTTTCGTGGGGGTGGGTCACCGGCATTGTGGTCCCCGGATGGGGCGATGTCGAGCGCGTCCCGACCGGTTGGGAGGATCTGTGGGTGAGCACGCCCGTCGTCGACTGGGCGGCCGTCGTCCCGGTCAAGGGCGGGCCGCTGGCCAAGAGCCGCCTCCGGCTCCCCCGCGCGCTGCGGGTCGCCCTCGCCGACGCGTTCGCCCGTGACACGGTCGCGGCGCTGGCCGAGGGCGTGCCCGGTATGCCGGTGCTCGTCGTGAGCGGCGACGCGGCCGTCGCGTCGTGGGCGGCCGCGGACGGGCACCTCGTCGTGCCGGATGCCGGTCGCGGGCTCGACGCCGCCGTCGCCGACGGGGTGCGGGCCGCGGGCGCCCTGGGAGCGGCTCGTGCGGCCGTCGTCCTGGGGGACCACCCGGCCCTGCGTCCTCGGGAGGTGCGGGCGGCCCTCGACGCGGCGGACCGGCATCCGTGCTGCGTCGTCCCCGATGCCGACGACGACGGCACCGCGCTGCTCACCCTGCCGGGCGGGGGCCCGGTGCGCACGGCGTTCGGACCCGGCAGCGCGGCGGCCCACGAGCGGCTCGGCCACCACCGCCTCGAGCTCGACCTCCCGGGCCTGCGCACCGACGTCGACGACGCGGCCTCGCTGGCCGCGGCCCTGCGGCTGGGGCTCGGCCCGCACAGCGCGGCGGCCCTCGGGCGCGCTAGCCTTCCGGGCGTGCAGGCGACCATCCACCGCATCGAGGACGACGGGTCCGGCTCCGCGCTGCTCGACGACGGGCTCGAGGTGCAGCTCGCGCCCGGCGCCGCCGTCGCGAGCGGGCTGCGGCACCTCCGGGTCGGCCAGCGGGTGAGCGTCGAGCTCGACGAGGAAGGGCGCGCGGCGACCCGGGTCTGGGTCGTGGGGATCGGGCCCGGCGAGACCATCCGCTGACGGGCGGTCAGGCCAGCTTGTAGGAGGCCCCGAGGGCGTCGAGCTTCTCGGAGAACCGTTCGTAGCCGCGGTAGATGAACTCGACCCCGTGCACCGTGGAGCGCCCGTCCGCGGCGAGTGCGGCGATGAGGTAGCTGAAGCCGCCGCGCAGGTCCGGCACGGTGATCTCGGCGGCCCGGAGGGGCGTGGGGCCGGAGATGACGGCCGAGTGCTGGAAGTTGGCGCGCCCGAAGCGGCACGGGGACGCGCCCAGGCACTCGCGGTAGGTCTGGATCTGCGCGCCGGAGTCACGGAGGGCGTCGGTGAAGCCCAGGCGGTTCTCGTAGACGGTCTCGTGGACGATCGAGAGGCCGGTGGTCTGCGTCAGGGCGACGACGAGCGGCTGCTGCCAGTCGGTCATGAAGCCGGGGTGCACGTCGGTCTCGAGGGCGATGGACCGCAGGCTGCTGCCGGGGTGCCAGAACCGGATGCCCTCGTCGTCGACCTCGAACGCGCCACCGATGCGCCGGAACACGTTGAGGAAGGGCATCATCGGGAGCTGCTGGGCGCCGCGCACGAAGATGTCGCCGCCGGTGGCGAGGGCCGCGCACGCCCAGCTTCCGGCCTCGATGCGGTCGGGGATCGCGAGATGGTCGAACCCGCACAGCCGGTCCACGCCCTCGACCGTGATCACCCGGTCGGTCTGCACCGAGATGAGCGCGCCCATCTTCTGGAGGATCGCGATGAGGTCCGTGATCTCGGGCTCGATCGCCGCGTTGCGCAGCGTCGTCAGGCCACGGGCGCGGACCGCGGTGAGCAGGACCTGCTCGGTGGCTCCCACGCTCGGGTAGGGCAGGCGGACGTCGGCGGCGTGCAGCCCCTGCGGGGCGGTGAGCCGCAGCCCGTCCTGGCGCTTCTCGATCTCCGCCCCGAACTCCCGGAGGACGTCGAGGTGGTAGTTGATCGGGCGCTCCCCGATCCGGCAGCCGCCGAGGTCGGGGATGAAGGCCTCACCGAGCCGGTGCAGCAGGGGGCCGCACAGGAGCACCGGGACGCGCGAGGCTCCGGCGTGGGCGTCGATGTCGGCGATGTGCGCCTGCTCGACGTTCGTCGGGTCGAGGACGAGCTCGCCGTCACGGTCCGTGGAGTCGATGACCACGCCGTGCAGCTCGAGGAGGCCGCTCACCACCTGGACGTCCGAGATCTCGGGCACGCCGCGCAGCCGGCACGGCTCCTCGGCGAGCATGACGGCGACCATCGCCTTGGAGACGAGGTTCTTGGCGCCCCGGACCTCGAGGTCGCCCACGAGCGGGGAGCCGCCGTCGACGATGAGCGCTGAGGTCATGGGTTCCACCCAAACACAGACACCGGGCCGCGGCGACGGGTGGTCCGTCTGCTGCGCCCGGCGGCTGTGGGACGTCTCAGCGAGACGCCCGGGCCGTCTTCTTCGCCGTGGAGGCCTTCTTCGCCGTGGACCCACCGGCAGTGGCCCTGGTGGCGGCCTTGGTGGTGGTCCTGGCCGGGGCCTTCTTGGCCGCGGTCCTGGCCGTGGACGCCTTTGCCGTCGCCTTCTTTGCCGTCGCCTTCTTCGCCGTCGCCGACCTGGCCGGGGCCTTCTTGGCCGTCGCCCTGCTCGCGGTCGCCTTGGTGGTGGCCTTCGTGGTGGTCCTGGCGGGGGCCTTCTTGGCCGCAGTCCTCGCGGTGGACGTCGTGGCCGTCGCCTTCTTCGCCGTCGCCGACCTGGCCGGGGCCTTCTTGGCCGTCGCCCGGCTCGCGGTGGCCTTGGTGGTGGCCTTGGCCGTGGCCCTCTTCGCCGCAGTCGCGGTCGTGGACCTCGTGGCCGTCGCGGCCTTCGCCGAGGTCTTCGTGGCCGCCGCCCTGCTCGCAGCCACCTTCGAGGGTGCCTTGGTCGCGGCGGCCTTGGCCGTGCTCGTGGCCTTCTTCGCCGTCGCGGCGGTCGTCGACGCGACCTTGCGCGCGGCCGCCTTCGCCGGCGCCGTCGCCGCGGCCGCGGTCCGTGCGGCAGCCTTCACCGGCGCGGCAGCGGCTGCTGCCACGGACCCTGCGGCGGCTCGACCGGTGGCCGGAGCGAACTTCGGGAGGCTGCTCGGCTTCTTGACGTACGACTTGAACGACGTGCCGGCGCGGAACCGCGGCGCCTTGGCCCTGGGGATGCGCACCGAGGTCCCCGTGTGCGGGTTGCGGCCCGTGCGAGCGGCGCGCTCGACGCGGTCGAACGTGCCGAAGCCGGTGATCGAGACCTTCCCGCCGCGCACGACCTCACGCACGATGGTGTCGAGGACGGCCTCCAGGGCGTCGTTGGCGGCCCTGCGGCTGCCGAGTCGCTTCTCCAGCTCCTTGACGAGATCTGCCTTGTTCACTGTGGATCACTCCAACTCGTGACGGCGTCGGGGCGGACGCCCGACAGCGGTGTCGTGACCGGCGGGCGCCGGTCCTGACTCGACGCTATTCCGGCCCGGAGGAAGAGTCCACCTTCGCGGCGGCGTGTTTTGCGGTGTGCCGCAACGGGTTCGCCGAGATATCGGCCCGAGCGCCCTGTCTCACCGGTCACACCAGTCACACAGCAGTCGTGGCGTACACCGCAGGTGGTGCGAAACCCGCTGCCGCACACCGTCTTACGTGCGCGTCACGCCGTGACGGTCGGCTTCCACCTCGGCCGTGAGGCTTCGTATGCCGTCACGTCGCCTTCGTGCCGCAGCGTCAGGCTGATGTCGTCCAGGCCCTCGAGCAGGCGCCAGCGCGTGTAGTCGTCGACGTCGAACGAGGCGACGACCTCGCCCGCGGTCACGGTGCGGGACACGAGGTCGACGGTCACCGAGGTGCCGGGGTGGTTCTCGAGCAGCTTCCAGAGCAGCTCGACGTCGTCCTGGCTGCACTGCGCCGTGAGCAGGCCCTGCTTGCCGCTGTTGCCGCGGAAGATGTCCGCGAACCGGGAGGAGATGACGACCCGGAAGCCGTAGTTCATGAGCGCCCAGACCGCGTGCTCGCGCGAGGACCCCGTGCCGAAGTCGGGCCCGGCCACGAGCACCGACCCCGCGGCATACGACGGGTCGTTGAGGACGAAGGTCTCGTCGCCCCGCCAGGCGGCGAACAGCCCGTCCTCGAAGCCGGACCGGGTGACCCGCTTGAGGTACACGGCTGGGATGATCTGGTCGGTGTCGACGTTGCTGCGGCGCAGCGGCACGCCGATCCCGGTGTGGGTGGTGAAGGCATCCATCAGCGGCTCCCCTCGGTCACGGGCTCCAGGTCGGCGGGGCTCGACAGCGTGCCGCGCACGGCGGTCGCCGCCGCGACGAGCGGGCTGACGAGGTGGGTGCGCCCGCCCTTGCCCTGGCGGCCCTCGAAGTTGCGGTTCGACGTCGACGCGCTGCGCTCCCCCGGGGCGAGCTGGTCGGGGTTCATGCCCAGGCACATCGAGCACCCCGGCAGGCGCCACTCGGCACCGGCCGCGGTGAAGACCTCGTCCAAGCCCTCGGTCTCGGCCTGGAGCCGCACCCGAGCCGAGCCGGGAACGACGAGCATGCGCACACCCTCGGCCACCTGGCGTCCCTTGATGACCTGGGCCGCTGCCCTGAGGTCCTCGATGCGGCCGTTCGTGCACGACCCGAGGAACACGGTGTCGACGTGGACGTCCCGCAGCGGCGTCCCCGGTGCCAGGCCCATGTACTCGAGGGCGCGACGGGCGGCCGCCTTGTCGTGCTCGTCGGGCATGAGCTCCGGGTCGGGCACGGCCGAGCCGAGCGGCGCTCCCTGACCGGGGTTGGTCCCCCACGTGACGAACGGCGTGAGGCTCGCCGCGTCGAGCACGACCTCCTCGTCGAACTCCGCGTCGTCGTCACTGCGCAGGTGCCGCCACGCCTCGAGGGCGGCGTCCCAGTCCTCGCCCCGGGGTGCATGGTCGCGGCCCTGGAGATAGGCGAAGGTCGTCTCGTCCGGCGCGATCATGCCAGCGCGGGCTCCTGCCTCGATCGACATGTTGCACACCGTCATCCGCGCCTCCATCGACAGCGCGCGGATGGCGCTGCCGCGGAACTCGAGGACGTACCCCTGACCCCCGCCCGTGCCGATCTTGGCGATGACGGCCAGCACGATGTCCTTCGCGGAGACACCGTCCGCGAGCTCACCGTCGACCGTGATCGCCATCGTCCTGAAGGGCTTCAACGAGAGGGTCTGGGTCGCGAGCACGTGCTCGACCTCGGACGTGCCGATCCCGAACGCCAGGGCGCCGAACGCACCGTGCGTCGAGGTGTGGCTGTCCCCGCAGACGATCGTCATGCCCGGCTGGGTCAGCCCGAGCTGTGGACCGACGACGTGCACGATGCCCTGCTCGGCATCGCCCATCGGGTAGATGGTGACCCCGAACTCCTCGCAGTTGCGTCGCAGTGTCTCGATCTGGGTGCGGCTCACCGGGTCCGTGATCGGCCCGGGGGTCGTGGGGACGTTGTGGTCCTCGGTCGCGAGCGTGAGGTCGGGGCGGCGCACACGTCGCCCCGACAGGCGGAGTCCGTCGAAGGCCTGCGGGCTGGTCACCTCGTGGAGGAGGTGGAGGTCGATGTAGAGGAGGTCGGGCTCCCCCTCCCCTCGGCGTACGACGTGGGACTCCCACACCTTCTCGGCCAGCGTTCCGGCCATCCTCAACACCTCCACGACGGACCGCCGGCAGGGCGGTCTCACGACTCCGAGACGCGCACGACCAGACAGGCGCCGTCTCTGTCTCCCGAGATTCGCACGGGCACGGGGGACATGGACGTGCGTCTCAGGCACTGAGACGCTAATATCAAGACATGGACAACACTTCCGGGGTCGGCGTCCTGGACAAGGCGGCGATCGTCCTCAGCGCCCTCGAGGCGGGTCCGTCGACCCTCGCGCAGCTCGTCACGGCCACCGGCCTGGCGCGCCCGACCGCCCACCGCCTCGCGGTCGCCCTCGAGCACCACCGCCTCGTCACGCGGGACCTCCAGGGCCGGTTCGTCCTCGGGCCGCGGCTCGGCGAGCTCGCCGCCGCCGCCGGCGAGGACCGCCTGCTCGCAGCGGCCGGGCCCGTCCTCGGGGCCCTGCGTGACCACACCAACGAGAGCGCTCAGCTGTTCCGTAGGCAGGGCGAGCACCGGGTGTGCGTCTCCGCCGCGGAGCGCCCGGTGGGCCTGCGCGACTCCATCCCGGTCGGAGCGACCCTGTCGATGCGAGCGGGCTCGGCCGCCCAGGTCCTCCTCGCCTGGGAGGAGCCCGACCGCCTGCACCGCGGGCTCCAGGGCGCGGCGTTCACGGCGACCGCGCTCTCGGGCGTGCGCCGACGCGGGTGGGCCCAGAGCGTCGGGGAGCGCGAGCCCGGCGTCGCGTCGGTCTCGGCGCCGGTCCGCTCCCCCTCCGGCCGCGTCATCGCAGCCGTCTCGATCTCCGGCCCGATCGAGCGGCTCTCACGCCAGCCCGGGCGGCTGCACGCGGCCACGGTCATCGCCGGCGCCAACAAGCTCACCGAGGTGCTCGCTCGCCACGCGGCGCAGCAGGAGGCGCAGAACACCGTCTGACCGAGCCACCCCGGTCACGCGCGGCCCGCATCCGAAACACGGATGTCACACGGAGACCGACCCCCGGCAACACCGCCGCGGCATCCTGCGACCACCACCGTTGGTATGCCGTGCGAGGAGGTCGCCCATGTCCCTCACCACCGCTCAGCGCATCGCCCGCGACCGGACCCGGTTGCTCGGGTTCCCGCGTCCGGGTCGACGCGCGATCGTCGTCGGCGGCGGACCGCTGGCGGCGCGCCGTGCCGCGGCCCTGACCCGGGCGGCGACCCCCGTGGCGGTGTTCGCGCCGGCGCTGTGCGACGACGTCTTCGACCTTCTCGCCGAGCGCCTCGTGACCTGGGAGAACCGGTGGCCGACGCTGACCGACCTCGCCGACGCGTGGCTCGTCCACGCGGCGACCGGTGACCCCGAGATCGACGCCCGGGTCTGCGGCTGGGCCGCCACGCTGCGGGCCTCCGCCTGACGCCCTCGCACTCACGCCACCCGGCCGCCGATGCGCTCCCGAGCCGAGTCACCCCGGCGACCGACCGGCACGATGCCGGCGACGGTGCCCAGGCCGAACGGTCGGTCGCTCGCGTAGACGCTCTCAGCACCGCCGGGCGCGACGGCATACGTCTCGTGCCAGATCGTGACGGCGCGCGGGGCCGAGCGCGCGCGACGGTAGAACTCCAGCCACGACTCGCGATGGCGGTGGTCGGACGAGCTCGCGTACGCGTAGATGTCCTCGGTGCTCCGCCACCACTGGATCATCGTCGTGCCGGTGAGGTGCACCGTCGACCGGCTGCCGAGGTAGCCCAGGTGCTCCTCCTCCCCCTTCTCGGCCGCCACCTTGTTGCGCTCGAGCTCGGCGATCATGGGCGGCATCGCGGCGATGACCTGGCCGACGAGCCGAAGTCGCCAGGGCTGGTGGATGCGCACGCCGATGAGGAAGACGGCGAGCGGCCCGTCGTAGGCGTGGGTGGTGCGGTCGACCATGAGGAACTCCTTGGATAGTGGCGCTGTCCAGTGCGGTCCTGCCATATTGGGTAGTGCAACTATCCGATGTCAAGCCCTGTCGGGAGCGGACCATGCGCATCTCCGAGCTCGCCGCCACCACGGGCGTCCCGGTGCACACCCTGAAGTACTACCTTCGCGAGGGCCTGCTCATGCCCGGCGTGGCCACGAGCCGCACGCGCGCCGAGTACGACGCGGGGCACGTCGAGCGGGTGCGGCTGGTCCGGGCGCTGGTCGAGCACGGCGGGGTCGGGATCGCCGGGGTGCGGGCGATCCTCGAGGCGCTGGCGGCTCCTCCTCCCTCGCGGCACGACCTGCTCGGGGTGGCGCACTGTGCCCTGCCCACGCCCGGAGCGGAGCACCAGGTCGACGACGAGCTGGTGTCGCTCGTCGACGGCCTGTCGTGGCGGGTGGGTCCGGACGCCCCTGCCCTGCACTCGCTCGCGGCCGCGGTCGAGGCGGCTCGCGCCGCGGGGGTCGACCTCCCGACGAGCCGCCTGCGCCGGTATGCCGTGACGATGGCCGAGGTGGCCGCCGTCGACGTCGCTGCGGCGGTGGGGTCGCGCACCGCCGAGGAGGCGATGCGCACGGTCGTCATCGGCACGGTCATGCTCGACCCGGTCCTCCTCGCCCTGCGCCGGGTGGCCCAGGAGGCGCTCAGCGCGGAGCACAGCGACCGTCGGACGTGACGCGCCCGGGACGTCGCACGAGGCGCAGGTCTACCCTGCAGCTGTCCGACGTCAAGGAAGGCGCAGTCATGCAGGGTGACTTCTCGCGGAGCTCCTTCGACCGCCGACAGCAGTTCACCCGGGTCCTGGCGCAGCAGGGTCGGGTGCAGGTCGACGCGGACTGGAACGAGCAGGCCGCGATCTCACGTCACGCGGTACGCACGCTGGCGGCGGATCTCATGGGGCCCCATGCCGGCCCCCGGCGCGCCTGCGGGTTCGACCTCCTCACCGACCCGGCGATGGTGGCCACCCTGACCGACGACCTCGGGCGCCCCCTCCGGGCAGAGCGAGTCAGGGAGCTGCAGGACAGGCTCGCCAGGGGAGACTTCCTGATCGGCCAGGGCCGCTACTACGTCGAGGGAATGGCCGCGGAGTGCGACTCGTGGATGACGTACAGCGAGCAGCTCGGCTACCCCTTCGACGACGGCACGACTCTCGAGGCGCTGGCCGGCGCGGGTCGGGTCCTCGTCTACCTCGACGTGTGGGAGCGGCACGTCTCGGCCGCCGAGCGACCTGGGATCGTCGACGTCGCGCTGGGTGGGGTCGAGACGACAACCCGCGCGGAGCTGGTCTGGCAGGTCAGGATCCTGCGTGGCCACGAAGCCCCCTCGTGCGCGGACCACCTCGGCCTCGCCCGCGACCGGCTCCCCCTGCTGCGAGCCCGGGCGCACCGCCCGAGGGAGACTCTCGAGCCGGGCATTGTGGTCCCTGAGGCCGGTTACCGCGGCTCCGAGAACTGCCTCTACCGCGTCGAGATCCACCGCGGCGGCCACGCCGAGCCGACAGGGAACGGAGCCGAGCCGCCACTGCAGGCGAGGGACGGCGCAACCTTCACGTGGTCCCGGGAGAACGCCTCGGTCGTCTTCGCCGTCCAGGACCACTCCGTCGAGGGCGCCAAGGTCGTCCTGCGCCTCGACCACCTCGGAGCCGTCCCGCGGAGGGGTCTCGTACCCGGCGGCTGGGCCCAGCTGGTGGACGATGCGAGCACGATGCGCGGGATCCCCTCGCCCATCCTCCAGGTCGAGGCGGTCGACATCGAGGGCGCGACGGTCGTGCTGACCGGCGCCGCGGACGAGACGGGCAGCACTCCAGACCTGCACCCCATCCTGCGCCGCTGGGACCACGATGCGAGCAGTCCTGCCCTCAGCCGTGACGGCGCCCTGCTCGTCCGTGAGGCGGTGACCGCAGACGATGGCTGGATCGAGCTCGAGGCGGGCGTGGAGGTCCAGTTCCTCGCCTCGCCACCTGGCGAGGCCGCCCACACCTACCGCACGGGCGACTACTGGCTGGTGCCCGCCCGAACCACGACCCGCGACGTGATCTGGCCGCAGGAGGTGGTCGACGGCGAACGCATCGCCCGACCGCGCCTACCGGACGGGGTCCCGCACTACGTGGCGCCCCTCGCCGTCGCGTCGTCGGGCCCCGATGGCTCCTGGACCGTGGAGACCGACTGCCGCCGACGATGTGGACCCGCCTGAGTCCGGCGTGGAGGCAGGCAAGGGTGGCACTCCCACGTGTCAGTCGAAGATCGCCTGGGTGAGGGCGTGCCACGTGATCGGGCCGACGACCCCGTCGACCGGTGGCGCGAACATCGACTGGAACTCCCGGACCGCTGCCTCGGTCAGGGGGCCGAAGGACCCGTCGACCGTGAGGCCGCCGGGGACGAGGGTCTGGACCGCCTTGACCGCCTCACCATGGTCCCCGGACCGGACGGTCAGGACCAGGGACGGCCAGTCGAGCTGACCCAGGGTCGTGCCGATCTCGGTCGCCCGCAGGGTGTGCTGGAAGGCCTCGACCGCCGCACCACTCGCCGGCCCGAAGCTGCCGTCGGCGGCGATCGTCGCCCCCCTGGCGCGCAGCAGGTGCTGAGCCGCGAGCACCCTCCAGTTCGTGGACTGGGTGGCACCCCGCTTGACCAACGGCCAGGGGCGCGGACCCGGGCTGAACGTACTGAGGAACGACCACGTCTCCGGGCCGGCGACGCCGTCGATCCCCAGCCCCCACGACTCCTGGAACGCCCTGACCCGAGCCGTCGTGACCGGCCCGTACGACCCGTCGACGGCCAGGGGCTCCTCGCCCGGGGAGGGGACGAGCCCGAACTGCTGGACGGCCCGGACCGCGTCACCGGAGGAACCCCCTCGGGTCGTGATGACGAGCCGGGACCAGGTCACGGGTCCGACGACACCATCGGCCACCACACCTTCAGCGGACTGGAAGGCGGTCACTGCCGCCCGGGTGGCCGGCCCGAAGGACCCGTCCGGAGCCACGGGGTGGCCCTGCGCCCGCAGCAGGTACTGGATCCCTGTCACCGCCGACGACACCGTGCCGGAACCGGCTGTTCTCCATGGCTTCGTGTTCATGAACCCTCCCAACCTCGGCGGCCGCGTCCCCGATCACGATCCCGCCGCACCGCCCCGACGTCAAACGCAACGGACATCCGCGCCGGCGACGCCTGGTCACCGTGGGAAAAGCCAAACCCCCTGGAGGACCAGGGGGTTTGGGGGTGTAGCCCCGACGGGATTCGAACCCGCGCTACCGCCTTGAGAGGGCGGCGTGCTAGGCCACTACACAACGGGGCCGTGACCTCGTGCCCACGCCTCGAGGGCTGCGGGCAACGGAGCAGAACCTTACCGAACGGGCGGGCTTTCTCCGAATCGCCCTCGGCCGCAGGGCCGGGGACGGGAGCTGGGGTACCAGGACTCGAACCTAGAACGGATGAACCAGAATCACCAGTGTTGCCAATTACACCATACCCCATGGGGTATGCCGTCAGCCCTTCCGCAGGCGGTCGGACGTCAGGCGGACCGGGGAGTGATGTTACCGGCCCGCTCCCCCGGGTCCCAAATCGCCGGCACGCGTAGAGCAGGTCAGAGTGTGGCGCGCAGGCCCTGCAGCCGGCGCAGCGTGGCGGGCTTCCCGAGGATCTCCATCGACTCGAACAGCGGCGGCGAGACGCGCCTACCGGACACCGCCGTGCGCAAGGGGCCGAAGGCGACCCTCGCCTTGACCCCCAGGCCGTCGACCACCGCCGCGCGCAGGGCGGCCTCGACGGCCCCGGCCGTCCACGACGACTCGGAGCCGAGCACACCGGAGTGCTCGTCGGGTAGTGCCTCCAGCGCGGCGATGGCGGCATCCAGCACGCGCGGTGAGTCGTCGGTGAGCTGGGACCGCGCATCGTCGGCGACCTCCACGGCGTCGTCGGCGACGTAGAAGGGCCGGACGAGGTCGCCGGCCTCCGTGAGGTGCGCGATCCGCGTCTGGATCAGCGCGGCGACCTGGCGCAGCCGGGCCAGCTCACCCAGCGACGGGGTGTCGCCGAGGACGCCGTCGGCCTGGAGGAAGGGCAGGAGCCGTGAGGCGAAGTCGTCGAGGTCGAGGGCCCGAATGTGCACGCCGTTGAGCCAGTCGAGCTTCTTGAGGTCGAAGATCGGGCCCACCGGGTTGACCTCGGCCCAGTCGAAGCGCCGCGAGAACTCCTCGAAGGTGAAGACCTCGACGTCCTCACCCTCGGCACCCTCGGCCGGTGGGTAGGCCAGCAGGGCGAGGAAGTTGACGAGGGCCTCGGGCAGGTAGCCCTGTTCCTGGAACCAGGTGAGCCTGGCCGCGGGGTTCTTGCGCTTGGAGATCTTCGACTTGTCGGGGTTGCGCAGGAGCGGCATGTGCGCGAACCGCGGGGGCTCCAGGCCCAGCCACTCGTAGAGGAGGACGTGCTTGGGCGTCGACGAGATCCACTCCTCACCGCGGACGACGTGGGTGATGCCCATCTCGTGGTCGTCGACGACGACGGCGAGGTGGTAGGTCGGGAACCCGTCCGCCTTGAGGATGACCTGGTCGTCGGGCCGCGGCGCCGACACCGTCCCGCGGATGAGGTCCTCGAACTCGAGCGGGGCGTCGTCGGGCACGAGCATCCGCACGACGGGTGCCTCGGAGAACCCCGGCAGCGCCCGTCGCTCGTCCTCGCTCTTCCCGACGCACAGCCGGTCGTAGCCGGTCGGCTGCTTGCGGCGCTGCTGCTCCTCGCGCATCTCGGCGAGGCGCTCGGTCGAGCACCAGCAGCGGTAGGCCTTGCCCTCGGCGAGCAGGCGGTCGACGTAGGGGCGGTAGGTGTCGAGCCGCTCGCTCTGCCGGTAGGGCTCGCAGGGACCGCCGACGTCGGGCCCCTCGTCCCAGGTCAGGCCGAGCCACCGCAGGGTGTCGAAGACCTGCTTCTCCGAGTCCTCTCGGAAGCGGACCCGGTCGGTGTCCTCGATGCGGAGGAGGAACCGGCCACCCTGCTGCCGCACGAACGCCAGGTTGAACAGCGACATGTATGCCGTGCCCACGTGCGGGTCCCCGGTCGGCGAGGGCGCCACGCGCAGGCGCACCGTCCCCGGGAGGCCCTCGCCGGGAGCGGCCGGCTCGCCCGAGAGGTGGCGACCATCGTGGTCGGTCCCGTCGGGAGCGGTGTCCCCCGTCGCGGAGGTGTGGCGGCCGGCATACGTGTACTCGCTCATGGTGGGCACAGCCTAGTGACGCACGAACGGGTTGCTGAGCGCGCCGATGCCGTCGATCTCCACCTCGACGCGCTGCCCCGCGACCACCCTGCCGACCCCCGCGGGAGTGCCCGTGAGGATGACGTCACCGGGCAGCAGGGTGAACGCCTTGGAGGCGTGGGAGATGAGCGCCGGGACGTCGTGGACCATGTCGGACGTCGGGCCGTCCTGCACCACGCCGCCGTCGAGCCGGGTCGTGATGCGCTGGGCCGACGGGTCGAGGTCGGTCTCGATCCACGGCCCCAGGGGGCAGAACGTGTCGAACCCCTTGGCACGCGCCCACTGGCCGTCGGTGCGCTGCAGGTCACGGGCGGTGACGTCGTCGGCGCAGGTGTAGCCGAAGACGACGGCGAGGGCGTCCTCGGGCTCGACGTCCTTGCACATCGCCCCGATGACGACGGCCAGCTCGCCCTCGTAGCTGACCTCCGAGGTCTGAGGGGGCAGCACGACCGGGTCACCGGGACCGACCACCGCGGTGTTCGGGATGAGGAACATCAACGGCTCCTCCGGCGCCTCGCCACCCATCTCCTTCGCGTGGTCGGCGTAGTTCCGGCCGATCCCGATGACCTTGCTCCGCGGGATGACCGGGGCGAGGAGGCGCACGTCGGCCACCTGGTGCACCGTGCCGGTGAGCTCGATCCGCTGGTAGAGCGGGTCACCGGTGATCTCGGCGATCTTGTCGCCGGCCCCGTCGACCAGCCCGTATGCCGGATCCTCCCCCGTCGTGAACCTTGCGATGCGCATGGGCAGCAGCCTAGGGCGGCGGACGACCGAGCCCCCTCCTGGCCGCCGGCATCCGGGCAAGCCGAATCCGTCCGGTGTGACCCACGTCGAGGACCTCAGGCGACGTCATGCTCCGCATCCGGCCAGGGGTCGCCGTCGTGGAGGTGCAACTCGTGGTCGGCGACGCGTCTCTCGTCCTCGTCACCCAGGGTCAGCGCCGCGAGGACCTCGCGGAGGCCTTCGGGGGTGAGGGGCGCCGGGTCGTTCGCGGACCTCTCGGTTCGGAGGCGTTCGAGGTGGCGGTCGTAGCTGCCCTCGCTCAGGTCCCACACGACGTAGCGGCCCCGCTCGTCCGGTGCCCGCCGCACCTCGGCGGTCAGCCGTCTTCGGTGGACCGTCGTGTGGTGGCGCTGGCACACCAGGGCGGCGTTGTCGACATCCGACGGGCCGCCGTCGGCCCAGTGCACCACGTGGTGCGCGCGGCACCACGACGCCGGCGCGGTGCACCCCGGGTAGGTGCAGCCACGGTCCCGCCGCCACAACCTGCGCCGCTGCGCCCGGGTGAACAACCTCACCACCCGACCCAGGTCGAGGTCCTCCCCGGCCGTGCCGAGGACGTGCGGGACGAGCGCGGCGTCGCAGGCCACCCGTCGGAGCGTCTCCGCGCTGAGGATCGTCCCGGTCGCCGTCGAGCCGAGCACCTCCCCGCACCCGATCCGCTGCTCGAGGTCGGTCAGGGCGATGGTGACGTGGACGGCCGCGGGGGCGGCCGCCGGTCCGTCGAGGCCCTCGTCGGCCGCATCGACGGCCGAAGAGCGCCGACACACCTCGGCGAGCGCCTCGACGCGCCGCTGCGCCGCCGGGCGCAGGTCACGCTCCCGGGTCTCGTCGTTGGGAGCCGGCGCGCTCAGGGGACCGATCGCCGCCTCGAGCACAACAGCCTGCTCGGGCGTCATGACGAGCTGGTACTCCGTGAGGTCCCCGGACTCCACGAGCGGCGACGACAAGCGCGCGGCCGACGCGAGCCGCTCCTGGATGTCCTCGAGCACGCCCACACGCCCGTACTCGGCCAACAGGCGCGGGCGCAGCCGACGCATCACCGTGGGCCCCCAGGTCGTGCCGAGCTCCACGAGCTGGCGCGTCACCGTGGGCATCACCTCGTCGCGCAGGAGTGGTGCCAGGCGCGAGGCCTCGGACAGGACGGAGACCGCCAGCGCCGGGGAGACACAGCCGTCCTTCACTCGTTCCCACACGATCCCGGCAGCCGAATCGGGATCCAGGCGCACCGCATCGCCCGAGAGCGGTGGCCTGGCGCCGCCGCTCGCCTCGACCGCGATCCTCGCGACGTGTCCGGCACCCCCTTGTCGGAGGGACGGCGCGTGCTCGCGCACCCACGCGTGCGCGCTCATGCCTGATTCGGTGACCTCACCGCGGGAGATCGCCTCGACGGTGATCACCGCCCGAGCCGCGCCACCCGCCGCGCTCACCTCGTCGGCCAAGGTCATCAGCTCGCGCAGCTCGGGGCCCGACGCCTCGTGGAGCGCCTCGCCAAGACCCCTGAGGGCGTCACGCGCAGCCCTGATGTGGGAACGACGCTTCGCCAGACCCAACCCCCCGGTCACCATGCATCATTCTACTCGAACACTCGTTCGAAGCGCAACGACGTGGTCGGTGAATCACCACGGTGGACAACCAGATCCACCGTCTTCCGGTCACCGCCGCAACGGACGCAGGTCGCTGGGCGGATCAGCCGACTCCCGCCTTCGTGGCCGCCGCGGCAAGCACACGTGCCACGGTGGCAGCACCCTCGTCGGTGAGGTGGATGTCGGCGGCGGTGCAGATATTGGTCAGCGTGCAGATCCTCGCCGCGTTCTCGGGCACGGTGCGCCCGTTGATCTCCGTGGGCGTCGTGTCGTTCGTCGCGAAGGCCTTGTCCAGGCCCACGAACGTCGTGCCCGAGCCCCTCGCCGCCGTCTCGATGGTGTCGCTGAGGCTGGTGTAGGCCTTTGCGGCCGCGTCGACGCCCCTGACCGGCTGGTCCAGGGCCTTGGCGGCGAGCCAGGGGTTGTAGTAGCCGAGCACGAGCACGGGCACGTCCTTGCCCGCAGCCTTGCGGAGCCGCTCGAGGATCGTGGGGAGGTTCTTCCGCACGGTCTTCACTCCACCCGCGACGCATGTCGTGTCGACGTCGGCGCCGCCGCGCACGCAGCGCAGGAGGTCGTTGCCCCCGATGTCGATCGTGACGAGGGCCACCTCGCCCGCCCGGCCCCTCAACAACGCCTCGGCCTGCTCGAGCTGGCTGCCCTCGGCGAACTCGCACTTCCCGCCGTTGATGAGCGAGGTGGTCGTCTCACCGCTGCAGCCGAGGTTCTCCACGGCGAGGTCGGCCCCTTCGCCCTCCAGCCGGTTCGCCACGAGCGCCGGGTATGCCGTGTCGCGCAGCTCGGTGCCGCCCGGCTGGTAGCCCGCGGCCAGCGAGTCGCCCAGGGCGACGTAGAGCTGCCCGGTGCCGGCCGAGGGACTGGTCGACGGTGAGGCGGTGGCAGGGGCGGACGGAGCAGCCGCAGGGGCCGGTGGCGGCGCCGGGTCCCCACCACCGCAGGCCGCGAGGCCCAGCACGAGTGCCGTCGCCGCGGCGGCGGCGGTCGGGAGGGTCGTTCGGCTCATGGGGTCCCTGTCAGTTCTCGGAAGGCGCGGGCACCATCCTCTCCCACAGCGTGCGGGCCCACGGCGGGGGTTCCCGCACCCCGCACGACCTCGCTCGTGGGCGACACGGCTGCTGGTCGCGCCGCGTCCCCCGGTTGCCGGGACCGAGTCCCTACCCTCGTCGGTGGATCTCCCATCGGAACAGGAGCACGGTCATGTCGTTCGGTCAGGCCATCAGCACGGTGTTCTCGAAGTACGCGACGTTCTCGGGTCGCGCCCGCCGCCGTGAGTACTGGTGGTGGTACCTCTTCGTCACCCTCGTGTTCATCGTCGCGAGCGTCATCGACCGCGCGGCCGGTCTCACCTACGGCGACCTGAGCTACGGCGGCGGCTGGATCACGAGCATCGCCGGCCTCGCCCTCCTGCTGCCGGGTCTCGCCGTCGGCGTCCGCAGGCTGCATGACACCGGCCGCAGCGGCTGGTGGCTCCTCATCGCCCTGGTCCCCGTCGTGGGCGCCGTCGTGCTCTTGGTCTTCTTCGTCCTCGACAGCGAGTACGACAACCAGTACGGCCCCTACCCCAAGGACTGAGAGCCGGGCGAGGGGGAACGGACCTCCTCGCTACCGTGGTGCGATGACGTCCTGCGTCCTCCCCCTCGACGAGTGGCGTGCCCTCGAGGCCGCCCACGAGGAACGCGTGGATGCCGTCACGGCCGCGCACCGCGCGCGGCGCGCGGACCACCGCACGCACCCGGTCGAGGACTTCCTCTTCCGGTACTACAACAACTCTCCCGCGCGCCTGCGCCGCTGGCACCCGGGCGCCGGGGTGCGCCTCGAGGGTTCCGCGGGCCTCCCGCGCGCGGCGTGGACCCACTACCGCGTCCGCGGGGATGCCGTGGAGCTCGACCTCGCTGCCTTCCTCGCCGCCCGAGGCGCCGCCGTCGACTTCGTGCGGGAGCTGCTGTCCGCCACCGTGACCCGCCCTCCACAGCTGGGGTGCTTCGGTCTCCACGAGTGGGCGATGGTGCACGGCATACCGGCCGGCGACGTCCGGCACTCGGGGTGGCCGCTGCGGCTCGGCAGTGACGGCACCGACGAGGTCGTGGAGCGGCACGGCATCCGCTGCTCGCACGTCGACGCCTACCGGTTCTTCACCGACTCCGCCCGACCTCGCAACGCCCTGCGCCCCACGCGAGGCACCCAGGTCGCGATGGAGCAGCCCGGGTGCCTGCACGCCGGCATGGACCTCAACAGGTGCCCATCAGCGGCCTGATCGCGGGTCCGCCCACCCGTCGCTAGTGCAAAACTGTCTCCCATGACCACGGTTGGTGACCTTGCGTTCGTGGTCGGGATCTTCGTGGGTCCCCCGCTCGTCTTGATCATCTGCCTGATCCTGCGAGGAGCCCGGCAACCTCGATGGGTCCTCGCAACGGCTTCTGCGCTCGCGGCCGTCACGGCGCTCGCGTGGGTCGCCTATTGGTACCTGTGGGGCCAAGC
>DASSYJ010000037.1:0-15573 GCA_035703305.1 Ornithinibacter sp. | reverse complement strand
TGGCGGATGCCGTGCACGCCCCTGCCGAGGCCGCCGCCACACCCCGGCGCACCGCCGCGAACTGCCTGGTCAGTCGTCGCTGAGCGTGAGCTGCAGGCCGCCGACGAGGGCGCTGGAGACGTTGTAGAGGAAGGCCGCGAGGGTCGCGATCGCGGTGATGAGGATGACGTCGATGACCCCGATGACGATCGACAGCGAGACGACGCGACCGAAGCCGACGAAGTCGAGGATGTCGAAGCGCTGGCTGCCGTCCTGCACGACCTGGCCGACGATGCCGTTGACCTGGTCGAAGACACCCATGCCGTTGAGGATCGTCCAGAGCACCGCCACCATGACGACCCCGGCGATGCCGAGGGCCACGGAGAGCAGGAACGAGATCTTCATCGCCGACCAAGGGTCGACCCGGGAGACGGTGAGCCGCACCCGACGAGGGGCGCCGGGCCGAGGAGCCGGCCGGGAGTGCGCCGAGCCCGACTGCGGGCGCCGGTGCTCCACGACAGCCGGATCGCTGGCAGCAGCCTGGGACGCCGCCGGCTCGCGGGGCAGCTCGGTGGTCGCGGGCGGGGACTGCCACGACGGAGCGGTCGCGGGGGCCTCAGCCGGAGGGGCGGCAGCCGGCGCCGGGGGAGCCACCACCGGCGGGGGAGCCACCGGCGGAGCCGAGGCGGGCGGTGCGGCGGCAGGGGGCGGCGCGGTGTACTGGGTCGTAGCGGCGGGCTCGCTCGGGGGCGGGCTCACCGGCACCGGTGTGGTCGGCGGGGCCGAGGTGTTGACCGTCGTGTCGGCCTCGGCGAGGCGCCGCAGGGCGCTGCCGTCGCCGGATGTCTCCTTCGCGCGCGCCGCCGAGCCGCCGTCGGCGTAGGGACCGCGGAACGAGGAGCCACCGGAGGAGGCAGGCGGGGTCAGCGGGCGCCCCGCGTGGTCTGCCGTGCTCACTCGTCACCTCCTGCGTCGTCATCGGTGGCCTTCGACGGTACGGCATCCGTCGCCGTGTCTGCGACATCAACCGCGGAAGGGTCGAGGACCGAGACTCCATCGTCACCTTCGCCAGGGGCAGCAACGGAGCCGCGGGCACCGGCCATGTGGCCGTCGGCAGCATCGCCGTCGGCTCCTGCGCCGGCCTGCTCTGCCGCCGCCTCGACGGCCTCGACCGCCTCCTCGACCTCGCGCTCGGGGTTGCGGGCCACGGCGACGATCGCGTCGTCCTTGTTGGCCTTGGCGAACTGCACGCCCATCGTGTTGCGACCGGTGAGCCGCACCTCGTCGACCCGGGACCGCACGATGTTGCCCTTCTCGAAGATGACGAGCACCTCGTCGTCCTCGTCGACCGTCAGCGCACCGACGAGGTCGCCGCCCTTGTCGGAGAGCCTGGCCACGGCGACGCCGAGGATCGCCCGGCCCTTGACGTTCCACTCAGAGACCTTGGACCGCTTGGCGAGCCCGGACTCGAAGACGACGAACACGTCGGGGTCCGTGCCGTCCTCGACGACCGACATCGACAGGAGCGAGTCGCCGTTGCGGAACTTCATCCCTGTGACCCCGGACGTCGCGCGCCCCATCGGGCGCAACGTCGCGTCGTCGGCGTGGAAGCGCACCGACTGGCCCTTGCGGCTGACGAGGAGCAGGTCGTCGCGTGCCTCGGCGAGACCGGCGCCGACGAGCTCGTCGCCGTCGCGCAGGTTGATCGCGATGAGACCGCCGGTGCGGGGGCTGTCGTACTCGGAGAGCCGGGTCTTCTTGACGAGACCGGTGCGGGTGGCGAGCACGAGGTACGAGGCGCTGGAGTAGTCGCGCACCGCGAGCACCTGGGCGATCTCCTCACCCGGCTGGAACGCCATGACGTTGGCGACGTGCTGGCCCTTGGAGTCGCGGCCGGCATCCGGCAGCTCGTAGGCCTTGGCCCGGTAGACGCGACCCAGGTTGGTGAAGAAGAGCAGCCAGTGGTGCGAGGTCGTCGTGAAGAAGTGGTCGACCATGTCCTCGCCGCGGAGCGCCGCCCCCCGCACGCCCTTCCCACCGCGCTTCTGGCTGCGGTAGGCGTCGACCCGGGTGCGCTTGGCGTACCCACCCCGGGTGATCGTCACGACGACGTCCTCCTCGGGGATGAGGTCCTCCATCGACATGTCGCCGTCGAAGGGCAGGATCGTCGTGCGGCGGTCGTCGCCGAACCGCTGGACGATCGCGTCGAGCTCCTCCGACACGATGTCGCGCTGGCGGCCGGGCTTGGCGAGGATGTCGGTGAAGTCCTCGATCTGGGCCGCGAGCTCGTCGTGGTCGTCGATGATCTTCTGGCGCTCGAGCGCGGCGAGCCGGCGCAGCTGCATGTCGAGGATCGCCTGGGCCTGCACCTCGTCGATCTCGAGGAGGCCCATGAGCCCCTCGCGCGCCGCGTCGACGGTGGGGGAGCGCCGGATGAGCGCGATGACCTCGTCGAGCGCGTCGAGCGCCTTGAGCAGCCCGCGCAGGATGTGGATGCGCTCCTCGGCCTTGCGGAGCCGGTATGCCGTGCGCCGCTGGATGACGTCGACCTGGTGGTCGACCCACAGGCGGATGAACGCGTCGATCGGCAGGGTGCGGGGCACCCCGTCGACGAGCGCGAGCATGTTGGCCCCGAAGGTGGTCTGCAGCTGGGTGTGCTTGAAGAGGTTGTTGAGCACGACCTTGGCGATGGCGTCGCGCTTGAGCACGATGACGAGGCGCTGGCCGGTGCGGCCCGAGGTCTCGTCGCGGATGTCGGCGATGCCCGAGAGGCGGCCGTCCTTGACGTGCTCGGCGATCCTCTGGGCGAGGCTGTCGGGGTTGACCTGGTAGGGCAGCTCGGTGACGACGAGGCACTGCCGGCCCTGGATCTCCTCGACCTCGACGACCGCGCGCATGATGATCGAGCCGCGGCCCGTGCGGTAGGCGTCGTCGATGCCCCTGGACCCCATGATGAGGGCGCCGGTCGGGAAGTCCGGGCCCTTGATCTCGTGCATGACCGCGTCGAGCATCTCCTCGCGGGTCGCGTCCGGGTGGGCGAGCACCCACTCGGCCGCGGCGGCCACCTCGCGCAGGTTGTGCGGCGGGATCTGGGTCGCCATGCCGACCGCGATGCCGGCCGAGCCGTTGACGAGGAGGTTGGGGAAGCGGCTCGGCAGCACCTCGGGCTCGAGGGTCTTGCCGTCGTAGTTGGGCTTGAAGTCGACGGTCTCCTCGTCGATGTCGCGCACCATGTCCATCGACAGCGGCGCCATCCGGCACTCGGTGTACCGCGGGGCCGCCGCCGGGTCGTCACCCGGGCTGCCGAAGTTCCCCTGGCCCTGGACGAGCGGGTATCTCAGGCTCCAGTCCTGGACGAGCCGCACGAGGGCGTCGTAGATCGCGCTGTCACCGTGCGGGTGGTACTGCCCCATGACGTCGCCGACGACGCGGCTGCACTTGTTGAAACCCCGGTCGGGCCGGTAGCCCCCGTCGTACATCGCGTAGAGCACGCGGCGGTGCACCGGCTTGAGCCCGTCGCGCACGTCGGGCAGCGCACGGCTGACGATGACGCTCATGGCGTACTCGATGTACGACCGCTGCATCTCGGTGTTGAGGTCGATCGGCTCCGTGCGGTCCGTGATCACGGGCGGCTGCTCAGTCATCGTCGTCCTTGCCTAGCATCGAACTGGTTTCGTCGTTGTGGGTCACCCACGCGGCGAGCTGCAGGTGCGGTACGCCGGTTCACCACCGAGCCGTGCGCAGCAGGTCGGTATGCCGGCGCTGGCTGGGTCTGGCGGCGGGTCCCACGTTCCGCGTGGGCGCACCCGCGAGCGCCAGCCGGGTCCCACGCTCTGCGTGGGCGTGGGTGCGGATGGTCTGCGCCGGCATACCGCACCTGGTGCGCCCGGCGGAGGCGACAACGGGAGTCGAAGACCATCAGATGTCGAGGAAGCGGACGTCGCGGGCGTTGCGCTGGATGAACGAGCGCCGGGACTCGACGTCCTCCCCCATGAGGATCGAGAAGATCTCGTCGGCGGCGGCCGCGTCGTCGAGGGTCACCTGGAGCAGGACCCGCTGGTCGGGATCCATCGTCGTCTCCCAGAGCTCCTGGTAGTCCATCTCCCCGAGCCCCTTGTAGCGCTGGATCGGGTTGTCCTTGGGGATCCGCCGTCCCTTGCTCTGGCCCTCGGCGACGAGGGCGTCACGCTCGCGGTCGGTGAAGGCGAACTCGTGCGGGGCGTTGCTCCACTTGATGCGGTAGAGCGGCGGCTGCGCGAGGTAGACGTACCCGGCCTCGATGAGCGGCTTCATGAACCTGAAGAGCAGGGTCAGCAGCAGGGTGCGGATGTGCATGCCGTCGACGTCGGCATCCGCCATGAGGACGATCTTGTGGTAGCGGGCCTTCTCGATGTCGAAGTCCTCGCCGATGCCGGTGCCGAACGCCGAGATGAGCGCCTGCACCTCCTGGTTGCCGAGGGCCTTGTCGAGGCGCGCGCGCTCGACGTTGAGGATCTTGCCGCGGATCGGGAGGATCGCCTGGGTGTGGGGGTTGCGGCCACGCACGGCGGAGCCGCCGGCGGAGTCCCCCTCGACGATGAACACCTCGGAGACGGCCGGGTCCTTGGCCTGGCAGTCGCGCAGCTTGCCGGGCAGGCCCCCGGACTCGAGGACCCGCTTGCGCGTGGCCTCGCGCGCCTTGCGGGCCGCCATCCGCGCGGCCGCCGCCTGGATCGCCTTGCGGACGATCTCGCGGCCCTCGGTGGGGTGGCTGTCGAGCCAGGCGCCGAACTCGTCGGTCATGGCCCGCTGGACGAAGCCCTTGACCTCGGAGTTGCCGAGCTTGGTCTTGGTCTGGCCCTCGAACTGCGGCTCCCCGAGCTTGACCGAGATGACGGCGGTCAGGCCCTCGCGGGCGTCGTCGCCGGTGAGGTTCTCGTCCTTGTCCTTGAGCTGGTTCTGCTTGCGCGCGAAGTCGTTGACGAGCTTGGTCAGCGCCGCGCGGAAGCCCTCCTCGTGGGTGCCGCCCTCGTGCGTGTTCACCGTGTTGGCGTACGAGTGCACCGACTCGGAGTAGGCGGAGGTCCACTGCATCGCGAGCTCGAGCGCGAGGCTGCGCGAGGTGTCCTCGACCTCGATCGAGATGACGTCGGCGTGCACCGGGTCGGACTTCTTGGAGCCGACGAGGTGGTTGACGTAGTCGACGAGCCCGTTGTCGTAGCGGTAGGAGACCGAGCGGGCCGTCGTGGTGCGGGCCTCGCCCCCGGCATCCTCGTCCTCGTGGTCCTCGACGACCGCGATGTCGGCGTCGACGCCGTCGAGGTCGAGCGCGGCCTCGTCGGTGTCGGCCACCCGCTCGTCGACGAGGTTGATCGTGAGGCCCTTGTTGAGGAAGGCGTACTGCTGGAACCGCGCCCGGATCGTCTCGTAGTCGTACTCGACCGTCTCGAAGATCTCCGGGTTGGCCCAGAAGGTGATCGTCGTGCCGGTGCGTGCGGTCTCCTCCATCTTCGCGAGCGGCCCGGTCGGAACGCCGTGGTCGAAGGACATCCGGAAGGCGTGGCCCTTCTGCCGGACGCACACGTCGAGCCGCGTCGAGAGGGCGTTGACGACGGAGGACCCGACGCCGTGGAGGCCACCGGAGACCTTGTAGCCGCCACCGCCGAACTTGCCGCCGGCGTGCAGCTGGGTGAGCACGAGCTCGACCGCGCTGACGCCCTCGGTCGGGTGGATGTCGGTGGGGATGCCGCGGCCGTTGTCCTTGACCCGCACCGCGCCGTTCTCCATGAGGACGACGTCGATGGTGTCGGCGTACCCCGCGAGGGCCTCGTCGACCGCGTTGTCGACGATCTCCCAGACGAGGTGGTGCAGGCCGCGCTCGCCCGTGGAGCCGATGTACATGCCGGGGCGCTTGCGCACCGCCTCGAGACCCTCGAGGACCGTGATCGACGCCGCGTCGTAGTCCGGACCCGCACCCTCGAGGGCAGCGTCGACCACCTGCTCGGGTGCTGTGGCGGACGCGTCGGCGGTCCGTTCGGTGGTCGGGTCGGGCTGGTGGTCCGCCACGGATCTCCTTCTCGGCAAGGGTCCCGCCGGGCCGGCCGGCGGGACTCATGGCGCGCGCCCAAGGGCGCAGAACGCCTCGGGCGCGATTTCTCCACCCATCCTAACGGTCGGGACCGACACGGAATGCCCCGGGGAGGCCCGTGCGGGCACTTTTCCGGGCGAGACGCGCCCCGTCCCGACCCCCGACACCCGACCCGGGGCCTCAGGGCCGCTGACAGCCCTTCCGCGGATGCCGTCGCGAGCCTTCCCGGGACGCATCGGCGACCGCCCGGCCAGGACCCGCCGTGTATCAGGACCGGACCTGTGGACCTCCTCCGATGTGCAGGGTTCGCGCCAACCACGACGGTCGTGGGGTGACCGCACCCATGACAGAGAAAGGGCAGGGACATGTCACACACAGGAATGACCAAGGTCGGCGCAGCCATCGGAACGGCCGCCCTCGCGTCGATGCTGCTCGCGAGCCCCGCGCTCGCGAAGCCGCAGCCCAGCAAGCCCGAGTCCACGACGTCGGTACGTGCCGGTGACGTGCGGCAGATGGAGACCACCTCGGTCTCAGGCTCGGCGAGCATGCTCCCGGGAGACGTGCGTCGGGTGGACGGGCAGCCCACGACCAGCACTCCCGCTGGCAGCTCGACCGCCACGCGGGTCGTCGTGAAGGTCGACGACAACGCCGTCGAGCTCGCCCAGGTGGGCCTCGGCGTCCTCGCAGGCCTGGCCGTGGCCGGTCTCGGGATCAGCACCGCCGGCGCCATGCGCCGCCGCCACGTCCCCGGCACCGCCTGACCACGATCGACGGAACCCGGGTCGCGCACCATCGCGACCCGGGTTCCTTCGCGCCCCTCAGGCCGGTGGCCGCGCTACCGTGGGCGCCATGTGGGGGAGAGCTCGAGTCCTGGTGTCCGTTTCCATCGCCGTCGTGCTGGGCGCGACGGGCCTGAGCGCCTGTGGGAGTGGGACGCCGGAGGCGGGTGGCACCAGCGCGGCCGCGAGCGCCACGGGATCCGCCTCGGCGAGCCCCTCCCCGGCGTCCACGGATGCGCCTGACGGCATGACGTGGGCCGAGTCCCAGCGGGTCGGGATGAAGTTCGCCGTCCCGGAGGACTGGACGGTGATCGACCCGAAGACGCTCTTCGAGAAGGGTGACAAGAAGGCGATCGCCGACGCTGCCGCCGCCATGAACATCACGGCCGACCAGCTCGAGCAGGCGGCCGGCCAGATCGACCTCATGGTCTTCGGCGCCGCCGAGAACGGCTTCTCGCCCAACGTCAACGTCGTCCCCAACGGCCTCAAGTCCCTGCCGTCCGCCGACGCCCTCGCCGCCGAGCTCAAGACGATCGAGGCCGACCCAGGGGAGGGCAGCGAGGTCACCACCCCGCTCGGCAAGGCCGTGCTCATGCCCTACACGCTCCAGGTCGGGTCGACCACGGTGCAGGGCCGCTCCATCGTCGTCGGCGGGCCGAACGGCTTCGCGACGATCACCGTCTCGCACACCTCGGGCGAGGGCGCCGACGAGGTCACCACGTCGGTGCTCGACACGCTCGCACCGCTCTGACCGCGGCAGTGCTCCCGGGTCAGCGACTCGGCCGGTAGACCTGCACGGACCCCACGGGTTCGAACCCTGCTCGGAGCAGGGCCCGGAGGCTCGCCACGTTCGCCGGCGACGCGCACGCCGCGAGGGCCTCCCCGGGTCCCACGAGCCCACGCGCCGCACGGGCCAGGAGGGTCCCCAGACCTTCGCCCCGGCGGTCGGGCGAGACCTGCAGGCTCATCTCGGCCAGGCCACCGAGACCGCACGCGAGGGTCAGCACCGACGCGTCGTCGCCCTCGAGGCCGAAGACGCGCACGTCGTCGCGGATCGGGAGGGCGTGGCGCACGCGGGGGTGGTCGAGGAGGTCCGGGCGCGGGACGACCCCTTCCACGGGGCGACCCGTGCCCTCGGCGAGCAGCACGGCATCCAGCACGTCGACCCAGCCGTCGGGACCGGCGAGGCGGGTCATGACCCGCGGGTCGTGGGCGTGCCCCCAGCCGTCGACGCCCAGCGCCTCGAGCTCGGCGTCGGTGACGTCGTCGGGCGCGGTGACGAGGGCTCGGCCGGTGACGGCCACGACCCCGTGGACACCCGCGCGCCACGGAGGGACCCGCGCCCAGGAGCCGTCCGCGGCCGGACGAGGGCCCCGCCAGGCGCGCAGGAGGAGGTCGGCGACGGGGTGCGCCCCCTCCGTGGGGCCCGCGGTCGAGGTCACGCTGGGCTCCCGCCGTCACCTCGGCCGGCTCGGGGGTCGCGCCGGGCGAGGGAGCGCTCGAGGTGGGCCCGGACGACGTCGGGGATGGGCACCGGTCGGCGGCTCACGCGGTCGATGTAGACCTGCACCCACTCACCGTGCGCCGCGATCTCGACCATGCCGGCGACGAAGAGCCCGAGCTCGAGGACGGTGCTCGTCCGCCCGATGCGCGCGACCCGGACGCCGACGTCGACGGACCCCGGGAACGAGACCTCCGCGTAGTAGCGGCAGCTCGACTCCGCGACGACCCCGATGACGTCGCTCACGGTCTCGTCGACACCGGTCTCGCGCATCATCCAGGCGTTGAGCACCGTGTCGAAGAGCTCGAGGTAGACCGCGTTGTTGAGGTGCCCGAACATGTCGTTGTCGGACCAGCGCGTCGTCACCGGGGACAGCTCGTCGAAGTCGTCCCGGCGCAGGTCACGTGGCCCCGGCTCGGTCATGGGCCCGATCGTATGCCGGGGCCCAGCCGTCGCTCAGCCACCCCCTCCCCTCCCTCCGCGCGCGCTCAGCGTGCGCTCGAACAGGTCGCGCACCTCGTCGGCGAGCTCGGGCTCCGGGATCACCACGTCGACCGGAGGCAGCGCGCAGCGCACGCCGTAGCAGAAGACGTCGGGGAAGCGACGACCCGAGGCCTCGCTCGCCAGCGCGGGCAGGCCGGCGTCGGCGAGGAGCGACTCCCAGGCACGGGCGTCGCGGCGAGGGAGGTCGCCCAGCGCGACCGTGCGCTCGAGCGTGCGCCCGGCGAACCCGCCCGTTCGCCTGACGCTCACCTCGGTCGAGGGCCCGGGCCCAGCACTCCCCTGCGCGGGGGCGCCGCCCGAGGGACCCTCGGAGGACTCCTGCCCGCCGAGCGGTGCGGTCGACGCCGGCGCCGCGGCGGGAGCGGTCGACGCGGCACCGGCATACGGCACCCCGACGGCGTCCCACGCGGCCTGCACCGCGGCGACGACGTCCGACCCCTGGCCGTGCCGTGCGGTCGCGGCGGCCACGGTGAGGCCCGCGAAGGTCGCGAAGTCGCAGTCGGCGCGGATGTCGCCGAGGATCGTGTCGACCCAGACCTGGCCCGACACCTCCCACGCGCTGCCGCCGAGGGTGGTCGCGAGGACGTGGAACGCCCTGTTGGGGATGCCCGAGTTGATGTGGACCCCGCCGAAGTCCTCGGAGGTGTCGACGAAGCCGCGCATGTGGCCAGGCTGCGGGTCGCGGCCGAGGCGGGGGTCGTCGTATGCCGTGCCGGGTGCCGCCATCGACCGGAGCGCGACCCCCTGGACGTCGGGCCCGAGCAGCTCCGAGCCGATGAGCCAGTCAGCCTCGTCGGCGGACTGGCCGAGGAGGCGCTGCTTGACGAGGACACCGAAGACGTCGGAGACCGACTCGTTGAGGGCGCCGGACTGGTCCTGGTAGTTCAGGCCCGAGGTGTACTGGGTGACGCCGTGGGCGAGCTCGTGCCCGATGACGTCGAGGCTGCGGGTGAACGGCAGGAAGACGACGCCGTCACCGTCGCCGAAGACCATCTGGGTGCCGTCCCAGAAGGCGTTGTCGTAGTCGCGCCCGAAGTGCACGGTGGCGACGAGGGGGAGGCCCTTGCCGTCGAGCGAGTTGCGCCCGTAGGCCCGCTGCCAGAGCTCCCAGGTGGCTCCGAGCCCGTCGTACGCCTCGGAGACCGCCCGGTCGCCCGTCGCGGGACCTCCCTCGCTGCGGACGAGGGCGCCGGGCAGCCCGGTGCGCTCCTGCGCGTCGTGGATGCTGCGCTGCGGCCCCTCGGCCGTGCCGCGCGCGAGGCGGGGGAGCCGGGCCTGCGGCCGGGTGGCCCGCAGGCTCGCCGTGCGTCGCTGGCGCCGCAGCCCGACATCGACGGCGATCGTCGCCCGGGCGCGGGCCTCGAGGTGCGGGTCGCCCGAGGTGGCGAGCGCCTCGAGGAGGTAGGGCGGGACGATGGAGCACACCGGGGGAGGCGGGGCCGAGCCCGGGAGGTGCGGTCGCGGCGGGAGGGGCGTGGACGGCATACGCCCCACCCTGCCCCGGCACACCGACACCCGCGAGCCGGCGTGACGCGCGACGTGGGCGAGGCCGGGGCGCCGGGCGCCAGGGAGGGTCAGCCGCGGTCGATCTGCATGACGACGGCCTTGGGCTCGGTGAAGAACTCGCGCGAGAAGCTGCCGCCCTCGCGCCCGACGCCCGAGTCCCCGACCCCGCCGAACGGCGTGCGCAGGTCGCGGATGAAGAAGCAGTTGACCCACACGGTGCCGGCCTTGAGGCGGCTCGCGACGCGGTGGGCGGTCGAGAGGTTCTCCGTGAAGAGCATCGCGTTGAGGCCGTAGCGGGTGTCGTTGGCGAGGGCGAGCACCTCGTCCTCGGTCTCGAACCTGTTGACGACGCAGACCGGGCCGAAGATCTCCTCGCAGTACTGCGGGGCGGTCAGGGGGAGGTCGGTGACGATCGTCGGCCGGACGAGCCACGACCCGTCCTCAGCCACCCCACCGGTGAGGATCTTGCCGCCCTGCACCTCGACGGAGTCGACGTAGCCGCGCACCTTCTCGAAGTGCTTGCGGCTCGCCAGGGACGAGAACCTCGTCTCCGGGTCGAACGGGTCGCCGATGACGAGGGCCTCGGCCGCCGCCTTGAACCGGTCCATGAACTCGTCGTGGATGCCCGACTGGACGAACAGGCGCGACCCGGCGAGGCAGATCTGGCCGGAGTTGCGGAAGATCGCCTCGACCGCCCAGTGGACGGCGTTGTCGAGGTCGGCGTCGTCGAAGACGAGGTTCGCGCCCTTGCCGCCGAGCTCCAGCGAGACGGGAGCGAGGTGGGTGGCCGCCGACGCCATGATCGCCTTGCCGGTCACCGAGGAGCCCGTGAACGTCACGCGGTCGACGCGGTCGTCGGCGGTGAGCGAGGAGCCGGCCGGGGCCCCGTGGCCGTTGAGCACGTTGAGCACCCCGGGCGGGAAGCCCGCCTCCACGGCGAGGCGGCCGAGGAGCGTGACGGATGCCGGGGTGTCCTCGCTCGGCTTGATGATGCACGTGTTGCCCCACGCGATCGCGGGTGCGATCTTCCACGTCGCCATCATGAGGGGGAAGTTCCACGGGCTGATGGCCGCGACGACGCCCGCCGGGCCGAACTCGCTGTAGGTGTGGTGGCCGGAGTCCATCGGGTAGGCCTCGCCGACGCTGTCGCGCTGGTGGTCGGCGAAGAACCGGAAGTTCGCCACCGACCGCGCGACGTCGTGCCTGGCCTGCTGGAACGGCTTGGCCATGTTGGTGGAGTCCAGGGTGGCGAGGTCGTCGGCCCGCTCCTCCATGAGGTCGGCGAGCCGGTGGATCATCGCGGCCCGCTCGACCCGGCCCATCCGCGGCCACGGGCCCTCGTCGAAGGCGCGCCGGGCGCTCTCGACCGCGCGGGCGGCATCCGCGGGTCCCGCCTCCGCGGCCTGCGCCCACACCTCGCGGGTCCAGGGGTTCCAGACGTCGAAACGGCCGCCGTCGAGCGACTCGACCTCCTCGTTGTCGATGATGTGGCCGAAGAACTGGAGCTCACTCATGGGTTCACCTTCTGCGGTGCGGGTTCTCGTGGTCTGGGTCGGACGGAGGCGGATGCCGGGGGCAGGCTCAGGCGGTGTCGCGCGGGTCGGGTGCGCCGCGCCGCTCGGCGATGGTGACGTCGCCGGCAGCCCAGTGGGTGAGGGGCACCTCGCGGACGACGACGCGGATGCTGTCGAGCGGCGCGCCGACGGCCTCCGCGGTGGCGTGCGTCAGGGCGGAGATGAGCGTGCGGACCTGCTGCGGCGTGCGTCCCTCTGCCATCGTGACCTCGATGAGTGGCACGGCGGCTCAGCCCTTCCCACCGTTGAGGAAGACCGACCCGAGGTTGGTGAAGTGCAGCGCGGTGCTCGACCCGGGAGGGGCGAACACGGCATCCGTCATGCCGCCGGTGAGCACGACCCAGCCTGCCTCGATGGCGTGACCCCGACGCGCGAGGTCGTTGGCGGCGAGTGCGAGCGCCTCGCCGGGGTGGCCCTGCACGGCGGCACCGGTGGCCGAGTCGACGACGACGCCGTCGACCTCGACGAGCACGGCCTCGAGGGCCAGGTCGAGCTCGGCCGGGGGGAGCCCGACCGGGCCCGTGACGAACGCCCCGGACGACGCGTTGTCGGCCGCGACGTCGCCTGCGGTGAACCGGAAGTCCCTGTAGCGGCTGTCGATGACCTCGGCGCCGCCCCACACGGACTCGACCGCCGACATCGCCTGCGCGCAGGTGACACCGGGGCCCTCGAGCCGCTCGCCCATGACGAACACGATCTCGGGCTCGATGCGGGGGTGGATGAGCCTGCCCTGGGGCACCGGGTCGCCGACCGGCAGGATCATCGCGTCGGTGAGCCAGGCGACGAACGGGAAGTGCACGCCCATCCGCTCCTGCTTGGCGCGGCTCGTCAGGCCGAGCTTGACGCCGACGAGCGTCTCGCCGCGGTCGAGGCGCCTCTGCAGGGTGAGGTCCTGCACGGCATACCCCGTGTCGAGGTCGAGCCCGGGCCACTCGTCGGTGAAGGGCTCGCGCTCGCGGCGCTCGTCCTCGCAGCGCAGGAGCTCGTCGGCGACGGACTCGACGTCCCAGCCGCCCGCTGGTGCCTCCCCGGCCATCAGCGGACCCCGATGGCGGCGAGGTCGCCGTGCACCTGCTCGTTCTCGCGCTCCTCGGCGAGCTGGAGGGCGATGTCGATGATCATGTCCTCCTGGCCGCCGACGTAGCCGTACTCGCCCACCTTCTGGAGGATCTCGTGCGCCGGCACGTCGTAGCGGCTGGCGGCGCGCTCGGCGTGGAGGAGGAACGAGCTGTAGACACCGGCATACCCCTGGGTGATCGACGCGCGGTCCATCCACGGCAGGCGCGGGATGAACGGGCGCACGACGTCCTCGGCGGCCGAGAGCACCTCGCCCAGGTCGACCCCGGTGCGGATCCCCATCCGCTCGAAGGTCGCGGCGAGCACCTCGGTGGGGGAGTTCCCAGCACCGGCGCCGAGGGCGCAGAGCGCGCCGTCGATCTGCCTGGCGCCGGCCTGGTAGGCGAGCACCGAGTTGGCGATGCCGAGGCTGAGGTTCTGGTGGCCGTGGAAGCCGACCTGGGCCTCGTCGCCGACCTCGGCGAGCACGGCCGCGATCCGCTCCTGGGCGTCGGAGAGCACGAGGGCACCGGCAGAGTCGACGACGTAGACGCACTGCGCGCCGGCGTCGACCATGATCCGCGCCTGGGCCGCGAGGTCCACCGGTGCCGCCTTGTGGCTCAGCATGAGGAAGCCGACGGTCTCCATGCCGAGGTCGCGGGCCGCGCCGAAGTGCTGGATCGACACGTCGGCCTCGGTGCAGTGCGTGGCGATCCGCGCCACCGAGGCACCCGCGGCGTGGGCCCGCTCGAGGTGGTGCACCGTCCCCAGTCCGGGGAGCATGAGCACGGCGATCTTCGCCCGGGTGGCCTCGTCGACCGCGGCCTCGATGAGGCGGAACTCGTCGACCTTGGAGAAGCCGTAGTTGAAGCTCGACCCGCCCAGGCCGTCGCCGTGCGAGACCTCGATGACCTGCACTCCGGCCGCGTCGAGGGCGTGGACGACGCCGCGCACCTGCTCCTCGGTGAACTGGTGCTGCATCGCGTGCGACCCGTCGCGCAGGGTCGAGTCGGTGATCCGGAGGTCGCGCTCGCCACCGCCCGTGGGGGTGCTCGCGACGACCTCGGACTCCGAGAGGGGCTCGGTGACGACGGGGGCGTCCTCCGGGCGGATGGTCATGTCTCCCATGGCTCAGACTCCTGCGGTGGCGGCGGTGGCGGCGGTGGCGGCGGTGGGGGCCGCGGCGGGGCCGCCGGTGCGGGCGGCCCGGGAGGCGGTGGCGGCCGGGGTGGCGACGGCATCCGGCATCTCGCCGAGGTCGCTCGAGGACTTCCACGTGGAGGCCACGCCGAGCCGGTGCGACACGAGGATGTCGCCGACGCGAGCGGCCGCGGCCGTGATGATGTCGAGGTTCCCGGCGTAGTCGGGCAGGTAGTCGCCGCGGCCCTTGACCTCGATCGGGACGAACACGCGGGCCATGCCCTGCCAGAGGTCACGGGCGGGGTCGAACTGGGGGTCGGCGCGCAGGTGGTAGCCGGGCACGTAGTCCTGCACGCGCGCGACCATCTCGTGGATCGAGGCGAGCACGCGGTCCTGGAGCTCACCGGGCTCACCGGCCTCGGGCGGGATCGCGCAGAAGACCGTGTTGCGCATCATGAGCGGCGGCTCGACGGGGTTGAGGATGATGATCGCCTTGCCGCGGTCGGCACCGCCCACGACCTCCAGGGCCTCCGACGTCGTCTCGGTGAACTCGTCGATGTTGGCGCGGGTGCCGGGCCCGGCCGACCTGGACGAGATCGAGGCGACGATCTCGGCATACGGCACGGGGACCACCGACGAGACCGCCTTGACCATCGGCGTCGTGGCCTGGCCGCCGCAGGTGATCATGTTGACGTTGACGGCGTCGAGGGTGAAGTCGACGTTGACGGGCGGGCACACGTAGGGGCCGACCGCCGCCGGCGTGAGGTCCACGGCGAGGATGCCGGCCTCCGCGTAGCGCGGGGCGTTCGCCGCGTGCGCCTTGGCCGACGTGCACTCGAAGACGATGTCGGGCAGCTCGTCCTGGGCGAGCAGCCAGTCCACGCCCTCGGGGCTCGCCTCGAGGCCCAGCGAGGCGGCACGGCGCAGACCGTCGGATGCCGGGTCGACGCCGATCATGTAGCGCGGCTGGATGACGTCGCTGCGACGCATCAGCTTGAACATGAGGTCGGTGCCGATGTTGCCGGGACCGACGATGGCGGCGGTCCCCGTGGTCCGTGTGGGTGTCGCTGACATGCGTGCTCCTCAGACGAATCGGGCGGTGACGCTGCCGAGCCCGGCGAACGTCGCGGTGAAGGTGTCGCCGGCGGCGACCGGGACCATGGCGCAGACCGAGCCCGGCAGGACGACGTGGCCGGCCTCGAGCGTCGTCCCGCGGGCGCCGACGGTGTTGGCGAGCCAGACGAGCGAGGTGAGCGGCGAGCCGAGGACGGCCCCGCCCGCCCCGGTGCCGACGACCTGGCCGTTGCGGTGGAACGTCGCGCCGGCGAGCCGCAGGTCGACCGCCCCGACGTCGGTCGGGGTCGAGCCGAGGACGACGGCGGCCGAGCTCGCGTTGTCGGCGATCGTGTCGAGGAGCCCGATCTTCCAGTCGCGGATGCGGCTGTCGACGATCTCGAGCGCGGGGAG